>JAKIUW010000025.1 GCA_021647365.1 Cocleimonas sp. | reverse complement strand
CCACGCATACGTGCACAAATGTGCTTACGGCCTGAGCCTGTTACTTCGTTGTCATCTAGTACTTTTGAGCGTTGTGCACGGTTAAGTGAACGGGCCTGTTGTAGACTTTTTAATAGTTGTTCTTGTCTGATTGGCTTCATGAGGTATCCTGTTGCTTTGGTTGAAAAGGCTTCTAGTGCGTACTCCCCGTACGCAGTAGTGAAAATTACGGCTGGTGGATTTGGCATTCCTGATAGGTGTTTTGCTACTTCTAGTCCATCCATCACTGGCATAGAAATATCGAGCAAAATTAAATCAGGTTGATGGCGTTCGACCATCATGAGTGCTTCGGCCCCGTTTTCGGCCTCTGCGCAAATGTTGTATTCAGAGTTGTCTTTTAGGAGACTCTCTATTCGTTGGCGAGCGAGTTCTTCGTCGTCTACGACAAGGATATTCATTGTCATTATTATTACTCCTATTATTATTCTTTTGGTATCGAAAATGAAACGCGGTATTGGTGTTCAGTTTTTGTTATTTTTAGATTTGCCCGATCACCGTAAGCAAGTCTCAAACGATTCTTTAAATTCTCTTGTGCAATATGGTTGCCTTTTGAATGACCCGTAGTTCCCGCTGGCGGAACTGGATTCGAGACAACAATATCCAATGTTTTTCCTGCATCGTACAAACTAATGCCGATTGTTCCGCCGTCTTTACAAGGCTGTATGCCGTGGTAGATTGCATTTTCAACCAGAGGTTGTAGCAATAGCGGTGGTATTTCCATATTGAATGGCAGTGTTTTTCTGTCCATATCCCAAACAATATTTAAGCGACGCTTACCTAAGCGTAAACCTTCCATACGCAAATAACGTAGCGTCACATCCAGCTCTTCACCTAACGAAATACGGTTACGTGTATCCAAAGTTGAACGAAAAATATCGGCTAAATCCAGTAACGCATCTTCTGCTTTATTTTGATCTACATGTATAAGCTGCGCGATGGTGTTTAAACTATTAAACAAAAAATGTGGGCGCATACGTGATTGAAGTGCATCATATTTTGCGCCTGAATCTGCTTGTACAAACTCTGTTCTTTCTTTTTGTATATAAAAGTAATGCAGTGCCATCAAAACTAAAACCATCGCAACAAAGGCATTTCTTAAAATAAAAGGCGTATCCCAATAATGAAGTACGCCTACTTTTTGATAACTATCCGCCATGATTGTGAGAATTGATGCGCCAATAGTAAAAGAAACAACAATCACACTAACGGCGATGCTTAAGCGTGTAACATCTAAATCACGTAGTCTTTTAGCGAGCAAACAAACAACAAATGTAGAGCTTAAAAGCACCCATTGCATAAAGAGAGAGGTAAGCCCTAACTTAATAATAGAAGCTCCATAAGTCGCCGATGCACTGGTCAGCGCATGCACTAAGGCTAAAACCTCAGCGCCTACCATCACACGCAAGATTGCCTGAGGAGTACATAACTCAGGTAAAAATGCGATTGATTTGCCAGTGCTTGCTATATTCATTTAATTTTTATTGTTTTATTATATTATCCAACTGATCAGCTATAGCTATATAATGGCTTCTCTGTCGGTAACTGTTATTTAACAGCTCATCGTTATTTTTTTATATTTCGTCGTTAATTTCCTAACGCTTGTCACATATTGTATGCAATTCATACTTACTGGAAACTGAACAACCATGTCTAATAGCAATAAAACTTCAAATACTTCTGATACTTCTAACAAAAACGCAACAAATTCAGCTTGGGGTGGACGTTTTACGGAGTCTACCGATGCATTTGTTGCTGACTTCACTGCATCTATACAGTTTGATCAACGCCTTTATAAGCATGATATTGATGGATCTAAGGCACACGCCAAAATGCTTAATAAGGTAGGCATCCTTACAAAGCAAGAAGTTAAAGATATTCATACTGGATTGAATGAGATTCAATCTGAGATTGAAGCAGGTGAATTTGATTGGTCTATTGCACTTGAAGATATTCACATGAATATCGAAGCGCGCTTGACTGACAAGATTGGTATTACAGGCAAGAAGCTCCACACAGGCAGATCACGCAATGACCAAGTCGCTACTGATATTCGCCTTTGGTTACGTGAGCAGATTGACCTCATATCTAGTGAACTTAAACGCTTGCAAGCGGGCTTACTAGAAGTTGCTGATCGTGAGGCCGATACTATTTTGCCGGGCTTTACCCATCTACAAGTTGCTCAGCCCATCACCTTTGGGCATCACATGTTGGCGTGGTACGAAATGTTAGTGCGAGACGTTGAGCGTTTACAAGACTGTCGCACGCGTGTGAATATTTTACCGCTAGGCGCGGCGGCATTAGCTGGCACAACCTACCCAATCGACCGACCTTATGTTGCCGAGTTACTTGGTTTTGATAGAGCCTCAAACAACTCACTAGACAGCGTAAGCGACCGTGATTTCGCGATTGAGTTTATCTCTGCCGCCTCGTTAATCATGATGCACCTATCACGTTTTTCTGAAGAATTGGTTTTATGGACATCGGCGCAATTTAACTTTATTGATCTGCCAGACCGCTTTTGTACTGGCTCATCCATTATGCCGCAAAAGAAAAACCCAGATGTGCCAGAGTTGGTGCGCGGCAAAACTGGGCGTGTATATGGGTCGCTTATGTCGCTGCTTACGCTAATGAAAAGCCAACCGCTTGCGTATAATAAAGACAATCAAGAAGACAAAGAGCCACTATTTGATACGGTAGATACTTTATTAGGAAGTCTACGTGCCTACGCAGACATGATGCCCCACATACAAACCAATAAAGATAAAATGCGCGCCGCCGCTATGCAAGGCTTCTCAACTGCTACTGATCTTGCTGATTATTTAGTAGGCAAAGATATGCCGTTTCGAGATGCGCATGAAGTTGTGGGAAGCGCCGTTGCCTATGGTGTAGAAACAGGCAAAGATTTGAGTGAGATGTCTTTAGAAGAATTACAGAAGTTTTCTGATGCTATCAGCGATGATGTTTTTGATGTGCTAACGCTAGAAGGCTCAGTCGCAGCGCGTGATCATTTAGGTGGTACAGCGCCCGAGCAAGTAAAAGCTAGAGTAAAAGAGGCAATAAAAAATGAAAAAACCTGAAAGACTCATTGCTGCGGTATTATTAATATCTACACTAATAATTAGCTATCTTTGGCTTTTTAAATAGGGAGTTTATCTTATAACATGAGGTGTTTTCAGCATTAGCACCCTCATTAAAAGTTACTCATGAAAGCTTCGCCCTTTAAGTGTTGCAGACACATATCCCTCGCGAATCACAAAATCACCAAAGTGTTCTGCCATTTTTCGTTTACTAGCATATGCACCTAATAACTTATCCAATACACTCAGGATTTCATTCTCACTCAAATTTTCTTTATATAATTTATTCAAACGATCACCTTGATGGCTTGAGCCTAAATAAAGGTTATAGCGCCCCAAAGATTTTCCGATAAAACCAATTTCACCCATCACAGACCTACCACAACCATTGGGGCAACCTGTCATTCGAATCTTTATTTCGTCTTCATATAAATTATACTTTTTCAAAATAGGCTCTATTTTAGTAATAAGCTCAGGTAGATAGCGTTCGGCTTCCGCCATTGCCAGTGGACAGGTATTCATTGCCACGCAGGCAATAGCATTACGTCGCATTCCACTTAGTTGGCTAGAATCTGCTGACAGACCATACTGGTGTAATATTTCTTCTATTTTTACTTTATTTTGTTCTTTAATCTTAGTGAGTAACAAATGCTGATTTGCAGTTAGTCTAAACCCACAAATATTCTCTTTTGCAATTGCCTGAAGAGCTTGTTTTTGTTGCTGTCCCGCAGTATCTTTCACTCGGCCATGTTCAATAAAAAGCATTAAATGCCAAGAATCATCAATACCTTTATACCAACCAAATTGGTCGGCTGAGGTTTTAAACTGAACAGGCCTTTCTGCTAATAATTCATACCCCAGCCGTTTGATGAGTTTTTGTCGAAAAGCCTCAAGACCAAGCTCATCTATCGTATATTTTAAACGCGCACGTTTGCGATCAGCCCGATTACCATAATCACGCTGGATCTCTACAATTCGAGTAATTACATCCAGTAGATTTTCAGGCTCAATGAAGCCTATATTCGTTGCAAGACGAGGATAGGTATCATCGCGACCGAAACTCATACCCATTCCACCACCAACTGCCACATTAAAGCCTTGCAACTTATCATGCTCAATAATTGCAATTATGCCAACATCATTGGTATACACATCAGCATCATTGTAAGGGGGAATTGCAATGCCAATTTTAAACTTTCGAGGAAGATAGTGTCTGCCATAGAGAGGCTCAATTTCTTCTTTTGGGTATCCTACTAAACTTTTACCCTCCCCCTTGCCTTCATCTAACCAAATTTCATGATAAGCACGTGTTTTAGGTAAAAGGTGTTCACTGATTTTCTCTGCCCATTTAAAAACCTCAGTATGCGTAGGGGATACTGTAGGATCAGGTGTACACATTACATTACGATTAACATCACCACAGGCTGCAATACTATCTAATAATGCCTCATCCATAGCTTGAATTGTTTTTTTCAGTTCGAACTTAATGACACCATGAAATTGCACCGCTTGGCGTGTCGTTAGTTTTAGAGTGCTATTTGCAAATTGATCACTTATCTCATCTAGCTTTAACCATTGTGTTGAAGTTAAATCACCTCCAGGTACACGAACTCTAATCATAAAAGAATAGGCTGGCTCTAGTTTTTTCTCCTGACGGATTAAACGCTGATCCCGATCATCCTGTTGATAGGTACCGTGAAATTTAATCAGTTGCGTATCTGCTTCTGCAATTGAACCTGTTAAAGGATCTGCAAAACTTCTAAGCAACGTTCCATGTAAGTAATTACTCTCATCTTTATAAGTTTCTACTTCAGTACTATTGGGCTGAACGCTACCTTTATGTTTTATAAGAGAGTGTTCTGTATTTGCTATATCATTCATATTAACTTCCACTTGCTAGCTATAAGGATTCTTTCACGCTGACTTTTGTTTCTCAGTGGCATGCAGCCCACATTCTTTTTTATCTTCTTCTTCCCACCACCAACGACCCGCCCTTTCATTCTCATGCAGCCCAATAGCACGAGTACAAGGCTGACAACCAATACTAGGAAAACCTTTTTTATGTAATTCGTTATAAGGAACCTCGTAAATATTGATGTAATGCCAGATATCTTCAGTAGACCAAGTAAGCAATGGGTTAAATTTAATTAAATTACGCTCTTCATCCCATTCAAACAGATTCATGTTTGAACGATAGTTTGATTGTCCACCACGCAAACCTGTAATCCAGACTTCAACACCTTCTAATGCACGATTGAGTGGTTCAATTTTACGAATGAAACAGCATTCTTTTCTCAAATTCGTACTATCGTAAATAGCATTGATTCCTTTTTTAAAAACATAGTCTTCAATTGCATCCGTATTAGGATAATAAACCTGAATATTTTGCTCATACTTACGTACAGTCTTATCAAGAACATCGTATGATTCTGCAAATAACCGACCAGTATCCAGTGTAAAAATATCAATATCTAAATCATTACAAAAAATACTGTCCGTAATTACCTGATCTTCAGGGCCAAGGCTACTGGACAAGGTGACTTTCCCTGAAAAAAGTTCTCTTAATTTACTTAGGGCATCCGGTAATTCAAGTGTTGCAAAACTCTCATTTAATTCTGCTATTTTTTCTCTATTGCTACTCATGATCTTATTTCTCTTAGCTTGTAATGATTACAAAAATATTATGACTTAGGTTTAGTTTGGGACTTGCTTTCCAAAAGGACTAACTAGTAAACATCACGCTGGTATCTCTTTTGAAGTTGTAATTCTTGTAGATAGCTTTCTGCTTCTTCTACTGATTTTCCTGATTGTTCTGAAATCACTTTAATGAGTGCTTGGTGAACATCAGCGGCCAAGTGATTAATATCACCACAAACATACAAATATGCACCATCCAATATCCATTGATAGAGTTTCTCTGCTTCTTCTAATATCTTATGTTGGACATAAATCTTTTTTTCTTGATCTCGTGAAAATGCAACCGTCATTCTTTCCAGCACACCTCCGTTTAGAAACTTCTGCCAATCAGTTTGATAAAGAAAGTCACTTTGAAAACGTTGCTCACCAAAAAATAACCAACAATTTCCCCTGCTTCCATTTGCTTCTCTTTCAAAGAGAAAACTACGAAAAGGAGCTACCCCTGTTCCAGCACCGATCATAATGATTTTGTCATCAGGGTTTTTCGGTAATTTAAATCCTGAATTTTCTTTAATATGAACGGGTATCGTGTCTCCCACTTTTTGTTTTTTCAACCAGTTTGAAGCAACACCTAAATGCTGTCGCCCCTTATGGTTGTAGACAACAGGCTTCACCAATATATGAACTTCATCTGCATGAGTTTTAACACTAGAAGCTATTGAGTACTGCCTTGAGATGAGTGGACGTAAACTATCAACTAATTTCTGCGCCGTAATTTTTTCTGGATAACTCTTTAATAAATCCAATAGATCTGCTTTTTGTATAAAATCAGCTAGCTCTGATTTATTAGCGAAAAAATTTAAAAGAACATTTGAATGGGTTGATTCAGCATAATTCTTTATAACTTTTTTGGTGATTTTTGTGATTTCCAATTTACTTAACAAAGCATCATATAAAGTAACTGATTTTTTCTTAAATTGAACAGTCTCGGAAGCATCTAGAGCACAAAATTTAATAATTTCATTGACCAATTCATCAGTGTTTTGAGGACGAAAAGCCAAAATGTCTCCCGGTTTATACGAGCTACCATAATCATCAATAGCAATTTCAAGATGATAAGCTTCCTGCTCAGAGTCAGTTGCGGTGAGATCTATTAATGAAAGTATTTCAGCTTGATAGGGATTTTCTTCTGTCCATTTTATTTTCGATGTGGAAGATAATGGTTCTTGCAAAGAAAAGCCGTTTTGCTGATCTGTCTGATTTTCTTTAAAGTAGGTAAGAATATCTTTTTGCCAGATAGCAGCAACCTCTTCAAAATCAATATCCGCATCTAATCTATCTAGAAATCGAGAAGCACCTAACTCTTCCAGTTTCTTATCAAGATAAACACTGGTATAACAAAACTCATCATAACTAGAATCACCTAAACCCAAAATGGCGTATTCAAGATGCTCAAGCCTTTCTACACGATCACTTTCAATAAATTTGAAAAAGCCGAGTGCATCATCAGGCGGTTCCGCATTCCCTTGTGTACTGATAACAATAATTAACTTCTGTTCTTTTTTTAATTGTGAGGTGCGATAATCAAGGATGTTGCTTAGTGAAACACTAATTCCCTGTGCTAGCAAAGCAGAATTAAGTTCTTCAGCTACACGCTTACTATTTCCTGTTTGACTACCATAAAGCAATGTTATTTTCGGTATTGTGGGTGTCTCAAAAGGGGTTATTGTTGCCGAATATGAGCTAATTCTAGTTTTTTGTGATGAAAGACCAGAAACGTAACCACTTAACCAAGCCAACTGAAAGTTATTTAATCCTTCTACAGCCAATGAGACCCTTTCTATTTGTTGTTGATTTAATATTTCCATAGGTAATACATGCTCATTCGTTTTCTTGTGTACGAAGAAGTATCATTCAAAAACCAAGCCGATTAAAACGATATAATTAGAATTGTTTATCTAATTTAAAGATATAGAGATGAAAATTACACAATTACAATTACTTAAAACACTATTGAATAATGGTCTAAATATTACCAAGGCCGCAAAACAACATTTCATTGTTCAATCTGCTGTTAGCAGACAGCTCAATCTATTGGAAGAAGAGTTGGGAATGCCCCTTTTTGAACGCAAGGGAAAACGTTTAATATCACCAACTCCATTATGTTTAGATATTGCAAAAGAGGCAGATATGATGGAATTAGCCTTAGAAAATATTCGCGCAATAGCTGATGATTATAGGGATGGAAGAATCGGCGAGTTGCGTTTAGCAACAACTCATACCCAAGCCAAGTACTTCCTACCCAGTATTATCAACGAGTTTCGTGAAAAATACCCGAAAGTTAAAATCCAGTTCTTACAAGGGAACCCTTCCCAGCTCGTTGAAATGCTACATCGAAGAGATGCAGATATTGCAATTTGCACAGAAGAACTTGGGCGACACACCGAGCTTGTTGTCCATAAATGTTATGACTGGAATCATGTCTTAGTAGTTCCACCAGAGCACCCATTAGCAACCGAAAAGCTTGATTTAACACGGATCGCTAATTATCCACTTTTAACCTATGTATTTGGTTTTACCGGCCGAACTAAAATTCATGAGGCATTCAATAAGTTGGGGCTAGACCCTGATATATCATTTGCCGCAATGGATTCCGATGTCATTAAAAGCTATGTTCGTTTAGGCTATGGTGCTGGAATCATTGCTAGAATGTCTTACTCTGAAAAACTAGATAATGACCTAGTTCTTCGTGATTTATCCGACTTCTTTCCCGATTCAACCACCCGTGCTGCTTATATAAAAAGCAAATACATGAAAGACTATTTAAAAGACTGCATTGAGTTGATGGTAAACCATGGCGGTAAAAATAGAATACAAACCAAGGTGTCCAAAAAAATTAGTCCCTAGAAGTAAGCCCAAGATCGTTCCAAATTGACTTACTCGGCTCTACACGATTCATAGAATAAAAATGCAATCCCGGCGCGCCACCAGCTAATAACTTCTCACACATTTCAGTAATAAACTCATTACCCAACTTCTGAATAGAGTCCAAGTCATCACCATAGCCTTCAAGGCGTTTGCGTAACCAGCGCGGGATTTCTGCGCCTGTGCCATCAGAAAAACGTGCTAGTTGCACAAAATTGGTAATTGGCATAATGCCAGGGACAACAGGCTTATCTACCCCCGATTTTGCTACGCTATCAATAAAGTGAAAATAAGCATCAGGGTTGTAAAAGTATTGCGTGATTGCTCGGTCTGCACCTGCGTTCATCTTTCGCGCGAAATTTTCAATATCTATTTGATAATTTTTAGCTTGTGGGTGCATTTCTGGATAGGCTGCTGCTTCTATCTGAAAATAATTGCCTGTTTCTTTGCGAATAAAAGCGATTAGGTCATTCGCGTATTGAAAATCGCCAATGTCGCGCATACCTGAAGGTAAATCTCCACGTAAGGCTACAAGGCGATTGATGTTATTTTCTTTATACAGTGCAAGAATATCGCGAATTTGCTCTGCGCTAGAACCTACACAAGAAAGATGCGAGGCTGTTGGAATACCTGATTCTTTCTGCGTAGTAATGACGGTGTTGATGGTTGAATCTTGTGTTGATCCACCAGCGCCATAAGTCACTGAGAAAAAGGCAGGATCAAGCTTCGCAAATTCATCGCGTACTTTTGCTAAGTTTTCGATACCCTTTTCTGTCTTAGGTGGAAAAAACTCAAAACTGAATGATTGTGCTTTCATAATTACTCCATGCTCATGTTATTGAGCGAAAGTTGAAGCATAAAAAAGCCCCTTCCTTTGCAAGAAAGAGAAGAGGCTTTTGGCATACGTCATTCTGGTGCATACCAAAATGACGATATTTGCTTACTAATTAATATCTGTAATGCTCAACTTTATACGGACCTTTCTTATCCACTGAAATATAATCAGCTTGATAATCAGTCAACTCAGTCAAGTTAACACCGATCTTTTCAAGGTGTAAACGTGCCACTTCTTCGTCTAATGATTTAGGTAGCATGTAAACTTTGTTCTCGTACTTGCTGCCGTCGTCTTGAAAGATTTCGATTTGAGCCAAAACTTGGTTCGTGAATGAGTTAGACATAACGAAACTAGGGTGACCCGTCGCACAACCTAAGTTCACTAAACGACCCTGTGCAAGCAAAATGATGCGGTTGCCGCTCGGTAGGATAATGTGATCAACCTGTGGTTTGATCTCTTCCCATTCATACTTTTCCATATCTGCACACGCGATTTCATTATCGAAATGACCGATGTTACACACGATAGACTCATGCTTCATTTTAAGCATGTGCTCTTCCGTGATAACGTGGAAGTTACCCGTAGCGGTAACAAAGATATCACCTTGATCAGCAACATCATCCATGGTTACAACGCGGTAGCCTTCCATCGCTGCTTGTAATGCACAGATAGGGTCAATCTCTGTAACCCATACTGTCGCGCCTAAGCCACGTAGAGATTGTGCACAACCTTTACCCACGTCACCGTAACCTAATACAACCGCAATTTTACCTGCGATCATTACGTCTGTTGCACGCTTGATGCCGTCAACTAAAGACTCACGACAACCGTAAAGGTTATCAAACTTAGACTTTGTTACAGAGTCGTTTACGTTGATAGCTGGGTAGATTAGCTCGCCTGTTTTTTCCATCTCGTATAAGCGATGAACACCTGTTGTAGTCTCTTCTGTAACACCCTGAATGCCTGGGCGGATGTTTGAGTACCAGTTTGGTGATGTCTTTAGCTTCTCTTTAATAGAGTTGTAAAGTGAAACTTCTTCTTCACTTTCTGGGTTGTCTAAAACCGAAAGATCAGACTCAGCTTTTGTACCTAACTCGATAAGCATAGTAGCGTCGCCACCATCATCAAGAATCATGTTAGCCGTATCACCATTTGGCCATTCGAAGATTTTGTGAGCATAATCCCAGTACTCATCCAAGGTCTCGCCTTTAGTAGCAAAAACAGGAACGCCAGACTCTGCAATAGCTGCGGCTGCATGGTCTTGAGTTGAGAAGATGTTACAAGATGCCCAACGCACTTCAGCGCCAAGAGCAGTCAATGTTTCAATCAAAACACCTGTTTGGATTGTCATGTGTAAAGAACCCGCGATACGCGCGCCTTTTAATGGTTGCTCATCTGCGTATTTTTTACGAAGTGCCATAAGACCAGGCATTTCAGTTTCAGCGATGGTTAATTCTTTGCGACCCCAGTCTGCAAGACTGATGTCAGTTACGATGTAATCGTTCATTTTGTTTCTCTCATTAAAAATTGAGGAGCGTCGTTGTAAATAATCTCACCTCTGAGCCTTGTTTCTTCTTAGTTGTAAATGTAAGAAACGCAACGCTCCTCAGAGGTGTTAATAATATTTTGATTAAGCGCTAGCCTTTAATGCATCAGCACGATCTGTCTTTTCCCAAGGCAAACCAATATCTTCACGACCAAAGTGACCGTAAGATGCAGTCTGGCGATAGATAGGCTTTAACAAATCAAGCATAGTAAGAATGCCATAAGGGCGTAAATCGAAGTTTTCACGAACTAATGCTTCAATCTTTTCATCACTGATAGTGCCAGTGCCGAATGTATCAATTGAGATTGAAGTAGGCTCTGCAACACCAATAGCATAAGAAACCTGAATTTCACAACGCTCAGCAAGACCAGCAGCAACAATATTCTTAGCAACATAACGACCAGCGTAAGCCGCAGAACGGTCAACTTTTGAGGGGTCTTTACCAGAGAATGCACCGCCGCCATGACGCGCCATTCCGCCGTAAGTATCAACGATAATCTTACGACCTGTTAAACCACAATCGCCCACTGGACCACCGATAACAAAGTTACCTGTTGGATTGATGTGGTATTGAGTATCAGCATTTAGCCACTCAGCTGGTAGAACTGGCTTAACAATTTCTTCCATCACTGCTTCTTGAAGATCAGAAAGTTTGATATCAGGATTATGTTGAGTTGAAAGCACAACTGCATCAATAGCTACTGGCTTATCATTTTCATAACGGAATGTTACCTGAGATTTTGCATCAGGGCGCAAGAAAGGCAATGTGCCATTCTTCATTAGCTCTGCTTGCTTAGCAACAAGAAGGTGTGAGTAAGTAATTGGAGCAGGCATCAAAACATCAGTTTCGTTACTTGCATAACCAAACATCAAGCCTTGGTCGCCCGCGCCTTGTGATTCTTTATCAGCACGATCAACACCCATCGCGATATCAGGTGACTGCTGGCCTAGTGCGTTAAGTACGGCACAAGATTCGCCATCAAAGCCGATTTCAGATGAGTTGTAGCCGATGTCATTAACAACATCGCGTACAATTCTTTCGTAGTCAATAGTTGCAGAAGTGGTAACTTCGCCGGCAAGTACAACCATGCCCGTTTTAACCATAGTTTCACAGGCTACACGTGCTTCGGTGTCTTGTTCAAGAATTGCATCAAGAATGGCATCAGAGATTTGATCTGCCATTTTATCGGGGTGACCCGCTGATACAGACTCGGAAGTAAATAGATGATTCCCAGCCATAATAAGTTCTCCTTAAAATATAGCTGAGCGTCGTTGCAAATGTAGATATGTTTGAGCCTAGCCTGATATGTCTTCTGTTCTATTAAACAGAGAAATCAGATTGCAACGCTCCTCAAACATTGGGCGAGAGATTCTATACTAAAAAAAGCTACTTTTCCAGCTATCATGTAAAAGTAGGGGGGTGTGCTTTTATATCTTCTGACAATTCTCGCATAAATAGCAAGCCTGCCCGCCCATTTTCTGTTTGATTAGTGTTGTTCCACAATCGTAACAAGGCAAACCATCACGGCGGAATACCCAAAAACGTGCGTCTTCAAGGGTAGAGCCTTGCGCAAGTAGTTTTTCGACTTTATCAAGATTATTTGTGATGCTAGCGGTGTTGTACGACTGTCTTGGCAAATCAAGTATTGTTTGTGATAGCTGGTTTATTTGCTCACCACTAAGTTCTGATGGTTTCTTGCTAGGATGTATCTTTGCGACAAAAAGCACATCACAACGTAAGTAATTTCCCAAACCTGCTATGAATGACTGTTCAGTTAAAAATCCGCCCAACTGGCGGTTTTTATAGATAGACGACAGTAGTCTTTCTTTTATAAAGTCAACCGTTGTCGCAGGGTTAAGAACATCCTTGCCAATTTTTTTAATAAAAGGGTGATCCAATACTTCTTGATCATTCAAAACAAAAATATCTGAGGCACTATAAAGAAGCGCCCGTATAATTGGTTATGGGTGTAAATATTAAGTCCGTCAGGATGGTTGGCTGACTTGAATCGTGTCACCATCGCCTTGCCGTAGGTTTCTATTTTCTTGACGGTTACGTCGCTAAACTCGGCTTCTTTTTCTTTTAAGTGCGCCTGCCCAAACTCAACTTTGAGTATAGGCTTATTGATAATTGCCTTTTCAACCTTATCTGCAGCTTTTCTTATTTCGGGACCTTCAGGCATTTTAATAAGTTTCAGTCTATATAACTACTAAAAAAAAGCCCCTAATATAACTTTAGACTTATCATCTGTATTAAAATTTACAAAATCTCTTGTCCATTCATAAGCAATGCTTCGATCTTGTGTTAAATATTCTAGATACCAGTTATTTTTATCCAATATGGACCCATTTGTAACGATACAGAGGTTGGCATGTGGGAGATTGAAAATATAACGGTATTCATACAGCTGTGATACTGCCTTTCTTGTTTGGGCAATAAAATTTGATGATTCTTGGTTTAGTGATTTCATTTCATATAAAATGACTTCTTTGTCATTATTGACATATAAATCAATTTGTTCATTTTCATAGGGTTGAAATCCAAGACTGTGGAGATGTTGTGATTTTGCTGCCACTAATTCCCAATGTATTTTATTTGCCCTCTCCCTTTTAAGGGCGCTTACATTGTAAGTGATATTTTCAACAACGGAAGGGAGCCGAGGTTTTATATTTTTATGCATAGCACTCCCATGAAGATGTTTATAGCTATTTATTTTTAGAGTACCCCCAGAGTACTTTCCAAGTTTATGTTCGCCTTTGACCTTTTCTACTAACTTGGCCTCATTGATATAATTAAGAAAAGTAGAAAATCGCCTATTAGCAGTAGTTTCGGCTCCAGGATAAAAGTTACGAAACCATAACTTTAATTTTTTATCATTTGGGCTGTACTTATTAATATATTTTAACCCCTCATGAAATACCCTTGTTTCTATCAAGCATCTTCCTAGAAATTCCATCTGAGAAGAGGGATTGGATAGTGTTGCAAATTCTCTTCCAACATCAGTTAAGATTGCATGATTGCTTTCATTAATTATTAAGCCTAGAATTTCCGCTGCCAATCTATAGTAACGACCTTGTCTACCAAGCGAACCAAGACCAATAAAATCTTCAATTTCTTCATCTGTATGTTTTCCTTTTGAAACAGCGGTAGCAACCATTCCTACCTGAATTAGTCTGTCGGCTTGTGGAAAATCAGATGTTCTAATAGTCATACTAATACCCTACAAATAAATATTCGCTTACAGAATTGTTGTTACTCCCTGTTTTTTTTCTGCGGTTTCCGAACGAGTATTGGTACTTTATTGGGATTACTTCTACGTGTTGTTTGTATTTTGACATCAAAGATACCATTTCATCTCGTGTTGGCTCGCTATTTGATGAATATGATACTAATAGAATATTATTTCTATATTTTTTGAATAGTTTGTCAAAAGCATCATGTGCCCCCTTTCTTGTAGAAAAGGGAGTTGGATATGACTTGAATTTTTTAGTTTTGGTATGCTCTTGCATCTCTACATTTTTCCAGTCTTTTGCCAACCCCTCAACAAAGTGATACCTTCTAACATATTCATTATCAGAATATCTTGAATAATAAGGTGGATCAATATACACAAGATGTCCCGATTTCGCTTGCATCGTCATAGCGTCACCACACCGTGATTTATTTGAATGCCCATTATCAAAAATTGATAAGTTAATAGTATTAACTGCTTCCAAAAACTGCTCATGGAAAGACATTTTTAAATCTTTTCTTCCATCATCATAGCGATGACCGACATATGTAAAAATCCCCCTTGGTCGTTTTTTTAAACAGGCGCGTATTAATGCCGACATTGCTATTGCCCGTTTGTATGGGTTCCTTATTTTTTTTATTTTAAACCTTAATAAATCAATCAATTCATTATCTTTATCTTTATAATAAAGATCCTTAAAAGTATCTTGAACAAACGTATCCGTTATTGCTATTGAGTCTAAAAGTTTTCTTGCTTCATCAAGGGGTAATATGATTGAGTTATTTTCAATCATTGCTTTGGTGAAAGAGGCTGACATAGACATATAATCATTGCTGATAACTTGCTTCCCATATGACTTAAACATATAGCTGACAACTCCAGACCCAGAAAAAAGATCAATAACGGAATCAAAGTCAAATTGTGAAGCAACAGACCAAATTTCTTGTAAAAGTTTATTTTTTGAACCCATAAACCTAGTTGAAGGGTATAAAAAAACCTGTTCGTCTAGGGGAGGCGGAACAAGGGTTAAATCAAATCTCTTCTTTGGAGGGATATTTACAATTACATCTTCACCTTTTCTCTTACTTCCATTGCAAGAAATAAATCTCTTTGTTTGTATGACATCTATACCAAAAGACTTATATTGTTCATGCACGATAGGATGATTTGAATTTGTTAGTATCACGTGACACCCTAGATTATGCAAACGTTTCACTTCCGTAGATAGCTCTAAATGATCTTCTTCGTAGAACTGTTCTTTTGTATATCTTTTAAAATCTGCATATTTCGATATGGGCAAATAAGGTGGGTCTAAAAAAACAAAATCCCCCTCTTGGGCTTCTTCTTGTAGTATTTTCTTGTAATCTCCACACAATATTTTTGTGTCTTTTAGATGTATTGAGGCTAGTCTCAATACATCTTTATTAACTATATTTGGGTTTTTATAATTGGCAAAAGGAGTATTAAACTCCCCTTTTTTATTAACACGATACAAGCCATTAAAGCATGTTTTGTTCAAGTATAAAGTTCTTGATGCGGCCTCTATTGATGTCAAGTCTTCATATTTTTTAGAGCGTATATCGTAAAAATATTCCTGATTGTTTTTATGTTCATAAAGGCTTGTTATTAATTCATCTACATTATCCGCTACAGTAGTATACAAATTAATAAGCTCGGGATTGCTATCTGCGATGATGCTATTGGACGGAGCAAGGGAAAAATATAGAGCCCCGCCACCAAAGAATGGTTCTATATATCGTTCATAAGACTTAGGAATTCTTGGATAAATGTCTGATAAAAGCTGTGTTTTTCCTCCAGCCCATTTCAATATTGGACGACGGATGGAAGAGGGCTTCTCTTGGTAATTGACTTTCATAGATACCTCATAGTATTAATCGCTTTAGATATACTAATCTAAATAGAACAAAAATAGAACGAAAATAATTATGGCCTAAGGTATATCCCCAATTAGATGTTGCCCATGCAATCCATTTCCTACAAAATATCCCATCCGCATTCTCTGCCTCACTATAATCTACTTTAGATTCAATAGATGAAGACACAGGAATTTGCGAAATACATTGTAAAACACAACAATAATAGATTTCTATGCAGCTTGGCTTTAGCTTTATTACTAAGCCAACGCTAGGCTACACAGAAATCTATTATCACAATTACAACCTTATCAAGGAGAGCTTAATGTCAAATCGTGCAACTCTGGCTAACGCCATACGCGCTCTTACTATGGACGCTGTTCAAATCCCTAACTCTGGTCACCCTGGTGCGCCAATGGGAATGGCAGACATAGCAGAAGTACTTTTCAACGACTTTATGAACCATAACCCGACCAATCCAAAGTGGGCTGATCGTGACCGTTTCATTATGTCTAACGGGCATGGTTCAATGTTGCCTTACTCGGTACTTCATTTAACAGGTTACGATTTATCTATCGATGATCTTAAGTCTTTCCGTAAATTACATTCTAAAACTCCAGGTCATCCTGAGTACGGTTACGCGCCAGGAATCGAGACAACGACTGGCCCACTAGGTCAAGGTATTACAAACGCAGTTGGTTTCGCACTGGCTGAAAAAGTACTGGCGACTCAGTTTAATAAAGACGGACACGAGATTGTTAATCACAACACTTACGTTTTCTTAGGTGATGGTTGTTTGATGGAAGGTATTTCACAAGAGGCTATCTCTCTTGCGGGTTCTTTTGGTCTTAGCAAGCTAATTTGTTTCTACGACGATAACAATATTTCTATCGACGGTAATGTTGATGGCTGGTTTGTTGATAATACGCCAATGCGTTTTGAAGCATCTAATTGGCATGTACAGTCTATCGACGGTCATGATGCTGATGCTATTAAAGCTGCAACGGAAGCGGCAATTGCATCTGATAAGCCTTCATTGATTTGTTGTAAAACAATTATTGGTAAAGGTATCGGTACAGCTGGCGATAAGAAAGAAGGCGGACATAATATTCACGGTGAAGCATTGGGCGAAACAGCACTTGCTGATGCACGTAAAAATATGGGTTGGGATCACGCACCATTCGAAATTCCTGCTGATGTATATGCTGGCTGGGATGCTAAAGAAGCAGGTAAAGCAAAAGAAGCGGCATGGGATGAGAAGTTTGCAGCTTATGCAAAAGCCTTCCCAACGGAAGCGGCTGAATTTACACGTCGTATGGCGGGTGATCTTCCTGCTGATTTTGAAGCAAATGCTCAAAAAGTTATCGCGGCTACAAATGCAGCTGAAGAGTCTCCAGCAACACGTGTTGCCTCTAAAGGCGCTCTAAACGGTTTTGCTCCATTACTTCCTGAGTTCTTAGGTGGTTCGGCGGATCTTTCCCCATCAAACAATACGTTTAATGATAAGTCGGTTCGTATCAATGATGACCACGGTTCTGCTGATATGAACTTTGCAGGTAACTACATTTCTTACGGTGTTCGTGAGTTTGGTATGTCGGCAATTATGAATGGCGTAACGCTTCACGGCGGTTTAATGCCTTACGGCGCGACTTTCTTAATGTTCTCTGAGTATGCACGTAACGCGCTACGCATGGCAGCACTAATGAAGATTCGTACCATCTTCGTTTACACGCATGATTCAATTGGTTTGGGTGAAGATGGCCCGACGCATCAGGCTGTTGAGCAAATCCCAACATTGCGTATGATTCCTAATATGGCAGTGTGGAGACCTTGTGATACGGTTGAAACCGTTGTTGCATGGAAAGATGCGATTGAGCACGATTCACGCCCATCGGTACTTATTTTCTCACGTCAAAACCTACCATTCCAGAAGCGTAACGATGCAACAATTGCAAATATCGCTAAAGGTGGTTACATCCTTAAAGATACGGATGGCACACCTGATGTTATCGTTATGGCTACGGGTTCTGAAGTACATCTTGCAATGGAAGCTGCAGAAGCTTCATCGAAGAAAGTGCGTGTTGTTTCAATGCCTTCTGTTGAAGTATTTGAGCAACAAGACGATGCTTACAAAGAGTCAGTATTGCCTGCGGCAGTTACTGCGCGTGTTGCAGTTGAAGCTGCAATTATGGATGGCTGGTGGAAATACGTTGGTATGAACGGCAAAGTGATTGGCATGACTACCTTCGGCGAGTCTGCACCAGCACCAGAGTTGTTCAAGTACTTCGGTATTACGACAGAAGCAGTTACAAAAGCAATCAACGAAGTAGCCTAGTCTACAGATCGTTAAATTAATCATGTAAAAGTGGGGGGGGTGTACTTTCACACACCCCTCTACCTTACAATTATATTTTAAATAACTTAAGGAGTTACCCCCATGACAACAAAAGTTGGAATTAACGGTTTTGGCCGTATCGGACGCATGGTTTTCCGTGCAATTAAGAAAGATTTCCCATCGCTAGAAGTAGTAGGTATCAATGACCTACTAGAAAATGAATACCTAGCGTACATGCTTAAGTATGATACAGCGCACGGTCGTTTTGACGGTGTAGTAAATGATGTAGACGATACTTCTTTCACCGTAGATGGTAAGAAAATCCGTCTAACTGCTGAGCGTAACCCTGCTGATCTTAAATGGGGCGACATTGGTGCAGACGTAGTTATCGATTGTACTGGCTTCTTCTTAACAACAGAAAGCTGTCAGGCTCACATTGATGCTGGCGCAAAGAAAGTTGTTCAATCAGCACCTGCTAAAGATAGTACTCCAATGTTTGTATACGGCGTAAACCACAGTGAATACGATGGTCAAGCAATCGTTTCTGCGGCATCTTGTACTACAAACTGTTTAGCGCCAATTGCTAAAGTTATCAATGATAACTGGGGCTTAAAGCGCGGTTTAATGACGACTGTTCATGCATCAACTGCTACACAGAAGACTGTAGATGGTCCATCTATGAAAGATTGGCGCGGTGGACGCTCTGTATTTGAGAACATCATTCCATCATCAACAGGCGCTGCTAAAGCAGTGGGAATCGTATTGCCTGAGCTTAACGGCAAACTAACAGGAATGGCTTTTCGTATTCCTTCTGTTGACGTATCAGTAGTTGATCTTACTTGCGAACTAGACAAGCCAGCAACGTATGAAGAGATTTGTGCAAAAATCAAAGAAGCTTCTGAAGGTTCAATGAAAGGCACTTTAGCGTACACAAATGAGAGCGTAGTTTCTTCTGACTTCCGTGGGTACAGTGCTTCTTCAATCTTCGACGAAGGTGCAGGTATTGCTCTTGACGATACTTTCGTTAAAGTAGTTTCTTGGTACGACAACGAGTACGGCTACACATGTAATATGCTTCGCTTAGTAGAGCACGTAGCTTAATAGCACAGCTCACTTCTAGTAGCCTCCAGCTCTTCGTTGGTAAAAAGATCACTTACCTTTTGTTATAAAAAGCTAAGCTCATTTTCCCCCCTCTATCTGAAGGCTACTAGAAGCAATCTGAGCTATTAAGTTTCACGGTTTGGATTGATAAAATAATTTTGTGGGTATGTTTGTCATGCCCACAGATTTATTTAATAAAGGGATTGCCTAGCAGTACTTTTATTTAATAAATCTAAAATTTAAAAGGAGTTCATCCATGTCTGTAATTAAGATGTCTGATTTAGACCTTTCTGGAAAGCGTGTTCTAATTCGCCAAGACTTAAACGTGCCTATTAAAGATGGCAAAGTAACTTCTGATAAGCGTATCCGCGCTTCTTTGCCATCCCTTGAATTATTGATCAAAGCAGGCGCACAGGTAATGGTAATGTCTCACCTAGGTCGCCCTACCGAAGACTCTCCTGAAGATCAGTTTTCACTTGTACCCGTAGCGAGTCACATGGCTGGCTTATTAGGTCAAGACGTAAACCTAGTGAAGGACTACTTAGACAATGCTCCAACCCTTGAAAACGGACAAGTCGTTCTTCTTGAAAATGTTCGTTTCAACAAAGGTGAGAAAGCAAACGATGAAGCGCTTTCAAAGCAATATGCTGCTTTATGTGACATCTATGTAATGGACGCATTCGGAACAGCGCATCGTGCACAGGCCTCTACTCACGGAGCAGGTCAGTTTGCTCCTACAGCAGCCGCAGGCCCATTACTTGCGGGTGAATTAGAAGCATTAGGTAAGGCTCTTGATAATCCAGCACGCCCAATGGTTGCATTGGTGGGTGGTGCAAAGGTTTCTACTAAGCTGACTGTTCTTGATTCACTTTCAAAAGTGGTTGATCAGTTAATCGTTGGCGGCGGAATCGCAAATACATTCATTGCGGCAGAAGGTCACAATGTTGGTAAATCACTTTACGAAGAAGACTTGGTTGAAACAGCAAAAAAACTTAAAGCAGCTGCACAAAAGAACGGTGGCGATATCCCTGTTCCTACTGATGTGATTTGTGGCAAAGAATTTTCAGAATCGACTAAAGCAACAACAATGAATGTTGAAGATGTTCAAGATGACGATATGATTTTTGATATTGGCCCAAAATCAATCGCAGAATTATGCGAAGTGATTAAAAATGCTGGCACAATCGTTTGGAACGGCCCTGTAGGCGTATTTGAATTTGATCAATTCGGTAGTGGAACAAAAGCAATATCAATGGCGATTGCAGAATCAAATGCATTCTCTGTAGCAGGCGGTGGTGACACATTGGCAGCGGTTGATAAGTATGACATTGCTGATAAAGTTTCATACATTTCTACTGGCGGCGGGTCATTCCTTGAGTTTTTAGAAGGCAAAGAGCTACCTGTTGTTGCCATGTTAGAAGCTCGCGCAAAGGGATAAGGGTAAGTTACTCTCTATGAGAAGAACCAAAATAGTAGCAACAATGGGCCCAGCGACCGATACGCCCGAATCTGTTGAAAAAATGATAGCGGCAGGCGTGGATGTTGTACGCATGAATTTTTCGCATGGCGAAGTGGAAGACCATAAACGCCGTGTAAAAATGGTTAGAGATGCTGCGGAGAAACTCGGCTGGACCGTTGGAATTTTAGGTGATTTACAAGGGCCAAAGATTCGCATCGAACGCTTTGTAAATGATGAAAAAGTATTCATCAAAGCAGGCGATAGTTTCATATTAGATGCTGATTTTGATAAATTTTCGGGTACAACTGAAAAAGTAGGTATCGCCTACAAAAACTTGCCGACAGATGTTTATGATGGTGATGAGTTATTGCTGGATGATGGACGCATCGTACTGCGTGTAACCTCTGTTAAAGGCAATGAAGTGCATACTGAAGTGGTTGTGGGTGGTGCTTTATCAAACAACAAAGGTATTAATAAGCGTGGCGGTGGAATATCTGCCGAGGCGTTGACCGAAAAAGATAAAGAAGACATTAAAACAGCTGCTGAAATAGGCGTGGACTTTTTAGCAGTATCATTTCCAAGAAGTGCGGCAGATTTAGAGTACGCACGGACTTTAATGCAAGATGCTGGTGGCGATGCTGCCATTGTTGCAAAAGTTGAGCGTGCAGAAGCGGTTGAACAACCAACAATGGATGACATTATCAGAGCATCTGATGTCATCATGGTTGCTCGCGGTGATTTAGGTGTTGAGATTGGCGATGCAAATTTACCGTTGATGCAAAAGAAATTGATTAAACGTTCTCGACAGTTAAATCGCCCTGTTATCACAGCAACACAAATGATGGAAACCATGATCGAGAATACGATCCCGACTCGTGCAGAAGTATTTGATGTCGCTAATGCAGTTATGGATGGTACAGATGCGGTTATGCTTTCGGGTGAAACAGCCGTTGGCAATCATCCAGATTTAGTGGTTGCCGCAATGTCAGATATTTGTGAAGAAGCCGAAAAAGCCTCTTCATCAAAGCGCTCTAAGCATAGAATAGGTGAGCATTTTGAACGTATAGATGAAGGTATCGCGATGGCAGCGATGTACACTGCAAATCAAATGGGTGTTAAAGGAATTGGGGCGCTAACCGAGTCTGGCTCTACAGCATTATGGATGTCGCGCATTAGCTCGGGTATTCCGATTTATGCCATGACAACACATAAATCGACTTGTCGTCGTGTGTGTATGTATCGTGGAGTTTATCCTGTTTGGGTACACGAGAAACTAACAGATCCTAAGCAGGCAAATATCACCGTAGTAGAACATTTGATTGAACAAGAAGTGGTTGATGAAGGTGATCTTGTTATCATCACAAAAGGTGATTTAGTCGGTGCAGGTACAGACGGCGGAACAAACCAAATGAAAGTTATCCGTGTTGGTGATCATCACAACGGTTAATTGTAAAGCCAGTGATTTGTAGGGGATAACAGCTTTCCTGTAAGATAGGTGGCAATATTTTTTTAAGTATTTTAAACACATATTAATTAACAAATAGGAGGACCAAATGGCCCTAATTTCAATGAGACAACTGCTCGATCACGCAGCAGAAAACAACTACGGTTTACCCGCATTTAACGTAAACAACATGGAGCAAGTTCACGCAATCATGGAAGCGGCAGATGCTGTTGATTCTCCTGTTATCATGCAAGGTTCTGCAGGCGCACGTGGTTATGCAGGCGAGCCTTTCCTTCGTCACTTAATCATCGCAGCTACTGAAATGTACCCACACATTCCTGTTGTAATGCACCAAGATCACGGTTCTGAGCCAGCAGTATGTTTGCGTTCAATCCAATCTGGTTTCACATCAGTAATGATGGATGGTTCTTTAGAAGCTGATTGTAAAACGCCAGCATCATTTGAATACAACGCAGGCGTTACAGCTGAAGTTGTTAAAATGGCTCACGCTGGCGGTGTTTCAGTAGAAGGCGAGCTAGGTTGTCTTGGTTCATTAGAAACAGGTGAGATGGGCGAAGAAGACGGGCACGGCGCTGAAGGTAAACTAGACCTTGATATGCTTCTAACGTCTGTTGAAGAAGCCGCTGACTTTGTTAAAGCAACTAACGTTGATGCACTAGCAATCGCCATCGGTACTTCACACGGTGCTTACAAATTCACTCAAGAGCCTACTGGCGAAATTCTGCGTATTGACCGTATCAAAGAGATTCACGAGCGTCTGCCTAATACTCACCTTGTTATGCATGGCTCTTCATCAGTACCACAAGAGTGGTTAGAAATCATCAATAACTACGGTGGTGATATGGGCCAAACTTATGGCGTACCCGTTGCTGAGATTGTTGAAGGTCTTAAATCTGGTGTTACAAAAGTTAATATCGATACGGATTTACGTATGGCTTCTACAGGTTCTGTTCGTAAACACCTACAAGACAACCCAACAAACTTTGACCCGCGTAAGTTCCTTAAAGAAGCAACAAATGCAATGAGCGGTATTTGTAAGGCACGTTACGAAGCATTTAATTCTGCTGGCATGGCAAGCAAGATCGGTAAGATTTACTCGCTTGATGAAATGTCACAGCGTTATGCATCTGGTGAGTTAGATCAAAAAATATCTTAATCTAATTTAATCCTCACTAGAGGCACAAAAAAGGGATGCTTTTTAGCATCCCTTTTTTGTGTTTAGCAAAAGGCTTCACAGCCCAAGCTGGAACTCCTGTAATCTACTCTATGTAAGCACACCCCCCCACTTTTACACAGCGCTGTAGAGACTGCGGGATTTTAGTTTTATTAATATTTTCCCAAGCTTCGTAACTCTCTCCCTTCCGAATAATCATACCCACTCGAAGCTTATTATGCTCAGAAAAGGCTTTCCCTTGCCTTTCACCCAGCACCATCAGCGCAGTCGCATAAGCATCTGCCATCATTGTCGATTCGTGTAGCACTGTGACCGCTGCAAGGTTATGCCTAACGGGCTTTCCTGTCATGGGATTAATTGTATGAGAATAACGAACGCCATCTTTTATAAAATAGTTTCGATAGTCACCAGATGTCGCTACAGCCAAATTACTGCTAAGCAATACTTCATTAATAATCCAATCACTATATTGAGGTTTTTCCACGCCAATTTTCCACGGCTTACCCTTTGAGTTAAAACCTTGATTACGCACCTCGCCTCCAATTTCTACCGAATAATCTAAGTAACCTTCCCCATTTAAATACTCTGTAATTTTATCTACAGCAAAACCTTTTGCAATTGCAGAAAGATCAATACGAATATTTTTATTTAGCTTTCTTATGGCTGGGGGTGAAGTTCTTACTTCTAATAATTCATGGCCCGTATTTTTTAAAACACTCTTTATTTGTTGCTCTGTTGGTAGTTTAAACTTCGTCTTAGCACCAAAACCCCACAAGTCAATCAGTCGGGCAACGGTTATATCAAAAGCACCCTGGGTATCTTTACTAACAGATTGAGCAGAGGAAACAACCAAAGCAAAATCTTTGGAAACATTAAACCAGTCTGTTTGTTGATATTGGTTAAATTGGCTAATTTCAGAATTTGGGTCATAGGTCGACATTTGTCGATTAACTTCAACTAATAATGCATCTATTTCTTTTTTTAAAGCAGGCTGATTTATTGGTTTTTTATTAGAGGAAGGTATCACAGAAATATGGTACTGCGTACCCATTGTCCTACCTGATAACTCGGTTTTATTATTATCACTACAAGCAATAAAAGTAAGTGCAATTAGAAAAAAAAAGATTAAATTTATAGCCTTTCGCATAACAACTTTTCCAACTAAGCGCTACGACTAAAAAGAATGATCTATCGAAATTTCCTGATTACCACGTTTCACTTTTACCGAAAGTGAAGACGCCTGAGAAAGCTCACCAATGACCATTGCACCTTTAGACATATCATCAATAACTATCCCATTAACTTCCGTAATTATATCATTCGGTCGAAAGCCCAATTTACGGAAAAGTTTACGCCTGCTGCCTGGTTGAATACGAAAGCCAACAAATTGTCCATCTACAATAGCAGGAGACCCACGAGCAACTCTCATTAGCTTACTTGGGTCTGCTCGCATTTCTTCTCGAAAGCTGGAAAGATCAGGTGAATCAGGGTTTGGAGCTGAGGACTCACTCATATTTACGCCTGGTTGTGGGATATCTTCATCCATATCTGGGGGCGGTGATTCATTATTTGGCTGGTTAGGCATATGATTACTATTACCACCTCTTACGGATGATCTACTTGCCTTATTAATAGGCAACAATAGGTCTTCTGATTTCCCATGATTATTCAGTACAACTTTATCAGAAAATATTTCACTCACCGTTACACCTTTTTCTAATTCATCACCCTTGCCATAAACCTTTTGTGAGCCACTACCCGAGGATATAAGAGCAAAACCTCCTTTAGAGGCTCTATAAGCAACAATGCCATGTAATTTTAAATTCAGCTTCGTTGGGGCAACTTTGGGAGCCTCGTTAGGCTTCGCCACTTTTGCGACAGGCGCTGCTTTCTTAAGCTCAACGATTCCAAATAAATGCTGATTGGCTATCAACTTGCCGTAATTTATCTTTTGCTTTGGCTTATTAACAGCGCTGGTATTTTCTTGAACATAAGCCGCCATTTTTGTTTTAGGCGTAATGATTAACCACATAAGTTTAGCTACTGCCACTCCTAACACAGCTACCAATAACAAGCTTAGAAAGCCTGGGAGTTTAGATTTTGTTTGTACTACTGTATTCATAATATATAATCGTATTTTTAATTAATTAGCTGAGCAGCCAATCTAACCAAGCAACAACGTTGCAACTTCTTGGTACTTTTCAGCACTTTTGGCTAACACATCATCTGGCAAATGCGGCCCTGGAGGTGTTTTATCCCACTCCAATGTTTCTAAGTAATCTCTAATGTATTGCTTATCAAAAGATGGCGGACTTATTCCTGCTTGATACTGATCAGCGGGCCAAAAGCGCGAAGAGTCTGGTGATAGTATTTCATCAATTAATACTAATTTTCCTGCCTTATCTAAACCAAATTCAAACTTTGTATCCGCAATAATAATCCCCTTGGATAACGCAAATTCCGCTGCCTCTGAGTATAACTGCAAACTAACATCACGTACCTGATCTGCAAGAAAACCGCCAATCAATGCATGCATTTTTTTAAAGGGTATATTCTCATCATGCCCGCCAATGTCTGCTTTTGTCGATGGCGTAAATAAAACCTCGGGTAACTTTTCTGCTTGCTTTAATCCCTCTGGTAAATCAATACCACAAACCTGCCCAGTCGCTTGATAATCCTTCCAACCAGAGCCAATGATATAACCACGCACAATCGCCTCAATAGGCAAAGGCTTAAGCTTCTTAACAATAACACTACGGCCTTCTAGGGTTTCTCTCTCTTCTTTACTGATTTTTAAATCGTTCAGCGTGAGATCACTGAAATGATTGGGAATAACATGAGACAGCTTATCAAACCAAAAATTTGAAACTTGTGTAAGAACGATACCCTTATTGGGTACTGGCGTTGGCAATACCACATCAAACGCGGATAGGCGATCAGTAGTGACAATCAACATATGCTGATCATCAACATCGTAAATATCGCGAACCTTCCCTCGCGCAATCAAAGGAAGTTTTTTTAAATTTGTTTCAAAAACAGGGATGCCCATACTGTACTCTTTTTCTAGTGCATTAATTTTATTTCTTATTATATCAGTTTATAAAGCACACCCCCCCACTTTTACATGATGTTTCTTTACTATTGCTTGGTATAAATAATAAAAACATCATGTAAAACTAGGGGGTGTGCTTTTAATCAACTAAATATTCATTCTCAAAGAGGCTTTCTATCGTCTCTCTATCTCTAATCACTGTAACTTTATCCCCATCAACCAGCAATTCAACAGCACGCGGTCGTGAATTATAGTTTGATGACATGCTAAAGCCGTAAGCTCCAACAGAGCGTACTGCTAATAAATCACCCTGCTCAATATTTAACTTACGATCTTTGCCCAAGAAATCTGCTGATTCACAAATAGGACCAACAATATCAAAAACTTTACCCGCATCATCTGATGCCTCTTTAATAGGCACAATCGCTTGCCATGCGGTATACAACGCAGGGCGGATTAAGTCATTCATCGCAGCATCAACAACCGCAAAATTCTTCTCATCACCCAGCTTGATGTATTCCACTTCTGTCAATAATACCGCTGTATTCGCAGCAATAGCCCTACCCGGCTCGATGATTACCTCGTAATCTTTCAGCCTCTCATTGGTAAATAGTTGCGCCGTATAATCCGATGGTAATGGAGGGTTTTCATCTTGATAACGAACGCCTAATCCACCGCCAAGGTCGAGATGATGGATATTAATACCCTGCTCTTTTAATCGATCAGCCAAAGCAATTAATCGTTCCAATGCATCCATAAAAGGGGATAGTTCCGTAAGTTGTGACCCTATATGACAATCAATCCCTGTCACATGAATGTTTGGCATGGCTGCCGCTTGTTGATATACGCCTTCGACAATATTAATATCGATGCCAAATTTATTATCTTTTAAGCCCGTTGAGATATAAGGATGCGTTTGAGCATCCACATCAGGATTCACACGAATCGAAATATCGGCAACCTTATCCATGCTAGCTGCCACGTTGTTTAAGCGCTCAAGTTCACCAATAGATTCAATATTAAAACAGCGGATACCGACCTCAAGCGCGCGCTGCATTTCATCGGCACGCTTGCCTACACCTGAGAATACAATTTTCTTCGGATCGCCACCGGCCTTTAATACGCGCTCAAGTTCACCGACAGAAACAATATCAAAGCCAGAGCCCAGTCGAGCTAATATGTTAAGGATACCAATATTTGAATTCGCTTTAACCGAATAGCAAATCATATGCGGGTGACCACCGAACGCTTCATTAAAGGCATGCCAATGACGCTCAAGCGTAGCACGCGAATAAACAAAACATGGGGTTCCGTGTTCTTTTGCAATATCTTCCAAACTGACATCTTCTGCAAAAAGTTGCCCGCTTTTGTAATTAAAAAAGTCCATATCAATTATTCTTCTTCATTTCAACTGAGGTTGTCGATGATTTTTCAGGCAATGTTAGATCCCCTTTATTCCCGCACCCCGATAACATCGTAGACAGGCTGATAAACGCAAGAGCGCCAATCATTATAATAAAAAGCCAATTTACCCAACAAATACTTTTAAACATGCTAATACTCGCCAAAATCATCAAAGAGCAGAATTATACCTATAATTTAAGACTTGCTCTATTTACTTGCTCATTAATTGAATATTAAATTACAAATAAAAGGCCTTTTATTTCATCAAGTTAAATAGCATTGTGGCATTAATTCAAAAAAAGTTCATTTATTTCGAATTAATTTTGAACCAATTTGAATTCCTGCGTTCTGAGTATTTGTATGAAGGATTATTTCCTTACCTTCATATTAGGTTCTAGGTGGATTACGGTTGATACACTTCAGCTGCGCATATCTTCTCCCCGTGGTCTCACCTAGAATCATTTTAATTCTTGTTTGTTTCTCCAAGAGAAACAAACATAAAAAAAGAGAGCCAAATGGCTCTCTTTTTTTATGTTTAAAGGTTTTAAACCTCTAACTTCAAGTGCTGCTCAAGTTGCCTCTAGTACTCTCCAGATCGAGTCAGGAAAAAGTAAGCTGGCTTCTTACAACTAAAGGCAAGTTGCTTTTTAAGGCTCACCAAGAGCCAAAAAGTATATCGTTACATTTCTGAAGGAAATGTCGATGGTTCGTTGAAGCAACGACTGCATTAAAAAAGGCCACCCAAAGGTGACCTTTTTTCAAACAACAAAGTATGTACTTTAATTACTTATTAGTGAATTCTGGATATGCTTCCATACCACACTCACCAATATCAACACCTTCATACTCTTCTTCTTCCGATACTCTGATACCAAAGATCATCTTGATAATAAACCAAACAATCAATGAAGCAAAGAACACCCAAACAAAGATAGTTGCAGCGCCAACGAACTGACCGAAGTATGAAGCACCATCTGGACCACCATTCGTCCAAGGCACGATCATTACGCCGAAGAAACCTACAACACCGTGAACCGAGATAGCGCCTACAGGATCATCAATTTTCATTTTATCCAAAGCAAGGATAGAGAAAACAACGATCAAGCCACCGATACCACCAATGATTAACGCTTGTAGCGGAGTAGGTGTAGAAGGCTCTGCCGTGATAGCCACTAAGCCTGCTAACGCACCGTTAAGTGTCATGGTTAAGTCAGCCTTACCAAACATTAAACGCGCAACGATTAGAGCGACAATTACGCCACCCGCTGCTGCTGCATTTGTATTAAGGAAAACCATCGCTACCGAATTTGAGTTAGCAACATCACTTAACTTAAGAACTGATCCACCATTAAAGCCGAACCACCCCATCCAAAGGATAAACGTACCCAGTGTCGCTAGCGGTAGATTAGCACCTTGAATTGGTGTGATTTTACCGTCTTTACCGTACTTGCCTTTACGTGCACCAAGCAGCAGAACACCTGCTAATGCAGCGGCTGCACCTGCCATGTGAACGATACCAGAACCTGCAAAGTCAGAGAATCCAAAACCAACAAGACCTGCTGCTTCATCGGCATCACCTAGGTTGAATAAACCAAAGACTGACTTACCGCCCCAAGTCCAACCACCTTCCATTGGGTAGATAAATGCTGTCATTACAACGGCGAACAGTAAGAAAGCCCAAAGCTTCATGCGCTCAGCAACGGCACCCGAAACGATAGACATTGCCGTAGCAACAAATACTACTTGGAAGAAGAAATCAGAAGCTTTCGAATATACGGCATCGCCACCGAATCCATTCTCGGCAGAAGCCGCTAATACAGCTTTAGCCATCGCATCTGCATCCTTGGCGCCATCTGTAGCAATGCCTGACAGGAATAAGCTATCCATTAAAGAACCACTGCCGTACATGATCTGATAACCAATAACCAAGTAAGAAGTACAAGCAATAGCATAAAGCGCGATATTCTTAGTCAAAATCTCAGTGGTACTTTTAGAACGAACCAAACCTGCTTCTAACATTGAGAAGCCAGCCGCCATCCACATAACAAGAGCGCCCATTACCAAAAAGTAAAAGGTGTCCATTGCATATTGTAATTCGTATATATTGTTTTCCATGATTAACTTCTCCTTTAAAGCGCTTCAGGACCAGTCTCACCCGTACGAATACGAATAGTCTGCTCAATTTCAGATACAAAAATCTTACCATCACCAATCTTGCCAGTGTTGGCAGCTTTTATGATTGCTTCGGTAACCTGATCAACGATGTCGCCAGCGACAGCAGCTTCGATTTTTACTTTGGGTAAAAAATCTACAACATACTCAGCGCCACGATATAACTCCGTGTGACCTTTTTGACGACCAAATCCTTTAACCTCTGTTACGGTGATACCCGCAACGCCAATCTCAGATAATGCTTCACGCACATCATCGAGTTTGAAAGGCTTTACTATTGCAGTGACTAACTTCATTGCATTTCTCTCCTAAATCTAAAAAATATTATTCCTAAAAGCTACATCGATTGATTAATTGTGTGATGAGAACCTAGGTAAGCGTAATTGCTAGTTCACATATTGCAACTACTGTGCCAACTTTTTTAAAATAACAACTAAGGCAATGAGTGGATAAGCGGTAGTTTAAGAGCCTATATTTGTATATATTGCACTATTATGGTGCTCTCTAGCGGGGTTTAGTGCATTATTGGTGCGCATGGATTGTTGAATCCATTACTACCTCGCCTAAAGAGTTGGCGCGATGTTTGCTATAGAGTTTATAAATGCCAGAAACAAATCCCAATAATACGATTTTCTCAGATGCTGTTAGTGATGCGCTCAGTACTGCTGTGGTCGTTTTAGATAGGTCACTGACCATTCAACACATGAATGCTGCAGCAGAAAACCTCTTTGGACAAAGTCGTAAGCGCGTTGTTACCAAGTCATACACTGCTTTGCTACAAGCCGAAATGGTTGATGAACATCTACAATTTGTTCTTAAAAATAAAGAACCACAAACACTGCGAGAGTGCTACCTCAAAGGTAAGTATAAAGAAAGCATCACTCTCGATTGTGTAGCGAATCCATTATTAAAAACAGGAAAACTACACGGCATCGTACTCGAATTGCATCGCAAAGATTATCAACTACGTATTAACCGCGAAGAACAGCTATTAAGCCAACAAGAAGCCACACAAATGCTAGTACGTGGCATGGCGCATGAAATTAAAAACCCACTGGGTGGAATTCGTGGGGCAGCGCAGTTATTAGAGCTAGAGCTTGTAAATGGTGACCTTAAAGAATACACAAATATTATTATTTCAGAAGCAGATCGTTTGAAAAAATTAGTTGATCGTATGCTGGGTTCGCCTCAACCTGTAAAAAACGAAGTAGTAAATATTCATGAGGTTTTAGAACGCGTTAGAAAACTCATTCTTGCTGATATTCCCGAAGGAGTAGAGTTACGTTTCGATTACGACCCAAGTATTCCAGACTTAACCGCTGACAGAGACAATCTCATACAGTTAGTTTTTAATATTGCAGGAAATGCGATAAAAGCAGTGGGTGACTCGGGCAATATTTTATTTAAAACACGCGTATTAAGAAATTTCACCATCAACCAACAAACACATCGCTTGGCACTAAAACTAGAGATTATTGATAATGGACAAGGCGTACCCGATGATATTCGCGATAAACTCTTTTTCCCTATGATTAGTGGCTCGGCAAAGGGAACAGGATTAGGATTGTCTATTGCACAATCACTGGCAAATCGTCATCACGGCGTAATCGAATTTGAATCGCAAGTGGGAGAAACGTGTTTTACCCTTTTACTGCCCATTATTGATAACGCTATTGATGATAAAAGGAATAACAAGACAGGAGCTAAAAAGTGACTGAAAAAATATGGATAGTTGATGACGATCAGTCTATCCGCTGGGTGTTACAACGTGCACTTGAAAAGGCACAAATGGATGTCACTGCGTTTGAGTTTGCGACCGATTTACTGCGCCAATTACGCGAGGCTAGCGAGAATGAGTTACCCGATGCGGTAATATCCGACATCCGTATGCCTGGCATGGATGGTTTTGAATTAATCAACGAAATCCACAAGCTTTATCCTGACCTTCCCGTTATTATTATGACTGCGCATTCCGATATGGATAGCGCAATGTCTGCCTATGAAAGTGGCGCATTTGAATATCTACCCAAACCCTTTGATATAAATGAAGCGATAGAATTAGCACGTCGTGCATGTGCCTCTAATTCTTTACAGCAGCCACCAGAAAAAGAAGAAGATGAGTCTCCCATTACTCAGCAGGAAATTATCGGCAAGTCGGTGGCGATGCAGGAGCTTTTTCGCACCATCGGACGTTTAAGCAAAACCAGTATTTCCGTTTTAATCACAGGCGAATCAGGCACAGGTAAAGAACTGGTTGCCAAGGCTTTGCACACACACAGCCCGCGCGCGAAAAAAACATTCATTGCAATAAACACTGCTGCAATTCCTAAAGATTTATTAGAATCAGAGCTTTTCGGACACGAGAAAGGCGCATTCACAGGCGCGCAAGCACAACGCCAAGGGCGCTTTGAACAAGCCGATGGCGGAACATTATTTTTAGATGAAATTGGTGACATGCCCGCAGAACTGCAAACACGATTATTGCGCGTATTGGCAGATGGCGAATTTTACCGCGTGGGTGGAACACAGCCCGTAAAAGTCGATGTTCGCGTGGTTGCGGCAACCCATCAAGACTTAGAACAGCATGTGAAAAATGGCTCATTCCGTGAAGATTTATATCACCGTTTAAATGTCATTCGTGTACAAATACCAGCTTTGCGCGAGCGAGACGAAGATATAATTCTATTGCTAAATCACTTTTTAGCACAGGCATCAAAAGAGCTAAGCGTCGATCAAAAAAGTTTAAGTGAAGAAGTCAGCAGCTATCTGCAGACGCTCGATTGGCCTGGCAATGTTCGCCAATTAGAAAATGCCAGCCGTTGGCTAACCGTGATGGCAACAGGACACGAAATTACGCTGGATGATTTGCCCCAAGATTTAAAGAATAGTGATACAGATACAAACAATAGCTGGGAATCATTGCTCCACCAAAACATGATGCAACGCTTAAACCGTGGCGATAAACGTGTCCTTGATGAGGTTTCCCCAATCTTTGAAATCATCGCAATAAATGCCGCTCTACAAAAAACAGGCGGTCGTAAAAAAGATGCGGCAGACCTGTTAGGCTGGGGGAGAAATACCTTAACGCGAAAATTAAAAGAATTGAATATTAACGAGCCAAGCAAGAATGAGCTAAATAAGAATGTCTAAATTACTCCCTTTTGAAACAGTAAGAACAGCGGAAAAAACAGATTATACAATCATTTGGCTGCACGGCTTAGGCGCAGATGGAAACGATTTTGTGCCTCTAGTGCCAGAATTGAGATTACCCGAATCACTAACAATAAAGTTCCTCTTTCCGCACGCACCCGTTCGCCCCATTACACTAAATAACGGCTACGAAATGCGCGCATGGTACGACATGCTTTCTCTGGATAGAAATAACACAACCACCGAAGACGATGTTTTAAACAGCGTTACTTGGATTAACGATTTTATCGATCAAGAAATAGAGAATGGCGTACCCTCTGATAAAATTCTACTCGCAGGTTTCTCACAAGGTGGGGTAATTGCACTTCATGCTGGCATCCGTTATCCAAAAAAATTGGCCGGTATTATGGCGCTATCAACTTATATTCCATTTGATGAAAATCTACTAGCGCAAACAAATTCGCAGCAAGCAGGCTTACCCATATTTGCCGCTCACGGCACACGCGACCCTGTAATCCCCGTAGCAAGTTGGCAGGATTATGCCCCCAAACTTGAGTCGAAAGGTTTTGATGTGGAAGCACATAGCTATGAAATGGAGCATTCATTATGCGCAGAAGAAATTAGAGATATTTCAGCGTGGCTTAAAAAAGTTCTCTCATAGCTATCGCTCAAAAACAGGGCGGAACACCAAATAATCGCACCATTAAAGTTCGTTTTGGCACTTAATGAACACTAAATCGCTATTTTAAAGCGCTTTAATTGTTTTGGCACAGTTCCTGCAAGATATCTTCCGCACAAACCCAATAAATCCATGGAGGATATTTTATGAAAATTAATTTCAAGAAAATGTTGGCGACTACGTTAATACTTAGCGCATCATTTTTATCAACACAGGCATTTGCCGCATCTCACTCTAAAGAAACGATTAAAGTTGGTGTTTTGCATTCACTTTCTGGCACCATGGCGATCAGTGAAACTACACTGAAAGACACCATGCTAATGCTTATTGAGCAGCAAAATAAAAAAGGTGGATTACTAGGCAAGCAACTTGAAGCAGTCGTTGTTGACCCAGCATCAGATTGGCCTTTGTTTGCAGAGAAAACACGCGAGCTTATCTCTAAAGAAAAAGTAGATGCTATTTTCGGTTGTTGGACATCGGTTTCTCGTAAATCTGTTCTTCCAGTTATCGAAGAGCTAAACGGCTTAATGTTCTACCCTGTTCAATACGAAGGTGAAGAGTCATCAAAGAATATCTTCTACACAGGTGCGGCGCCAAACCAACAAGCGATTCCTGCGGTTAATTACTTGATGGATGAAATCAAAGTTAAGCGCTGGGTACTTGCAGGTACAGATTATGTTTACCCACGTACAACGAATAAAATCTTAAAGGCATACTTAATCTCTAAAGGTGTTGCGGAAGCAGACATCATGATTAACTACACACCATTCGGACATTCTGATTGGCAGTCAATTGTTTCTGACATCAAAAAGTTTGGTGCTACAGGCAAGAAAACAGCAGTTGTTTCAACGATCAATGGTGATGCAAATGTACCTTTTTACAAAGAGTTAGGCAACCAAGGTATTTCGTCTGAAGATATTCCTGTTGTTGCATTCTCGGTTGGTGAAGAAGAGCTTTCTGGTCTTGATACTAAGCCTCTAGTGGGGCATCTTGCCGCATGGAACTACTTCATGAGTGTTGAGAGCAAAGAGAATGAAGAGTTCATCAAAACTTGGCAGGCATTCATTAAAGACAAGAAGCGTGTAACTAACGATCCTATGGAAGCACATGTAATTGGCTTTAAAATGTGGGTAAAAGCAGTTGAGAAAGCTGGCACGACTGATACTGATAAAGTTATTGACGCAATGATTGGTATTGAAGTACCAAACATGACAGGTGGTACTGCTAAAATGTTGAAGAACCATCACTTAACGAAGCCAGTTCTTATCGGTGAAATCCAAGAGGACGGTCAGTTTGATGTGGTCTGGCAAACAGACGGCGAAGTAGCGGGTGATGCATGGTCTGATCATCTTGAAGGTAGTAAAGATCTAATCTCAGATTGGACTGCACCTATAAAGTGTGGAAACTACAACACAAAAGAAAAGAAATGTTTAGCAACAGCTAAGTAAACTTACCGTTCACCAACCCACTCATACAAGTCTGATTATAAATAGATCATGTAAAAGTGGGGGGGTGTGCTTTATATATTCTTAATACGAATGTATATTGGTTTAACGGAGGGTGAAATACACCCTCCGTTTTAAGCCTAACAACCCCAACCTGTAGATACTTATGTCATTTTTCTCACTGAAAAATAAAATCACCCTAGTTTTAATTTTTTCTCTCAGCTTACTTTTTACAAGCAGTAGCTTCGCAGAAAGCACTAATTTACAACACAAGAATTCAGAACCTTTCATTCAAGCACTCGAATTATTGCAATCTAAAAGCTATAACAAAAAAGGCAAGGCAATAGAACAGCTTGTAGCGACAAAAGATGAACGTGTTCAATCCATTTTAGAAGCCATGCTCAAAGCACGGCTGTTTTATACCAAAGAAGATAAAACCGTAGTAATCGGCAAGAAAGTCGATGATGGGTTTGCTTTAACCAGCGTACTTGAGCAAAAATATTTAGGCTCGCTTAGCAAGTCAAAACTTAAAAAAGTCAAAGTTAATAATAAACTGCGTGGCATATTACGCGCATCCATTGCAACACTCAGTCTTTCCAGTCCCGATGCAAAAAAGCGTTTAGCGGCCGTTAAACAAATGTTCGGTAAAACTAACAAAGCAGGTATTACAGCTCTACAAGCACATCTGAAAATGGAGAAAGACAGCGCGGTACGCAGTGAAATCGAAACACTGATTAATATTAATGATTTAGATTCTGGCGATAAAGAAACACAACTCGCGGCGATCAAAACTTTATTCAATAGTCTAAATCCTGAAACTAGAAACAAGCTAGAAATACTCAAAGACAATGCGGATGCAGATATTGCCTCGGCTTCGCAAGTTGCACTAAAAAACATCAATAATAAATTAGGCTTTTACGATAAGGTCAATACTGCCTTCTTTGGTTTAAGCCTTGGTTCGGTCTTAGTGCTTGCGGCAATCGGGCTTGCAATTACCTTTGGCGTAATGGGCGTTATCAATATGGCACACGGCGAGTTGATTATGCTCGGCGCTTACACCACGTATGTGATTCAGCAAATTATGCCAAACCATATCGGTTTAGCTTTGGTTTTGGCGGTGCCTGCTGCCTTCATTGTCTCTGGCTCGGTAGGTATATTAATTGAGCGCTTGGTAATACGGCATTTATACGGGCGACCGCTGGAAACCTTGTTAGCCACTTTTGGTATTAGTTTAATTTTGCAACAAGCGGTTAGATCAGTATTTTCACCTTTGAATCGAGCCGTTGAAACTCCAGTTTGGATGGCAGGATCATTAGAGATTAATCCGGCACTATCGCTCACCTATAATCGTCTATACATCATCTTCTTTTGTTTGGCTGTTTTTACAATACTTTATTTGATAATCAAAAAAACCTCTTTGGGTTTAAGCGTGCAGGCTGTTTCACAAAATCGTTCAATGGCACGTGCCATGGGTATTCGTGCTAGCCGCGTTGATGCACTCACTTTTGGCTTAGGTTCGGGTATTGCAGGTGTCGCTGGTGTTGCCCTTTCACAATTAACCAATGTTGGTCCTAACCTTGGGCAGGCTTATATTATTGACTCCTTTATGGTGGTCGTATTTGGTGGAGTGGGCAATTTATGGGGAACACTCATCAGTGGATTCACCCTTGGAATTGCTAATAAATTCATGGAGCCGTGGGCAGGCGCAGTGTTGGCAAAAATACTGGTGCTTGTCTTTATTATTCTCTTTATACAGAAACGACCTCGCGGATTATTCCCGCAAAAAGGTCGAGCTGCAGAATCATAACGGGAGGCTTTGATTATGTTTAAATTATTAAAAGGCGACCGTGGTGGGCAGGTATTTTTAACCCTACTTACACTGGCTGCAATACTCATTCCTATTTTCAATCTTATACTTCCTGAAAGTAGCCCATTTCATGTTTCGACATTTACAGTCACGTTACTCGGCAAATATCTAGCTTTTGCATTGCTAGCACTCTCGGTTGATTTAGTCTGGGGCTATATGGGCATCCTTAGTCTTGGACACGGTGCATTCTTTGCGCTGGGTGGCTATGCGATGGGTATGTATTTAATGCTCCAAATTGGAGATCGCGGTGTTTACGGCAATCCCGATCTTCCAGATTTCATGGTGTTCTTAAATTGGAAAGAAATACCGTGGTTCTGGCATGGCTTTGATAATTTCTGGTTTGCCATGGTCATGGTGGCATTGGTTCCGGGTTTACTTGCTTTTGTGTTTGGCGCTTTAGCTTTTCGTTCTCGTGTAACAGGTGTGTATCTTTCTATCATCACTCAAGCACTAACCTATGCTTTATTACTCGCTTTCTTCCGTAATGAAATGGGCTTTGGTGGCAATAACGGTTTAACTGACTTTAAAGATATTTTAGGTTTTAGCTTACAGTCTGATAATACTCGAATTGCATTGTTCGTAGCTTCTGCGATTGCATTAGCGTTGGGTTATTTATCCTGTCGCTCTATTGTCACTTCACGCCTTGGACGAGTCGCTGTAGCAATACGAGATTCAGAGGATCGTGTGCGTTTTATCGGCTACCGTGTTGATCATATTAAACTAGCTATCTTTACTTTTTCAGCCGTGATTGCAGGTGTTGCGGGCGCGTTATATGTGCCTCAGGTGGGTATTATTAACCCGGGTGAGTTCTCCCCCATTCGCTCCATTGAATTAGTAATCTGGGTCGCAATAGGCGGTAGAACAACACTTTATGGCGCTGTGCTTGGTGCCTTTATTGTCAACTATTCTAAAACTTACCTTACGGGTGTTGCTCCTGAAACTTGGCTGTTTGCACTGGGTGCTTTATTTGTATTTGTAACGCTTTATCTTCCTAACGGAATAGTTGGTTTGCTAAAGAGGAAACAAGCATGAGCGCATTAAATAAATTTAGAGAAACAATGCGTCGTGACCAAGTTTTTGACATTGTCAACAAACAAGATTATTCAGAAGTTGATACTAGTCACGGACAGATTCTTTATGTGGAAGATGTCACCGTTTCATTCGATGGTTTTAAAGCCATCAATGAACTCAATTTTTATATTGAAGTTGGTGAACTTCGTTGCATGATTGGTCCAAACGGCGCGGGTAAAACCACCATGATGGATATCATCACAGGTAAAACCAAACCCGACAAAGGTTCGGTTTGGTTTGGGCAAAACATTAATCTATTAAAAATGACCGAGCCAGAAATTGCGCAAGCAGGTGTTGGTAGAAAATTCCAAAAGCCCACCGTGTTTGAACACCACAATATCTTTGAAAATCTAGAAATGGCAATGGCAGGAAACAAAGGTGTTTGGGCTACCTATAGGGCAAAGCTTTCTAGCGAACAACACGATCGTATTATGAGTGTCATGGATACGATTGGACTTACGGATAATTCTACCCAACGCGCAGGGGCATTATCACACGGTCAGAAGCAATGGCTAGAAATTGGCATGTTGCTGATGCAAAATCCACGGTTGTTATTGGTTGATGAGCCTGTCGCAGGTATGACACATCAAGAAATGGATAAAACAGGCGAGCTATTAACATCACTCGCTGGCGAGCATTCCGTTGTTGTCGTAGAACATGATATGGACTTTGTACGCTCTATTGCCAAGAAAGTTTCGGTATTACATCAAGGTAGTATTCTTGCCGAAGGTACGATGGACGAAGTACAAAATAACCAAAAAGTGATTGAGGTGTATCTTGGAGAATAAAGAGTCAAATAACGAAATAAGCCAAGAGACAAACGCCATATTACAAATCAGTAGTCTGAATCAGTTTTATGGAGAAAGCCATACACTTTGGGATTTAGATTTATCGGTAATTAAAGGGAAATGTACCGTACTCATGGGGCGTAATGGCGTGGGCAAAACCACGCTTTTACAGTGTATCATGGGCTTGCAAGATAGCCGAGACGGAAGCATTCATTTTAATGGTCAAGATATTCATAATGAAATTGCGGAAATGCGCGCAGGAATGGGTATCGGCTATGTGCCACAGGGACGACAGATATTTCCACAACTAACAGTTGGACAAAACTTAGAGTTGGGTTTATTTGCACGAAAAGATAAAGCCAAGAAAGTCCCTGAGTTTATTTTTGAGTTATTCCCTGTTTTAAAAGAAATGATTTCTCGTCGCGGTGGTGACTTATCAGGTGGTCAGCAGCAACAATTAGCTATTGGACGCGCTTTGGTTATCGACCCTAAAATACTTATTTTGGATGAGCCTACCGAAGGTATTCAACCTAATATCGTACAGCAAATTGGCGATATTATTACTAAACTTAGTTCAGAAATGGGGATTACGGTTTTATTGGTTGAACAAAAATTGCCATTCGCACGTCGTGTCGGTGATTATTTTTGTATTATGGAACGTGGCAAAAATGTAGCCACGGGAGAAATGAGCGAGCTTAGCGATGAGCTTGTCCAAAAGTTTTTAACGGTTTAAAGGACAACAAATGATAAAGTTTTTATTAAGTACCCTTAGCATAATATTAGTCACTTCTGTATCGGCGCATACAGGTATGGAACAATCAACAGTCTTGCATAATGCCATCCATATTATTACAGCGGTTAGTATTTACCTTGTAATAATCGGCGCAGGTTTTTACTTATTGAGCAAGCTACCGAAAGCTAAACGTCAGCATGCAAAAATAGAAAAATAACAAAGCAGTGTCGCACCCCAATACACAACTGGGCTGGAAGGCGGAGCTAAACCTGAGCTTTGAGAAAGCAGGGAATAAAATTGTTTTAGCCAAACGCTCACAATCTGGCCCACTCACCGTTCAACGCCCTTTTTACCCTGAGGATGATGTTTGCCATTTGTATATATTACATCCACCCGGCGGCGTTGTTGGTGGTGATGAATTACACATCAATGCTGACCTTAAAAATAAAGCATCGGTATTAATCACCACACCTGGAGCCACCAAATTTTATCGTAGTAAAAATCTAAAAGACGGTGGAAAACTTGCTTATCAAATTCAAACGTTAAAAGTTGCCGATGGTTGTGCATTGGAATGGTTTCCCCAAGAAAATATATTCTTCGATGAAACACACACGCATTTATCAACACGCGTAGAGTTAGAAAAATCAGCGCGTTTTATGGGCTGGGAAATTAACTGTTACGGTAGACCTGCATCTAAAGAGTTATTTGAAAGCGGCAAAGTGATGACACATTTAGAAATTTATCGCGATGGAGCGCCCCTATTATTAGATCGCTTATTGATTGAAGATGTAGATGCATTACAAAGCCCCGCCAGCATGAATGGCTACCCTTGTTTCGGTACCTTTATCGCAACGCATGTAACTCAGGACTTGCTAGAGAAAGCACGCGCAAGCGTTGAAAAATTCACAGAGCAGGAGCAACAGCAGCTTGGCCTTACGCTAATGGATGATCTATTGATTGTTCGTTGTCTAGGGCAACATGCCGAACAAGTTTCTACTACACTTAAAACAGTTTGGTCGGCGCTACGCCCTAATGTAATGAAGCGCTCTATTTGTTTGCCGCGTATTTGGGCGACATAGTTTATTGGATATGAAAATAGTAATCACAAAGCACACCCCCCCCACTTTTACATGATGTTTGTAAGCTTATATAAAAACATCATGTAAAAGTGGGGGGGTGTGCTTTCACAATTAGATTAGTGAGATAAAAATGGAATTAACCCCCAGAGAAAAAGACAAGTTACTTATTTTCACCGCAGCATTACTTGCAGAACGGCGCAAAGAGCGCGGAGTGAAACTCAATTACCCTGAATCCATCGCCTTCATCAGTGCTGCAATTATGGAAGGCGCACGCGATGGCAGAACCGTTGCCGAGCTTATGGGCTTTGGTCAAACCTTGCTAACACGCGACGATGTCATGGAAGGTATTCCAGAAATGATTCACGACGTACAAGTTGAAGCCACGTTTCCTGATGGGACGAAGCTTGTTACTGTACATAATCCCATTGTTTAGTCAGCATACTCGTCATTCCCGAATGTTTTTATCGGGAATCTGTGATTGCTTGAGAAGATTCCCGATAAAAGCACTTGAGGATGACGGACTAATTATAAGTAGGAGAGTAAAATGATTCCTGGAGAAATGATTGTCAAAGCAGGTGAAATCGAATTAAACCAAGGAAGGACTTCTGTCAGTGTTGAAGTTGCTAATACAGGCGATCGCCCGATTCAAGTCGGTTCACATTACCATTTTTATGAAACCAACCACGCACTTGAATTTGAACGCGATAAAACTAAAGGCTTTCGATTAGACATTGCCGCAGGCACGGCTGTACGTTTTGAACCCGGGCAAACGCGCTCGGTGACATTGGTTGATTTTGTGGGTGATCGTAAAATCTATGGTTTTAATGCCGAAATTAGTGGCTCACTAGAGGGGAATAGCTAATGGCTAAAATAAGCAGACAAGCCTACGCCGAAATGTACGGCCCAACCGTGGGTGATCGCTTACGTTTAGGCGATACTGAACTCTGGCTAGAAGTTGAAAAAGACTTAACAACCTATGGTGATGAAGTTAAATTTGGCGGTGGGAAAGTTATCCGCGACGGCATGGGACAAAGCCAGCGAGTATCAAGCGAGGTTGCTGATACCGTCATAACTAATGCGCTCATCATGGATCATTGGGGAATTATTAAGGCAGACATCGGCATAAAAAACGGACGTATCTCTGGTATCGGAAAAGCGGGTAACCCTGATGTTCAACCCAATGTTGATATTGTGATTGGCCCAGGGACAGAGGCGATTGCGGGCGAAGGACATATTGTTACAGCAGGTGGAATCGATGCACATATTCACTTTATCTGTCCGCAACAAATTGAAGAAGCACTCACCTCTGGCGTGACTACTATGCTAGGTGGTGGCACAGGTCCAGCGACAGGAACCAACGCGACAACATGTACGCCCGGCCCGTGGAATATCCACCGCATGTTACAAGCGGCAGAAGAATTCCCGATGAATTTAGGTTTTATGGGCAAGGGCAATGCTAGCCTGCCAGAAGCATTGGACGAGCAGGTTGAAGCGGGGGTGATGGGTTTAAAATTACATGAAGATTGGGGAACAACGCCAGCGTCCATCGACAACTGTTTAAGCGTTGCCGAGCGCTATGACATTCAAGTAGCGATTCATACCGATACCTTGAACGAATCTGGTTTTGTTGAAGATACCTTTGCTGCATTTAAAAATCGTACGATTCACACCTTTCATACTGAAGGCGCAGGTGGTGGACACGCGCCTGACATTATCAAAGCTTGTGGCGAATTAAATGTTTTACCTTCATCCACTAATCCAACGCGACCTTACACCATAAATACTGTGGATGAACATTTGGATATGCTCATGGTTTGTCATCACCTTGATCCCAGTATTGCGGAAGACGTGGCATTTGCAGAATCACGAATCCGCCGAGAGACGATTGCCGCCGAAGATATTTTGCATGACTTAGGCGCATTCTCGATGATTGCATCAGATTCACAAGCAATGGGGCGCGTGGGTGAAGTGATTACTCGCACATGGCAAACTGCGCATAAAATGAAAGTACAGCGTGGTAGTCTGAAGGGCGACCCTTCAACAAATGACAATAATCGCATCAAACGCTATATCGCAAAGTACACGATCAACCCCGCATTAGCACACGGTATCGCACACGAAGTGGGTTCGATTGAAGTAGGAAAATTGGCAGATATTGTTTTATGGAAGCCAGCGTTTTTTGCCACAAAACCCAGCTTAATCATCAAAGGCGGCATGATTGCCAATGCACCGATGGGCGACCCGAATGCATCAATCCCAACGCCTCAGCCAGTGCATTATCGTCCCATGTTTGGTAGCTTTGGTGGCGCACGTTTGGCGACACGTATGACATTTTTATCACAAGCGGGCATGGATGCTGGCATCGCAGATCAGCTCGAATTAAAGAGCTTGGTTAGTGCGGTAAAAGCCTGTCGAAGTGTTAAGAAAACAGACATGATTCATAATGACTATATGCCTGATATTGATGTAGATTCACAAACTTATGAAGTGCGCGCAGATGGTGAGTTGTTGACTTGTGAGCCTGCGGAAGTTCTACCCTTGGCGCAAAGGTATTTTTTATTCTAATGATAAAGTTTGAGAAAAAAGTAGAAAAAGGTACTCCCGATACGACGGTCACATTAGTGCGAGACTTACGCGAAAAAAGTCGCTTAAAAGTCGTGCTCGAAGATGGTCGCGAAGCAGGCTTGTTTTTTGAAAAAGGCGTGAGCTTTCAAGATGGTGATTTAATTATCAGCGATGATGGTGGCGTTTTGGTTGAAATTAAAGCCGCCGATGAAACTGTTTCTACGGTTAGGTGCGAAGACCCACTACAACTCGCACGTGTCTGTTATCACCTTGGCAATCGCCATATTCCTTTGCAAATTAATGAAGGTTTTTTGCGTTATCAACATGATCATGTCTTAGACGATATGGTAAGAGGTTTAGGGTTAGAAGTGACGACAGAACAAGCACCGTTTGAACCAGAATCAGGTGCGTATTCAAAAGGTGGTCATCATCAGCATTCGCACGATCACAGTCATGAGCATTAAATGACAAATTCTACAAACAATCTAAGCCTACTAAAACTCCTGCAACTGAGTAGCCCAACGCTACCTGTGGGTGCGTTTGCTTATTCACAAGGTTTGGAATCAGCAATTGAAAATGGCTACATCACCGACCGAGAAACTCTTGCAACTTGGTTAAAGGACTCACTAACACTGAGTTTAAAAACCGTGGATTTACCTTTGTTTTCTCGTCTTTACAATTGCTGGATTAAGGATGATGAACAAGGTGTAGTGGAATGGAATAAAATTCTATTTGCTCAACGAGAAACAAGCGAACTAAGAGCTGAAGATCATCAGTTAGGTTTGGCATTATCACGCTTGTTGGACGATTTAGATATTGTCGAAGCTAAGGTTTTACGAAAGCAAGATAAGCTCTGTTTTTTAACATTGTTTACGCTGGCATCAGTAAAATGGAATATCGAAATCGAGCAAGCTGGTAATGGTTTTATTTGGTCGTGGCTGGATAATCAAATTGCCGCTGCAATTAAGTTAGTACCTTTGGGGCAAACCGATGGGCAACGTGTGTTGTCGGATTTGTTGCCTCTAATACCAGAAATTGTTGAACAGGGGTTAGCGGTTAAAGATGATGAAATTGGGGCTTCTTTGCCTATGATGGCGATACTAAGTTCTCAACACGAAACACAATATTCGAGACTTTTCAGATCTTAAACTTAATTACGATTTAGTTCCTCTTCCTAGAGGGGTGTTGTAAAAGGTAAAGGAAATATTAAATAATATGAGCAATAAACAAGTATTAAGAATCGGCGTAGGCGGTCCAGTAGGGTCAGGAAAAACAGCACTACTCCGTCAACTCTGTAAAGAAATGCAAAACGACTACGATTTAGCGGTTGTGACAAACGATATTTATACCAAAGAAGATGCTGAGTTTTTACTGCGCCACAACGCGTTAGATGCTGACAGAATCATGGGCGTAGAAACAGGCGGTTGCCCACACACAGCAATTCGTGAAGATGCTTCGATCAACTTATCAGCGGTTGATACCATGTGTGAGCGCTTCCCAAATTTAGATTTTGTGATTATCGAAAGCGGTGGCGACAACCTCAGCGCGACTTTTAGTCCTGAGCTATCCGATTTAACCATCTATGTAATCGACGTAGCTGCGGGAGATAAAATCCCGCGTAAAGGCGGCCCAGGTATTACCAAATCTGATTTATTAATTATTAACAAGATAGATTTAGCACCAATGGTTGGAGCATCGTTAGAAGTGATGGATAAAGATACTAAGCGTATGCGTGGAGATAAACCCTATCTGTTCACCAATTTAAAAGAAGGTGAAAATGTGGATGCAGTGATTGCGTTTATTAAAGATAAAGGGATGTTATAAAAATAACTCAAGTTCATCATTGTGTCGAATACCGCAATCTATAGTTGAGATACTACACGATACTGCTATTCGCCAGTATGACTGGTTATACTATACATAAGTACACCCCCCTAGTTTTACAGCATGTAAAACTAGGGGGGTGTACTTCGAAAAACTCAGCAAAACTGGTTTAAAGTCTATTATTTTAAAGCATCAAAAAAACGTTCTGTTCTAAAACGCCATTTCCAGATTGACCATGTTTTTTGGGTAATAATGGACATAAGCGTACTAGTAGCGTGACCGCGGATTTCTGAACGTGGGACAAAGCCATAACAACGAGAGTCTGCACTATGGTCCCGATTGTCTCCCATGAAAAAGTAGTGATCTTCTGGAATAGTTGTTGGAGTATTAATACCTACAAAACGATCACATTGAGGACTTTGACGCTGTTTAGGCGGATAATTTTTTAATGGATTATATAAATCATCTCTTTGCACCACATGCGGTGTTAAACCACTCAAAGACTCAATTGCGTAGGTTGTGCCATTTTCGTGATCTCTGGTTCTTTCAGGCTCTAAAGTATTATCCCCAAGCCTTTCATATTTTGCGGCTTCACCATTAATGAATAAATGATTATCTATTACTTCAAGCTTGTCGCCGGGCAACCCTACTAAGCGCTTAATTAAGCGTTTACCTGCATTTTTTGAAGTGAAAACAATAATTTCACCACGTTTCGGCTCACCTAAACGCATTAATGAAATATCCGTAAAAGGCACTTGTAAATCATAGGCAAGTTTATTTTCCCACACTACATCCCCTTCTAGAATTGTTGGTTTCATTGAGCCTGTAGGCACAGGATGCCAATCGGCGATTGCGCCTCTAAAAACAAAAAGGAAGATGACAAAAAGGATAAAACCTTTGTTTTCTCGAATGATTTTCATAATGGACTGGGTCAAATATACGGAGGAGGATACTATAACTGATTATCAAAATACTTTTGCAAGAAAGTATCAAAATCTAGGCCATTTTTTGCTTCAAGTTCCACTTGCTCTTTAAGTGACAATTGCGCGACACGTTCAATCTTCTGTTGCGTTTCAGCATCTAATTTACGTTGCAAAAAATAATCACGATGCTCTTCTGATTTGCGTTTAGCAAAATGGTAGTAGCTACCGTCGCGATTTTTTATATCATCCAGCACCATCGCTGATGGTGTTTTGTCTGGATTCTCTATCAAGTATTTTTTACTTTCTATAGCTGTTGCGTAGCAAGTTTCACTGTGTGCTTTATTTAATAAATCAGCAACCCCAGACATTTCATCGAGTAGCTCATTTGCCCAGTCTTTTAAGCTAATATCTTTACTATTTCTACTAAGTTGTAAATTTGGTTTGCGCCCTTGGTGAGCAACTATACTTTGGTTTTCATCAATTTCTTTGGCCTCTTCTTCTGTTATTTCAGGACTTTCTTGTAGCAAACAAAACATCATAAATATTTCTAAAAAGTAGAGCTGTCTATGTGTCATTCCTGCGGGGCGAAAGGCGTTAATGTCTACCGAGCGTAGCTCAACGTATTGAATTCCGCGTCGCTCTAATGCGTCGGTAGGCTTCTCAAAGCCTTCCAGTATTTGTTTAGGGCGAACACTACTGTAATACTCATTTTCGATTTGTAAAATATTGGTATTTAGCTGTAAATATTCATCACCATTTTTAAGGCCAATATCCTCATATTCTTTATTCGGCGTGTTGATAGCACAACGCAAACTGGCTATATAGGCATCCAGAGAATTGTAGTTGGCTTTAATACCCCGGTCATCTTCTTTGCTATTGGTGTAACCAATATCACCCATTCGAAGCGAGGTTCCGTAAGGTTCGTAGCAGGTGAACTCTTTAAACACCTTCATGGTCTCGGGCTTAGGAACGCCTGCCAAAAATGACTTACAAATCGCAGGCGATGTACCAAACAGATATGGAATTATCCAACCATAGCGCTGAATATTGCGTGTCATCGCCATATAGCGTTTATTGATAAAAGCTTGCTGATCTGATGTGTCGCCTTCAACGGCTTGGAAAGCTGGCCAAAATTCAGTGGCGACAGAGTAATTAAAGTGGATGCCTGAAATAACCTGCATCATTTTTCCATAGCGTTCGGCAAGCCCTTGACGGTAGACAGATTTCATCTTGCCTGCATTGCTTTTGCCGTATTGTGCAATGGTTATATCTTCTTCGCCACGAATCACGCACGGCATACTGGTCGTCCAGAGTAGCTCATTTTCTAAGTGCTGATAAACAAACGTTTCTACATCCAAAAGAAAGTCCAACGATTTAAAAGCACGATCACAAGGAGGCGTAATAAGCTCCAACATTGCCTCAGCATAGTCAGTGGTAATCCACGGATTTTTTAGCGCAGAACCTAAGACTTTAGGATGCGCCGTCTGTGCGATATTGCCCTCGGAGTTTACGCGCAAACTTTCTTTTTCTAGCCCTGTGAGTGATTTTTTTAATAGATTAGTAAAACCTTTTTCTTCTATTTTATTCAAGCGGGTATTGAGTAACTGGTACAAGCTTTCATCCTTGAGCTTTTAGAGCAATGTTTAACAATGTGGTTAATGAATAATGGTAGCACACCCCCCCACTTTTACATGATGTTTTTAATCGCTGTTAATTGATGATGTAAAAGTGAGGAGGTGTGCTTTAACAAAGATCAATCTTGTTTAACATTAATTACACCACTGAGTTTCGCAAGGCACACCGTCATTATCACCATCCATCTTCGTATTTGGGCAATTGCGCAGATAAAATTTAGCCTCTGCGCATGATGACATTTGTGAGCAATGCTCCAAACCTTGGCATATAAATTTACTTCTATTTATTATTTTTCTACTTTTTTCTGAGGCAGTGACATTACTAACCATTGACATATTACTAACAACTGCCTGTTGATCTTGTTTAAAATAACTTTTAGAAGCACCAAAGCCAATAATTACCAGCACACCACCTAAAAACACCTTTAACAATAAGTTGCTATTGGCTTTTTCCTTTTTATTTTTTATTCTTAAAGAGGTAGAAAATACACCCAGTATCTGTGCATTTATTGCCCTTTCCTTGCCATTATTATCGACATTTTTTTCAAAAAGAATAATATCCCCCACCGCAGGACGACGGCTCATTTTGCTTAGTGCAGAGATATGAATGAAAATATCTTTAGATTTATCATTTAAACAGATAAAACCAAATCCTTTTTCTTCATTCCAATGTTTTAACTTACCTTTCATATAATTACAGCCCAATATTTTATATAGCCCGCATCGCAAACAAAAATATCGTCAAAATAATCCACGCAGAAAGATGAAAAAACATGGCGTGCTTGTACCGCTTGATTAGCTCATCAGGGTGGATGCTGCTCAAAATAAAAGGTCGTCCGTCATTAGGCTGAGATACAAAATGGCTGGCAGGCTGTTGGTAAATTTCTTCCAAGCTATCATCAACGAATCTATCTGCCGCATTTCTAACGCCAGCCATTTCGACATCATCAACCACGCCATCACTATTTCTATCAAAGTAGTCTAAGAATTTAACACGGTTGCGTTTCCATTCAACGATTTTTGAGCTAACTAAGGCCTTTCTTTCGTGCTCATTTCGTTGCTTGCTGAGCGTTTCAAACTGCCCGATGACATAAACAGTTTCATCAGGATAGATAGCGTAGAAAGCATAAGAACCATAATGGTGGCGCGGCGTGATAACTTCGGCATCTCGTGGGTCAATCGTACAAGTGCCCTTGCCATCATCCAGCAAAAAACCTGCTGAGCTGGTGTAAAGGTATTTACTGTACCAAACCATCACGGGTAATTCTCTATGCGGCCCTCGAGCAGTCTCGCCATGATAGAGAGAGACCTTACCTTTTAAAACTGCGTAACCTTGTGCTGTAGAATTTAGTCGTCCATGTGGGGTGTCTTCAATTAAGCGGATTCGGCTATATAGCGCAAAAGCCCACAATAAACTCATCAGTGATAATGCCACCATGTAAGTGGATTTATTGATAATAGTAGAATCGTTAAAAAAGAATATCCCAATAAAGAGTATCAAATAAAAGAACGAACTGATGGAACGCATCAGCAACCCTTTCGATTGAGTAAGAATACTAGAGCCAGGCATGAAGAATGAAAACAAATATTGGTGAAGCCCAATCGTCCACGCAATAATGACGGCTAAGAAAGCTCCGCCTTTAAAGACAGCCCCTTCAACTGAAATTTGCCCTTTAAACACATGAATAATGAGAATAACGACAGAGTAAAACCACACAAACCAAAGGATGGGTTTTACTACGCCTGAAGGTCCTATCGGTGCAGACATGAATATTCGCTCTGAAAGATATGTATTATTATTGTCTAGTTAAGACTGAAAACTTGCACCAACATCAACATCTTGAAGCTCTTCAACGCGGAACTCTAATAAATCAAATTCTTCAAAACTAAAAATATTAGCAACGATATTATCGGGGAATTGCTGAATGCGTGTGTTGCTTAGCGCTGCCGTATCATTATAAAACTCACGACGATCAGAGATACTCTCTTCCAATGTGGTAATGCGTGACTGTAAACGCAAGAATGCATCACTGCCGCGAAGCTCAGGATAATCTTCAGCGACTGCAAACAAGCCATTCAAGCTTGCCGTAAGATTCGTTTCTGCCGCGCCAATCTGTGGGATATCTTTCGCCTTCATCGCAGATTCAACTAAGTTACGCGCTTTGATGACTTTTTCAAGCGTCTCCTGCTCGTACTTCATGTGTTGTTTACAAGTATCAATCAACTTAGGCAATTCGCTATTACGTTGCTTAAGCAATACATCAATATTACTCCAAGACTTTTTACTATTATTTTTAAGCGTAACCAGTTGGTTAAAAATCGCAACACCCCAAATAAGTGGCGCAGCAATAAATCCAAAAAAGACAATAAGTCCGATATTCATAGTATCTCCCATTTATTTTTATATTGTTATAACTATGGCTTCGATTTTAGCAGATTCAAGAATGTACCGTTTATTCTCGGATGAGCGGTAATAGTGTATTTAAAGCCACTACTGTCCCGTTAACTTCATAACATCACCATTTGATTAAAGTCATGTTGTTTTCTATTGGGTGGATCACCTCGAAGAAGTGCCATAAGGTCGCGCTTCTCAAACAAATTAAGCT
>JAKIUW010000024.1 GCA_021647365.1 Cocleimonas sp. | reverse complement strand
TTGTTACAGCTTAATTTGTTTGAGAAGCGCGACCTTATGGCACTTCTTCGAGGTGATCCACCCAATAGAAAACAACATGACTTTAATCAAATGGTGATGTTATGAAGTTAACGGGACAGTAGTGATTTGAAGCACACCCCCCCACTTTTACATGATGATTATTATGTAGGTTGGGCTGACGTAGGAAGCCCAACAAATAACCAAACCAATCACGTTGGGCTTCGTACCTTAGTCCAACCTACCAAAAAATATCATTCTAATATTGTATAAGCTAAGTCAGCTTCAAAACCATCTCACCAAACACCAACTGGCTAATCTCTAAAAATTCATCATCCTCATTATCTAAATTATACTCATTCATTTCAACCGTGCGATGCAATAGCCAGTTTTCAAACTTATCTTTTTCGCCTACTTTTTGATTGCCACCATTCCATGCGGGTGATGCTTTTTTACGGTTTTCCCCTTTTCTTTCTTTATACATTTCAAAGCCTGTTTTAGGAAAGAATTTGAGCGGGAAGTGCAAGCCTTGCCAATAATACTCAAGCAAATTTTCAAGTTGTTGCTTTGCGTCTTCAACAGCTTCAAGGGTGAAGTTTTCATCAGGTGAATAGAGCGTGGTTGTGGCTTTTGTTTGTGTGTTTAAAGCTAGGTGTGTAATCCACAAACTAATGTAATCACGGAAATAGGGTGAGGTTACTTGTTGAATGACACGTCCTGTCGTCGTTAGTTTAGTTAACTCACCGTGCAAACTAAACTCCCCCAGTGAGATTGAAAAGAATTGAGGTTCATTTATTTCAATTTCAGGAAGCTGTGCCTGAAAAGTCTCGATGATTTGTTGTTCATTGTTGTAAAGCGTGTCGCCAATTTCACCGTAGGGGAGTAGCCCTTTTGCGCGCGCAAGTTGCCTATTGTTGGCAGGGTCATCGCATGCCATCACCAATTCTCTAAGCTCACGATCTTTAAACCGCTCCAGCTCAAAAGGTTCGCGTATGGGTAGGGTGACATCATTATCAAAGGTTTGGATTGAAAAACGCCGTTGTAAAAAGCTTCGTGCTGGGTTTTGATAAAATTTTATCAGATCATCTAAAGCTATATTTTTGTATTCATCACTTAGTTTAGAAAGTGGCTCTGTTATGAAAATATCTGAGGGCGCTTCTAATTGCTTATTAGTGTGTAGTTTTAAATACTCATTGGCATAAGAGAATAAGCGTTTATCATCCTCAAAGCTGTCACCTGCAAAGTAACGCGGGCTAAATGCCTGCAAAGGATGCTTGCAAATAAAGATTTCGGGTTTAGTTTCGGTATAAATTGCTAGCGTATCGAGTAATTCACTGACTAAAACTGACGGCGGCAGGGTGCTATTATCATGAACACTTTGCCCTACAAAGCTAATGATTAAACGGCTACGTGCGGCGAGTATAGACTCTAAAAAAAGATAACGATCTTCATCACGGCGTGAACGGTCTCCACGGTGTGGTGAGTTTGCCATTAAATCAAAGCTGTGTCGTTTGTCTTGGCGAGGGAATTCACCATCATTCATGCCCATCAGAACAACCACTTTAAAGGGCACACTACGCATGGGCACAAGGGCGCAAAAGGTAATGCCGTGACCTAGGAATTTTTCAGTGCCGGTGATTTTTTGTAGGTTATCGTTTAAGAGCTTTTGAAAAACAGTGAAGCTGGTTTTTTGTTCAAACTTAGCCAGTAGCGCGGTGCTTTTAATATCATCTAAGGATTTTAAAATAGGGTGGTAATCACTGCTTTCAGAAAACAATTGGCTGATGAGTTGCTTGGTTTTATCCAGCCAATCAATCAGCGTATGGCTTTGATGATTCCAACTATTTAATCTAAAAACAACATCGGTAAAGCGTTTAAAGTCCGCCAGCATGACGGCATCACTGCCTTCAATGTCGTTATAGGCAAGTAGCGGTAATGCATGATTGGCGTTAGCTTCAAAAAGCTGTTCCGTTCCATCGGGCATTTCTCCCAGTGCATAGCCGAGTAATAAGCGATCAAGTGCATATTTCCAAGTGTGTTCGTCGGTTTCGGGGAGGTCATTTTGTTTGCGGTAATCTGCGTTAATGCCCCAACGAATATTAGTGGCTTTGGCGAGTTTGCGGCATTTGATGACTTGGCTTTCATCAAGATTAAACTGCTCACGAATCTCGTCATAATCCAATAATTCAAAAACAGATTCAACATCAAAACGGGTGCCGCTGAGCAACAGTGTTTTGTTTAAAGCCTCAATCATTTGCAGGGCATTGAGTGGATTACGGTCGGCAATACTGAAAGGCAAATAAGGCGTTGAGCTTGTTGAGTGTGTTGAAAATACCGCTTCGATATAAGGCGCATACTTTTCAATGTCTGGCATCATGACAACAATGTCAGATGGCGCTAGGTTAGCATCAGAATCTAAGGCATCCAGTATTTGGTTGTGTAAAACTTCCACTTCGCGCATGGCGGTGTGGCAAGCGTTAAAGATAATACTGTTGTTTGAATTTTTGTTTAAGTCGCTGCCGTTTGATGAGTCTATTTTTTTCGGCTGTTCAAGATTAAAAATGTCATTTTGTAGGCGATTTAAAAGTGCGTCATTCGGTGATTTATCATTGTGTATTGCGTGTTTTTCAATCTCAGGAGAGTTTAATAATTGTTCGACAAAGTCACGCCCCTGCGTACCCATCGAAGCGAGTAATGGATTGCCCACATCAACATAAGCTTGCTTTTCTAGCGGGAGTTTAGCGCGTGATTTTTCTGAGCTAATATCTCCCCAATACACATCTTCACAGGGGTTGATGATGTAAAGATGAACATCGGTTTTTTTCGCCAATTCACCCAATAAATCTAAATATCCAGGGGATAGCGCCGACATGGAAAAGAACGAAATACGCTCAGGAAACGTGCTGGCGTCCAATGCTGCAAAGTTATCTTTAAATTGATCTTGTAAGGTCAGCCAATGTGTTAGATTCTTATCCTTTACGCAACGCTTCCACAGGCGCGCTTGCCAATTTGTGTTGTCAATGTTGTCTGTTTTTTTAGGGTCTTCCCAGTCTCGAATCCAATCGCTACGATAAAATAAATACTGATCTAATAGCTGAGATAGTTCGGATGATAAATCCCAAGCGGCAACTTCATTGATGTGTTCATTATCAATAATATAATGGTGAAGCTCAGGATAATCCACAAAATTATCAGTGAGTTCTTGCATGATATGCAAACGCAATGCATCAGGCGAACATTCGCTTTGTTTGGAAACTTTAGTAGAAACAAGCCGCAGCAACTTCCACATAAACTCAGCAGGGAACAGCGCCTCGGTATTCGCGCTAATGCCTGCTAAATCAGCGACATGCATGGATAAATAACGCGCCATGCCTGAATTTTGAACCACGACTATCTCAGGTGCAAAAACATCACTTAACGGTTCTTTAGTGATAAATGCAAACTGGTTGGCAAGTTGTTCAAGCTGGTTGCTGGTGTGTAGGTGAAGCATAGCGGGATGATAGCATTTGAAAACAGCATAATCTCATTAACGTGATGAAGATTAGATAATTAATGTACACCCCCCCACTTTTACATGATGTTTCTCCTTTTGATGAAGAGCACTATAAAATTCTGAACTATTTTTAAGATATGGTGGTCTAGATAATTAATCACGAGATATTTACATGAGAGTATGACGAGATCAAAAATAGCGTAATTTTCTCTGTTTTATTTAAAAATGAGGTTAATAGCAGGACTATTGACCGGTTTTTTAAGGGAAACAAAGAGAATTCAAGCATTTTTAATCTGTTATATCTCTCGTGCAAAGGTCTCTTCATAATAAAGAGGGGAAAAACATGAAAACGTATCGTACACTTTTAGCATCATTACTTTTTTGCAGTAGCGCTTCTGTTATGGCAGACACAGGTGTTTTTGTTGGTGTTGTTTATGATTTTGGTGCTAAACCTGAAATTGGGTTTTCTGCCAAATTGGTGTCTAATGATGAAGCAGATAAGGCTGTTGGTGTGATTGGTCTTAGCTATTTTCCTGCGGCAGAGTACAAGCTAGGTGCAGATATTGGAGTTGGTTATACCTTTGATAATGGCTTAGTCACTGCAGGTTACGATGTATTTAATAAAAAGCCACAGCTCGGCCTTGGTTATATGAAAACAGAAGAGTAGTTTTATTGGCTCGCTGTTTTTAAATACTCAATAAGTGCCTTACGGTTTTTATCGTTTGGCACCATTTGTAATGGCATTTTAGAGCCTGGCACAATGTGCTGAGGACCTTTAGCGAATAGTGTATCGATGTTTTTTTCATTCCAGATCACATTGGAATTTTGTATACCTTCAGAATAGATGTAGCCTTTTAGCGACCCCGCTTTTCGCCCAAAAATATTATGCAGCGATGGTCCTGCACGATTTGCGTCGCCTGCTTTTAAGGTGTGGCAGACACTGCATTTTCGGGCGAATTGTAGTTCACCGAGTTTCATGCCCGTTTTAACTTGAAAGCGTCGGGGTTTATGCCCTTTCCATAGCTCTTCGTCATCATCCATAGTGACTTTCCAATGCTTTACCTCATCATCAAGTGAGCCGTAATATAGCGATTTTCCATCTCCTGCAAAGGCTAGCGCCCAAACAGGGCCAAGAATGGTGCGTGTTTCGCCAATGGGTGACCAGTCTTTGATATTCCACACACGAATCATCCCATCGTTGCCGCCTGTTGCGATGAGGTTGTGTTTTTTTGATACCGCCAAACCGAGTACAGGTTTTGAGTGTGGGATAAGGATCTTACTGATTTTAGCGGCTTCAATATCAATAATTTGTGCATCGCCGTTGGTTGCTCCAAATACAATGTGTTTGTTATCGGGTAACCAGCGCATAATATTGATTGGCCAACCGTGCGAATGTAGAACCTTTATAAAATCTCCAGTGCTGGCATCCCAAGCACGAACCTTTCCATCATACCCACCTGAATACAGGGTTTTGGTATCGTTAGAAATGAGTACCGCATTCACGGGTTGATCATGGACCTTGATTGCTTGTAATGCTTTTTTATTGATTAGATCCCATAATCGTATTGTGCCGTCCCAGCTTGATGTTGCTGCAATGCTAGAATCATCAGAGACAGAAATAGACACTACTTTAGCGGTATGCCCTTTAAATTCGTGTAATAATTTTTTATTTCCAATATCCCATAAATAAACGCTTGCATCGTCTCCACCTGAAAGCGCCTTATTGCCCGAAGGTAAGAAAGCCACAGCACTGACAGCGCCTCTATGCGTAATAAAGCGTTTGGTACTCTTCGGTTGGGGAGTACTAATATCCCATAACATAACAGCATAATCTAAACTGCCTGAAAGTGCGCTCTTCCCATTAGGACTGATTGATACAGTATTCACAGGGCCACCATGACCGACTAAGTTTTGAGTGTTTTTGTTTGTGTCGGCGTGGATTACTGAGCCGAATATTAAGTAGATAAAGGCAAGTACGGATAACATTTTATAGCGTAATAGAATTCCCATAGCTTTTATATATAGGTCAAAATACGGAAGATTCCAAGTTTTATGGATTTATGAAAGTATTCCCCGCCTAAGCGATATCTAATACAAACAGCAGTCTCAGCTTAGGCTGGGAAGTCTCGCTATGTAAATCTTAAAACATCATGTAAAAGTGGGGGGGTGTGCTTTTTAATCTATTTATAACTGGAAATACGTTCAACCCTGATCTAAATGCGGTAGAATGCGCCTTTATCTATTCTTACCTCTTGCCCCATGAATAAAGAATCCCAAAAAAGTGACTTCGCTTCATTTTCATTCTCGTCAAAAATATTCTCTGCCATTCAAGCGGCGGGTTATAAAGAACCGACTGATGTTCAAGAAGAAGCTATTCCTGCAATCTTAGAAGGCAAGGATGTTTTAGCGCGTGCTGAAACTGGTTCGGGCAAGACGGCAGCTTTTGTTTTGCCATTATTGGAAGGGATTATCAGGCGTAATATAAAGCTTGCCGCAATCATGTCAAAAAAAGGTCAGAACACCGATAACAGGCATTTCAATAAAAAGAATGTGGTCGATGTCGTTGTACTTGTGCCAACGCGCGAGTTAGCGATTCAAATCCGTGAAGAGTTTGATCGTTTTTCAGAAGGTGCAGAACCGAGCATAAAATGTTTGAGTGTTTATGGTGGCGTTAAAATCAATCCGCAAATGTTGGCATTGCGTGGTGGTGCAGATGTGCTCATCTCAACGCCCGGTCGATTATTAGACTTAGAACGTAATAATGCGATTTTGTTACATCAAGTCAGAACTTTGGTAGTGGATGAAGTTGATCGCCTTATGAAAGGTGATTTCCAAGAAGAAATTGATGCTATTTTCAAGCTGATGCCAAGTAAACGTCAAAACTTGATGTTTACGGCAACCTTCCCTCCCAGTATTCGTAAGCTGGTGCGTAAGGTGATGAACGAGCCAGAAATTATCAATGTTGATGATTTATACGATGATGTGGATATTAATCAGCGCGTATTTACCGTAAACCACGATAAGAAAAATGACTTGCTCGCGCATCTGTTAAAAGAAAACGATTGGAAGCAGGTGCTGGTTTTTTGTAGCGCCAAACGAAGTTGTGATAATTTGGTGCGAAAGCTGGAAAAGCGCGATATTACCGCTGTCGCTATGCACGGTAATCTACAACAAAATGCCCGCGCGCGCGCTTTGGCTGATTTTAAAGCGGGTAAAACACGCGTATTGATCGCGACGGATGTTGCAGGGCGCGGGATAGATATTGGTCAGTTACCTTGCGTGATTAACTATGAGCTACCACGCTCACCCAATGACTATACGCATCGCATTGGTCGCACAGGTCGCGCAGGCGAGCAGGGCACGGCAATCTCGCTGATCTCTCATAATGAATACCAGCACTTTGTCGTGATTGAAAAGCGAGCAGGGGTTCGATTAGAGCGCGAACAAATCAAAGGCTTAGAAGCAGACAAGAATGCACCCGAAGCTCCCAAACGTACCCAACCTAAGAAAAAGGCAAAGGGTAAAAAACGCAAAGTATTGATCGATAAAAAAGAAGCGTCAAATAAACAAAAGCTAGAAAAGAAACAAGAGCAGGACAAGCAAGAATCTAAAGCGAGAAAAGAGAAATTCCGTGAAAAGGCTATTCATGAGCGCAACGTAGAGAAAGAAAAGCGCGCGAGTGATAAAGACAAAGCCGAAAGCAGGGACTCAGCAAAGCCTGCCTCAAGCTCTTTCTACGGCAAGGCTCCTAAAGTAGAACAAGAGAAGGCAGAAAAGCCAACATATTATTCAAAGCCTGCAAGTCCTAAGGATTCTACCGCCACAAAATCTGAGCGTGTTTCTTTTGATGATACGTCTTCTAATAAAACAGCCCCTAAAAAGAAGCCTGCAGAAAAGCCATCATCAGGCGCATCACTTTACACGCGAAAATTGCCAAAGGATGGTGATGAATGAGTGCTGATGATTACAAGTTAGGAAAAAGCCCTACTAAAGAAAGTTCTGTTAAAGAAAGCACGGCTTTTGAAAAAGTACGTGTTGAAGAGAGCGGTATTAAAGAGACTGCTATTGAAGAAATCGCTATTAAAGAAAAGAGTGCAGAAGTAAACAATGAAGAGCTGCATCTTTTTAAACGTGTAAAAGTTGGCAGAACCAACGTGTTGCGCGTGGTTAAACGCTTGCCCTTTGGTGCGTATTTATCGCCAAGCTCAAGCAAAGGCTTTGATGTTGAAGAAATCCTACTGCCCAAACGCTACGAACCAGAAGGTTTAAAAGTTGACGACCTCATCAAAGTTTTCATCTATTTTGATTCAGAAGGCCGCATTATCGCCACCACCGATATTCCACTCGCGCAGGTTGATGAATGTGCCTATTTAAAAGTAGTTGATGTGAACAATGTAGGCGCATTTATGGACATGGGTTTGATGAAAGACTTATTCATCCCCTACGCCGCGCAAGAAAACCCAATGGTGGTTGGTGAATCCTACGTCGTGCATTTACACCTAGATGAGCACAGCGGACGCATTATGGGATCATCCAAGTTAGATAAGTACCTGCTGGAAGAAAGCCATTACCACAAAGCAGGGCAGGCAGTTGATCTACAAATATTTGCCAAGACAGATTTAGGCTACAAAGCCGTGATTGGTAGTACCTACCAAGGTTTGTTGTATAACAATGAAATATTCCAAGAAGTGAATATCGGTGATAAGTTTAAAGGCTTTATCAGTGGCGTGCGTGGTGATAAAAGAATAGATTTAGCATTGCAACAAGCCTCAGAAAAAACACGTGGCGACCTTGCCAACCAGATTTTAGATTTTATCGCAGAGCAAGGTGGATCAACCACACTGACTGATAAAAGCTCGCCTGAGGATATTCACAAACAGTTTAAGGTGAGCAAGAAAAGCTATAAGAAAGCACTGGGTGCATTGTATAAAAGACGCCAGATATTGATTGAGAAAGATAAGATTAGTTTGGGTTAAGTAAGAGGCATCATGTAAAAGTGGGGGGGTGTGCTTCGTCGTATTAAGAAAACTGAATTTAAAGAAGTCCACGAAAGGCACGAAAGTTAAAATATTAAGAAGGTTCTTTTTCGTGTCTGTCGTGCTTTTCGTGGACAGTTTTTCTTTAGATGTTATGCGTTTTTATGATACTCAAGAATCTTATTTACTTCATTCTTAGAGCCCATAATGACAGGTACACGCTGATGTGGGTCGCCGTTCGGAACCACTTCCATAATACGTCCGTAGCCTGTATCTGCCGCACCTCCTGCTTGTTCAACAATCATTGCCATTGGGTTACCTTCATATAATAAACGAAGCTTTCCACCAACGTCACGATTGCGCTCATCAATCGGGTATAAGAAAACGCCGCCACGACATAAAATACGGTGAATTTCGCCCACCATAGCTGCAACCCAGCGCATATTGTAACGCTTGCCCAGTTTGCCTTCTTCGCCTTGGATACAATCTGCGATGTAGTCTTGCACGGGCTTTTCCCAGAAACGCTGATTTGATGCATTGATCGCATATTCAGCCGTATCTTCTGGAATTTTCATATCAGGATGGGTAAGAATAAACTCACCGATAGACGTACAAAGTGTGAAACCATTAACGCCAGAACCTGTGGTTAAAACCATCATGCTTGAAGGGCCGTATAAACAGTAACCTGCCGCAACTTGCTCCGTACCTGGCTTTGCAAAATCTTCTGCTGTTGGGTTTTCTTTGCCTATCGGTGCTTTTAATACAGAGAAGATTGCGCCAACATCCATGTTGATGTCCATATTTGATGAGCCGTCTAAGGGATCAAACGTCACCAAGTAATGCCCGCGTGGCTTGCCATCTGGTAGGGTAAGAACTTCATCCAACTCTTCAGATGCCATGCCTGCACAATGGCCATTGTTTTCTAATGCATCGATAAATAGGTCGTTTGCGATCAAGTCCATCTTCTTTTGCACATCGCCCATTGAGTTTTCACTCTCGGTTGCACCCAGTACATCCGCGAGATCACCCATGTTTACGAGGTTTGCAATGCCTTTACAAGCAATGGTAATGTCGTTTAGAAGACCAGTGAATTCGCCGCTGGCTTTATTGCCTAGCTTGCGTTGTTCATCAATAATGAAGGATGAAAGCGTAGTGCCTAGTTTTTGCATGGAAAGTTCTCATGAAATTTTAAAGGCGCAAAGTCTATAATATTAGGAAGTAACAATATAGTTAAATATTATAGACTTCCATTATAGAATTATTTTATAAGTAATCTACTGGAAAAAGTAGCGACTTCATAAAATCCTCGGTATCCTCTCACTCCCCAAACAATGTTGCAGCATCTTTGGTGTTTTTTAAAATTCAAATGTTTTTAAAACTTGATGTTTTTATAAAGAGCCGAGAAGAAATACTGTAAATTATCGTATGCAAGATCAGTACAACCATAAAGTTATCGAACCCGCAGTGCAGAAAATGTGGGAAGACAATAAATCTTTCGAAGTGACAGAAGACCCTGATAAAGAAAAATACTACTGTCTCTCAATGTTTCCGTATCCAAGTGGCAAGCTCCACATGGGTCATGTGCGTAACTACACCATCGGCGATGTGATCTCACGATTTCAACGAATGCAGGGTAAGAATGTTTTACAGCCTATGGGTTGGGATGCGTTCGGTTTACCAGCAGAAAATGCTGCGATCAAAAACAATGTACCACCCGCAGAATGGACGGATTCAAACGTCGCAGAAATGGGCGCACAACTTAAAACGATGGGCTTTGCCTACGATTGGACGCGCGAGTTGGCAACCTGTAAGCCTGACTATTATCGTTGGGAGCAGTGGTTCTTTTTAAAGTTATTTGAAAAGGGTTTGGTTTACCGCAAAAAAGCGACCGTAAACTGGGATCCTGTTGATAATACGGTTTTAGCCAATGAGCAAGTGGTTGATGGGCGTGGTTGGCGTTCTGGCGCAGTGGTTGAACAACGCGAGATTGATCAGTGGTTTTTGAAAATCACCGCTTACGCCGATGAATTATTAGACGATGTACGCAAGTTAGAAAATTGGCCGCAACAAGTTCGCACCATGCAGGAAAACTGGATAGGGCGATCAGAAGGTGTTGAGCTAGAGTTTGGTTTAGAAAATAGTGAAGAAACGCTAAGCGTATTCACAACCCGCCCCGATACCTTAATGGGTGTGAGTTATTTAGCCGTTGCACCGCAACATCCGTTAGCGACACGTGCGGCAGTTGAAAGCCCAGAACTAACCGACTTCATCGAAGAATGTAAAAATATGAAAGCCACCGAAGCCGAAATGGCGACGATGGAGAAAAAAGGTTTTGCAACAGGATTATCTGCTATTCACCCAATTACGGGAGAAAGTGTGCCTATCTGGGTCGCGAACTTTGTTTTGATGAGTTATGGCTCTGGTGCTGTCATGGCTGTTCCTGGGCATGATGAGCGTGATTGGGAATTTGCAAAGAAATACGATTTACCTATTAAACAAGTTATTACCTCTGCAAATGAAACCATAGCCAATAGCATTAAGATAGAAGAGGGTGCTTTCACCGAAAAAGGCGTACTGATTGATTCGGGTGATTTTACAGGATTAACTTCAGAAGAAGCCCTTGATGGCATTGCAGAGTTTTTACAAGAAGCAAAAAAAGGGCGCAAAACCATCAACTATCGCCTACGTGATTGGGGCGTTTCTCGTCAGCGCTATTGGGGCTGTCCGATTCCGATTATCTACTGTGATGATTGTGGCGCAGTGGCTGTGCCTGATGACGATTTACCAGTTGAATTGCCTACTGATATTGTTTTTGATGAGTCTGGTTCTTCACCAATTAAGAAAATGCCTGAGTTTTACGAAACTAGTTGTCCAAAATGTGGCAAAGCAGCGACACGTGAAACGGATACGTTTGATACGTTCTTTGAATCATCATGGTATTACGCACGCTTTACAGGGCCTGATAACGATAAGTCGATGCTGGATGAGCGCGCAGATTACTGGTTGCCAGTTGATCAGTATGTTGGCGGCATTGAACATGCTGTTTTACATCTTTTATACGCCCGCTTCTTTAATAAACTGATGCGCGATGAAGGTTTGATTGAATGTGACGAGCCTTTCACTAACTTGCTAACGCAGGGCATGGTGTTGGCAGATACTTATTACATCGACGGCGAAACGGGTGGGCAAGAATGGATTGCTCCAAAAGATGTGACGATTGAGCGTAGCGAAAAAGGCAAAGTCTTAAAAATTACGGATAATCAAGGCAGAGAAGTACAAACCGACGGCATGAGCAAAATGTCAAAATCTAAAAACAACGGTGTTGACCCTGCTGAATTAATCGAAAAATACGGCGCAGATACCTTGCGCGTGTTCTCAATGTTTGCCGCGCCGCCCGATCAAAGTATGGAATGGTCAGATGCAGGTGTTGAAGGCGCGAATCGTTTTATTAAGCGTTTGTGGCGACAGGTTTCTGTGCATCTAGCAGCCAATCCCCCCGCTAAAGAATTTGAAGTGGATGAACTGACGGATGCACAAGAAGAACTGCGTCGTAAAGTTTATAACACGTTAAAGAAAGTAACGGATGATATGTCACGTCGTTATACTTTCAATACAGCGATTGCAGCGAATATGGAGCTGATTAACGAGCTTTCTAAATTCAAAGACAATAGCGAGCAAGGCCAAGCAATTCGCCATGAAGCTTTAGAGAAAATAGTATTGATGTTATCGCCCATCATGCCGCATGTAGCGCAAGAGCTGTGGGTGAATTTGGGTAATGAGGGCGCTGTCATGGAAGAGCTTTGGCCTGAACTTGATGAAAGTGCATTAGAGCAATCAAAAATACAAATGATGATCCAGCTTAACGGTAAACTACGTGGCAAGGTTGATGTGGATGTAGATGCCGATGATGCAACGGTTGAAGCCTTGGCTTTAGAAAATGAGAATGTAAAACGCTTTCTTGAAGATGCGACCTTGCGTAAAGTGATTGTTGTAAAAGGGCGCTTGGTTAATATTGTTGCTAATTGAGATCTTTGAACTCTGTAGATTCTTTGCTGCGCCCTTCGGCTCCGCTCAAAAAGCTACTTGTACTAGCATTAACCTAGGCAGTACCCTGAGCAGAGTCGAAGAGCACGGAAAAACATTCTACTTTTATACGCTTATAAACAACCCTGTAAAAGTAGGGGGGTGTGGTTGTTACAAATTGGTGATATTCTGTCAGCATGTTTAAATTCAAAGCCATTTTGTTGATATCCATACTACTGTTACAAGCTTGTAGTGGTAATAGTTTTCAGCTACGTAAAGAGCTTAACCTTCCTAAAATGTATCAACGTATTCAAGTTGATAATATTTCTTACGAGCATGATTTTGTTCAAGCGTTCGAGCTTGCGCTTGAAGAGTCGGATGGTAAGTTAGTAGAGAAGGCAGCGACTGTCATAAAAATTAATAACTACCGCGAAGGAAAGCGAATCGTAGCCTATACTAAAGAGCGTAAAGCGCGTGAGTTTTTACTTTATTTGAAGTTTGGTTATACTATTTCAATGTCGGGGCAAGTATCAGGAAAAGAAACTAAAAACCAGCGTATCAACTTAGACCGAATTTTTGTCTATGATGCTGACTTTGCATTAGGAAAAGCCGAAGAAGAAAAGAAAATTAGACAAGAACTTTATAAAGAAGCAGCTCGGCTTATTCTGTTAAAACTACATTATTCAAAAAAATAATAAAGCTTAAAAGAAAGGGGAACATTATTAGAAGTTTGGTATATCTATTTGTTTTTTATGGTTTTGCTCTGATGTTATCTTCAGTGGCAGTAGCTATTCCTGAATCTGCTTCTAAAACAATCACCAAGCCAACTACTAAGGTTAGCGCTAAATTAAACTTTGAACAATGGAAAATGGTTTTCAAACAAGAAGCACTTGCTGATGGGATTGATTCCATATTATATGATCAAGCATTACGCCGAATTAAACCTGATTCTGTCGTTATAAAGCTCGATACCAATCAGCCAGAATTCACCCGAAATATCTGGGATTATATTGATAATGCAACATCAGAAAAACGTCTAAAAAGAGGGCAGAGGCTACTGCGAAAATACCAACTATTGTTTGATCAAATCGAGAAAAAGTACGGCGTACAAAGAGAAGTTATCGTTGCTATTTGGGCAATGGAAAGTGATTTTGGGCGTAATTATGGTAGCAAAAATGTTATCCGTTCTTTAGCAACATTAGCGCATCATGCACGTTCTGAAAAGCGAGAGAAATTTGCCAAAGAAGAATTATTAGCCGCGTTACATATCATTCAAGACAACAAAGTGAAAGTAGGCAGTTTGATAGGTTCATGGGCAGGGGCAATGGGTCAGCCCCAGTTTATGCCATCGTCTTATATGAAATATGCGGTGGATTATAATAATGATAATAAAAAAAATATTTGGGAAACAGAAGCTGATGTGTTTGCATCAATTGCCAACTTCTTAAAAGAAGCAGGCTGGAGGGAGTTGGAGGATTGGGGTGTTGAAGTCAACCTGCCCAAAGACTTTGATTGGAAACTGAATACTTCATCGTATGAGTTACGCTTTGTACGGTGGCGTACGATTGGGGTCACCAATGCAAGCGGACAATCCTTTAGCCAGCCAGAACGCCAAGCTAATTTATTTATTCCTGCGGGTCGCTATGGCCCAGCTTTTTTAGTTACGCATAATTTTCATGTCATAAAAAAATACAACAAATCTTTAAGTTACACCCTAGCCGTCGCGCAATTAAGCCGTTTGTTCGCAGGAGGAGAGAGCATACGCATTGCATGGCCGAGAGGCGATAAGGCGCTGAGTTCTGATCAAGTAAAAGAAATTCAAAAACTTCTTAATGAAGATAACCATAACTCTGGCGAACCCGATGGGAAAATAGGTTCTAAAACGCGCGAAGCCATTCGCACATGGCAATTAGAACACGGCTTCGCAGGTGATGGCTACGCGACAATAACCTTGCTAGAAACACTACGAAAAAGAGCAAAAGCAAAGCACACCCCCCCACTTTTACATGATTGATTTATTAAACATCATGTAAAAGTGGGGGGGGTGTGCTCGATCATATTAAGTAAGAGCGTATTGAAGTAGTAAATCTGAGATTGCGAAACCGCATAAAACGATAAATGAGTAGAGTAAAGTTCTGCCCCAGCTTTGAAACTCGTATCTTCTTAAGCGTATGGCCGCAGCTAAAAATGAAATTGGTATACCTAAAATATTCGGCAAGGAAAAGAAGACAGCACTAAGCTAAAGATTATCGCTACGGCAGTGCAAAAAAGAATTAAGGGTATAACAGTAATATCAGACGCAATTCTGTCAAAGCGTTGCGCGCTTTTAATCAAAATGAATGTAATAATATTATGTAGATAAACATGTATGTTCTCGTTACGAATAATGACTATTATTAACAACAGCCTGTTCTATTAAATAAAAAAATAGCCGTAGCCAAGCCCTAGCAAAGCACTCGCAATAATCACGGTCATTACACCTACCTTGAATCTCACTAAAGCAATAAATGCTGCAATACCAATCAATGCAGCTATCCATTCAAACTTGCCTGAGAAGTTTAAGCCTTCGCTTTGTGGCCAGAGTACGTGAAGCGCAAAGAACATGGCGAGGTTTAAAATCACGCCTACCACGGCGGCAGTGATGGCGGTTAATGGAGCGGTAAATTTAAGATCATCACGTGTTGCTTCAACGGCTGGGCCGCCAACTAGAATAAATAAGAATGAAGGTAAGAAGGTGAATAAAGCCGCTACCGCCGCGCCCATAGCGCCTGCAAGTGGCAACATGTCAGGGCCGAAGACTTCTTTCGTCCATGCGCCTACAAAGCCTACAAACGACACCACCATAATGAGTGGACCGGGTGTGGTTTCGCCCAGTGCCAAGCCGTCAATCATCTGTGTGCCTGTTAGCCATGTATATTCTTCAACGCCGCCTTGATACACATAAGGCAATACGGCATAAGCGCCACCGAATGTTACCAGCGCCGCTTTGGTAAAGAACACGCCCATTTTGGTTAACGTGCCATCCCAGCCATATGCCATGATTAAACCGAGCATGGAAGCCGCCCAAATGAATAGCCCAATGGCTAAAAACATAAACACGCGGCTCCATTTGAATTTGGCATGATCAGGTGCCGGCGTGTCGTCATCAATCAATGCTGTGCCGTAGTTGGCATTGGCATCACTGTGGTGTCCGCCTGCTTTGAAATATTTAGGGGAAAATCGAGAGCCAACAAAACCAATAATACCTGCCGCTAAAACGATATAGGGAAAAGGGATTTTAAGCACAAAAATGGCTAAAAAAGCTGCCAAGGCGATAGCGCGCAATACATTATTGGGTAAGGCTTTTGAGCCGATACGATATGCCGCAAACAACACAATCGCCGTTACCGCAGGTTTAATACCATACAAAATGCCCTCAATTGCTGGCACATTTCCGTAAGCAAGGTAGACCCACGTTAATCCAATCAAAATAAAGAGAGAAGGCAATACAAACAGCACGCCCGCCATAATCCCACCCCACACACCGTGCATTAGCCAGCCGATATAGGTTGCTAACTGTTGCGCCTCAGGACCTGGTAAAACCATGGTGTAGTTGAGCGCGTGTAAAAATCGCTGGTTAGAAATCCAACGGCGCTTTTCCACCAGCTCTTGATGCATCATACTGATTTGACCCGCAGGCCCACCAAAACTGATAAAGCCAAGTTTTAGCCAGTAGATGAAGGACTCCATCATGGAGACGGATTGTGGTGGTTGAATATTTTCTTTGGTTGTTGTTGATGACAAAATATCAGCTTCCTTGCAGTTTGACGATTCATAGTAGTAGACAGTGCATTGTTTTACAATAAAGAGAGACTATAATCACTTGAATTAGTAATAGGAGAAACCCAATGCCATCATTCGACGTAGTTTCAGAAGTAGATATGCACGAACTTAAAAATGCCATCGATCAAGCCAACCGTGAAGTAGGTACACGCTATGATTTTAAAGGCACGGAGTGTAGTTTTGAGCTAAATGATGAACAAATCACACTTAAAGCCGAAGGTGAATTTCAGCTAAAACAAATGCGCGATGTATTGCGTTCTAAAATGGTGAAACGAAAAATTGATACAGGGGCTTTGGATGTACAAAATCATGAAGGCTCTTTAAAAAGCACACGCCAAAAAATATTATTAAAACAAGGGTTAGATGGCGATGCTGGGCGTAAAGTGATAAAGCTAATCAAGGCAGGGAAGTTTAAAGTACAAACTCAAATTCAGGGCAATCAAGTGCGAATAACGGGTAAGAAGCGTGATGATTTACAAACCGTAATGGCGATGTTGCGCGAAGAGAGTATTGGCGTGCCTGTTCAGTTTACGAACTTTAGAGATTAATTTTCAACGTTAAGTACTAATTTGAAACCTTCATGTGTAGCACTAAAACCGAGTGCTTTATAAAATCGAAGTGCATCACTTCTCTCTTTATTGGAAGTCAGTTGCACAATATGACACTTTTGGTTTTTAGCTTGTTGGATTGCCCACTTGAAGACTTCAGAGCCAAAGCCTTGGCTTCTATAATCTTTATGAATTCTGACTGCCTCAATTAAACATCGCCATGCTCCTTTATGCGAGAGATAGGGGATGTAGGTGATTTGTAGCATACCAATAATAGTGTTATTTATTTCTACAACAATGAGTTTGTTGTTTGGGTCTGAATCGATTTTTTCAAATGCTGAGATATAAGCAGGGTTTAATGGAGTAGAGCTATCTTCCCTTGTTGTGCCAAGTTGATCATCAGCTAACATTTTTATTAGTTGGGGTAGGTCAGATTTCTTTGCTTTGCGATAAGATAATGTTCTGGTTGTTTTCACTGTATATTTTTTATATAAAATCTTGTAAAAACCTGTAGTAACTATCTGATTCTAAAATAGTATTGTGCCCTGCGTCTTTAATCGTTTTTGATATAATAGGAGATCTTTTTGTAGCATGTGATTCTGAAAAAGCTTTAATCAAGCTGTGGGTGCGCGCAAGTTTGATGGTTTCATCATTCTCTGCAATTAAAATTAGTGTTTCAGCTTTCACATCTTTTGCTTTGTGTGCAGAATTGTATTTATCCTTGAGTAATATTGACATCGGATGCAGTGGAAAACGCGCTTGTGCCACGCTTTGTATGCTGTCATACGGTGTGATTAGCACCAATTTATCGACATCTTTAATGGAGGCTAAATAGGTTGCAACGCCACTACCTAAGCTACGACCCATGACAGAAATATCACTGTGTTGTGTTTGTAATGATTCGAAAATGGCTTTTGCATCGGCGTAGTTTTCTTCTTCTCCTGGTATACCTGTACTGCCGCCATAGCCACGATAGTTGACGAGGTAGACTGAGTGATCAGGAAATATTTTAGAAAAGCGGTTTGCATTAATAGCGACAGGTTCGCTATTTCCACCAAAATATAAAATGGCTTTTTTTTGCCCTTTATTTAACACAATGATGTTTAAATCTTCACCCTGATTATTGAAGATCAATTCATCAAAATCGTGTGGAATTTTGGGGGTAGGGAAGTATAGTAAGCTGTGTTGCTTGAAATAGAGTGCCCCCGCAAAAAGAAAGTAGGCAGCAACTGCAAGTCTTGAGATGATGATTAATATATACATGATTATAAGTTTAGTTAGTTATTCACTAATATAGTTCATTTGTTGAATAAAGAAAGGGGTAGTCTACGAAAGGGACCATGTAAAAGTGGGGGGGGTGTGCTTTGGAGTTTGGATTAGTGGATAATCTATAAATCGCAGGCAAAAAAATGCAGCTCATAAGAGCTGCAAAAATACCACCAAAGGAGGATGGGGATATTCAATTTTTCAACTGAATATGCGCATATAATAATATTCTTATATTCTAATGTCAATTTATTATTAATTAATAAATTGTTTTTGTTTTGATGAGGGTGATAAATATTTTTATGTTTGTCATTTAGAATAATTTTACAGTTGTGAACACACTTGATTTACTAATGTACACAAGCGTACTATCCAGTTAGCACAACGTATAAAGAGGATTTAATCAATTAACTATAAACAAAGCACACTACTTAAAAACATTGAGGGTGTTCGCCACGGATTTTTCACTAAAAATGGTGGTGTATCAACAGGCGTGTATGACTCGCTAAACTGCAGCCCAAGCTCGGATGATATTCTCGAGAAAGTGATAGAAAACAGACAACGCGTGATGCAAGCGCTAGGTGCAAGCCATAACAAAGAACATGGCAAAGAAGAGGCAAAGCTTTACGGCTTGTATCAGATTCACAGCACCAAGGTTTACACCATTAGCAAAGATATGCCCAACGATGAGTATCAAAAAGGCGATGCAATGGTGACTAATGAACGTGGAGTGTTTTTAAGTGTGCTAGGCGCTGATTGTACGCCTGTGCTATTTTCAAATACTGATGGTTCTCAATTGGCTGAAGGCTCTATTATCGGAGCGGCACACGCAGGTTGGAAGGGCGCTGTCACAGGTATTATCGAAGCGGTTGTAAAGGAAATGTGCGCGCTAGGGGCAAAGCGCGAAGAGATTAGCGCTTGTATTGGCCCCACAATTCATCAATCGTCATATGAAGTTCAGCAAGATTTTATTGATCAGTTCAATGAGATTAGCAACATTCTTTCAGAGCCATATTTGCTAGAAGAGCAGGGCAGAAGCTATTTTGATTTACCCGCTTATTTACGAGAGCAGTGCAATCGCAGCGGGATTAAGGTAGAAGATTTAGGCTTGGATACCTATAAATTAAAAGATGAGTTCTTTAGTTATCGTCGTAATACGCATGAGAAATTAACAGATTATGGGCGACAGATTTCTGTGATTGGTTTGTTGTAGGCAGTTCTGCTGAAGCACACCCCCCCCCCCACTTTTACATGATGTTTTTACTTCTTGCTAAAAATAACTTTATTTGGCAAAGCCACTAACTGGTATTCTTTTTCTTTGTTCTTAAGTGTCGAATTATATTTTAATGCAGCGATGGAATAATTGCTTACTTTAATATTAATAATGGCTTTATCAGTTGATGTAGCTGGCTCCCATTTGTAGTCTGTAAATTCACCAAAAGTTCCTAAGGAGTATGCATTAATCGTTGGGTTTTCATCAAACTGAGACGTAACTAAATAGTATTCATATTCACAAATACCGTGTGACTCTGGAAAGCAGTCGTTCTTTTTGGTGCTGGGAACCTTATAGATTTTCACCCACAACTCTTTATCAATATCTTTTTGTAACTGATTAAGGTCTGTCAGTTCTCCAAATGCTAGGATTTTTACCAAAAGTGGATTATCGAGTTTCTTAACTTTTTCTTCTGAGTGGGTGCTACAAGATACAAGTAGTAAAAAGCTTAAGAATAGGTACTTCATCATTTTCTCCTAGTTTACAGAAATATGGATGTGATCATCATGTCCACTAACCGAGTGGGGATTACCAAGTTTTTTCTTAAAATACGGACCAAAATTTTCACGCCGACCTGCAAAGGTTTCAAATTCATCCTGAATTGCGTTTGTAATATTTTTAACAATGTCATTTGAGTTGTAATGCAATGACATTTTTAATCCGTTGATACGAGATATATCAACAGCTTTGCCGTCGCCTTGTACATGTCTGCTTGGGTAGCTATGAGAATCATTTGCAGATGAAATGTATATTTTATTAAGGGCGTAACCTGGTGCTATAGCTGTTTTAATACAGTGATTTAAAGCATGAACTATTTTTTGATCGACACTTTTGCTAACGGAATCTGAAAATTCTATTATTACACCATTAATAGACGAGGGTATATCTGCCATTGTGATACTCCAAGTGGTTTTAAAAATAAAGGAGAAGAACTCTCACTCAATATATCATTAGCAGGGAAACATATAAATATTTTTACTATCAAAAAATATTTTAATTATGGTTAATATGTTTGAACTCCAAATTTCAATAGTATTTTCGGCAAAATGTCATCTAAATTCTGTACATCTTTATCTTCTAGCTCAATCAAGTTAAAGCCATATTTTTTATAGATACCTTGTTTGATGCGTTTGTGGTGTAGGTATTTTGTGTTTTTTTCATTACTCCAATATTCAATATAAACCTTGCCTGTGGGGATGTAAAAATCAGAATAGACATCCTCTTCGATGGGGAGTTTTCGCTCGTAAGCGTGGACGATTTCAAACATATAAAGCCAGTTATCAATTAGTATTTCCGCTTTTGAACGGGTGAAGTGTCCATCAATGGCGCGGTGCTTGGCGGGGAATTCATTACGGAATTCTGATATTTCAAGGTTAACTTTATCAGCCTTTTCCTCAATAGGGTTCCCTTTAAAATCGGCAATGGTTGAAACCAGCGTTTTGTTTTTCGCGATGTTAATTGGCCAGCGGATATAAGGCACGCCAGATTTTGCATCTTCTGCTTGTATCGCACCGATGTTTAAACCGTGGTCGGTCGCTATCCAGCCTTTACCCAAGTCGCCTTTTTTTGCCCAGCCAATTTCAGAAAGAATGAAATTCAATTTCTGTGCTGATACCTCAAAGCCTTTGCCCAGCACTGTGGCAGTGATGAGTGGTTCGGCATCAGGAATTTCAAAATTAATATCTTCAGGCCAAACAATGTATTTGCCGTATTGCTTGCTGGTTCGATAACTAGAGCCTTGGCTTAAACCTGTCACCGTAAGCGCCCACTCGTTATCGACTCTTTCAAGCCAACCAAGGTTCACAAAAATATCAAAGAGCGCTTTGCTGGTTAGCTCGTGATTTTTTGATAATGCGGTTGTGGAGATGAGTTTTGTGGTCATAGGTATCTATCATGTAGCTTTGCATAAATTCTAGCAGTCGTTTAAAAAACTATCGAGCTATCATTGAATATTAATATAATCGGACTAGATATAGCAAAGGCAACCTTTCCTACGCAGGCTTAGACAAGCATGGAAAGCAAGTACACAGAAAGAAACTCAGACGAGGACAGCGACCGAGTTTCTTCGCAAACTCCCCGTTGGCATAATAGTGATGGAGGGCTGTGTAGACTTCATTAAGGCTCGGGATTAGTAATCCCAAATAAAAGCCGAATATATGGAAGCAAATCTATCCCTATCATATATATTGAGTTATTCATTGCTTTACAAAAATGGAGAAGACCATCTATGGGAGGTTCCTTTAATTAAAGATACAAAAATTAAAGATACAAACCTTAAAATATCAAACTCCTTTCACTTTCAAAATATTGTTTTTCCCCTGAGACAGGATCATCAAACGCAATAGACTTTGCCAACAACTGCAAAGGACTCGAATAATCTTCACCCTTACAAGGCAACAGCTCAGGATAAAAAGGATCATTTACAATAGGAATCCCCAGCGACATCATATGCACGCGTAGTTGATGTTGTTTGCCTGTTACTGGTTTGAGTTTGTAGCGTGCTAAATCTCCTTTTACTTCATCAATAACAATATGGGTTTCACTGTTGATTGGCTTGTCTGCTGTGATTTCTTCCTCTTGCATAAGAAAGAATGTATCACTTTTTACGATACGACTCTTGTGAATAAGCGGAAATAATTTTTTGTCTGCAGCTGTTGAAAGCAGCGGGGCAATCGCTTCGTAAGTCTTCTCCACTTCGCGCTTTTGAAATAAGCTTTGATATGCTCCGCGCACTTCGACATTGCAGGTGAACATGACGATGCCTGCTGTTTCGCGGTCGAGCCTATGAATGGGACTGATTTCTTCAATTTGGTAATGATGTTTTAACCGTGCCAATAAACTTTCTTTTACGAAACGTCCTGTGGGTGTGACAGGTATAAAGTGGGGTTTATCCACGACGATAAAGTTTTCGTTTTTGAAAAGGATTTTTTCTTTAAACGGTATTTCAGGCTCGTCAGGAATTTCACGATAATAAAAGAGAAACACTTCTGCTTGGTACGCTGTTTTTTTATCAAAAGGCTTGCCAGTTTCATCCACAATATCACCGCGTGACATACGTTCTTGTAAGATTTCTTGGCTGATAAAAGGAAAGCGCCCGACTAAAAAATCCAGCACTGTAGTCCATTCATTATTGTCATCTTTAGGAAGCCAGACGCGACTAGCCGAAACGCCATCGCGCATTGGCAAGGGTGATTTTATTTTTTGTTTTGGTTTTTTAGTTCTGGTCTTGTTCACGAAGGGTATTTAAGGGATGTTTGATTAAGTCATATGAATTCTGTAAGCCTCTAAGGTATCATATCCTAGGCGCACTTTGAAATGAATGCTTATCGCCTTCATGAAAAGCGCAACAACGGAGATGATACCTTAGAGGCTTACTCTATGGGCTTGCAGAGTTTGTATGACTTGATCTGACATTCCTCAACCACTCCATAATGCGTTTATCCACCCAGTATTCAATATTGAAGGGATGTGTCCCTCCAATAAAGCCCACATGCCCACCTGAATCTGATAACTCTAGCTCAACACAGGATGATAATTCATCTTCATCAGGTATTGTTCTTTCCCACATAAAGGGATCATCTTTTGCATGTAAAATCAGCGTGGGTTTTTCAATGTGTTTTAAAAACTGGCGACTACTACATTGTTGGTAGTAGTCATCGGCACCTTCAAAACCGTGCAGGGGTGCGGTAACTTGATCATCAAAGGTGTAAAATGTATCTAGCTTTTTAACATCCAGTTCTTCGCCCAAGGGTGATGCCTGAGATTCGAATTTTTGTTGGTATTTCTTTTGGCAGGTTGATATCAAGTGTTTTTGATAAACGCGTGAGAAGCTTTTCTCTAAACGATCCCCTGCATGTTCAAGTTGAAAGGGCACAGAGACCGCGATAGCCGTCGTCGTTGGCGCATCGTCACCCAGCTCACCCAGCCATTTGAGCAAGACATTTCCACCCAGTGAATAACCAATTACGGCAAAGGGATTCTGTTGGTATTCGTCTTGTAAATAATCAATTACAAAATGCAAGTCACTGGAATCGCCGCTGTGATAACTGCGCGGCAGGCGGTTAAGCTCTTCACTACAGCCCCTAAAATGCATAAAACACACACCATAACCTGCTTCATCTAGCTTTTTGATAAGTGGCTTAACGTAGGGAGATTTAAGCGAGCCTTCAAGCCCATGCATCATAATAACAATAGGTTTTCCCGCTAATGGCGTAATGGCTAAATCAATGAAATCGCCATCTTCTAATTCTACGCGTTCAGCGCTTAAATCAACCTCAGGCATCGAGCGAAAAAAGGTGGCCCAGAGTGTTTGTAGGTGTGGGTTTGAAAGTCCCCAAGCGGGTTTGAATGAGCTTTTTGTTATTGGCATGCTAGTATGAGTTGTCGAATTTAAATTGGTTCATCTTGTTATGTTATAACAATCAATGTAACTGTATATCATGTAAAAGTGGGGGGGTGTGCTTTCCCTGCTCAGTAAAACTGCTTTATACTTATCATAGTACAAATTAAACAGGTTATCGATGATGTCACACTCTATTCAAGGCACTGCCAAGCCCAGTGTCTGCCCGTTAGATTGCCCTGATGCTTGTAGTCTGACCGCTGTTGTAGAAAACGGTAAGCTGATAAAGGTTAAAGGCTCTAAAGCCAATCCTATTACGGATGGCGTTGTGTGTGGCAAGGTTTCAAAATATTACCCTGAGTTTGTGCATGGCAAAAATCGTTTAACCACGCCGCTACGTCGTATAGGCAAGCGCGGTTCTGGCAAGTTTGAACGTATCTCGTGGGATGAAGCCATTGAGCTTTGCTATCAAGGCATTCAAAAAGGTATTGATGAGTACGGTACAGAAAGCGTAATGCCGCTCAACTATGCAGGCCCACACGGACAGCTCGCAGAAAACTCAATGGATATGCGTTTTTTTTATAAGCTTGGCGCAACACAATTAAATCGTCCGCCTATGTGTGCGGGCGTGCGTAGTCTTTCTTATGCTTCATTGTTTGGAAAAACGGTGGCGATGCCTGCCGAGCAAGCTGAGCATTCTGATCTAATTATTTTGTGGGGGGTGAATACCACAACTTCATATTTGCACTTAATGAAAACAGTCAATAAAGCACGCAAAAATGGCTCGAAGATTATTGTTATTGATCCTAAGCGCATCAAGTCGGCAGGCATTGCAGATTTGTATTTGCAGGTGACACCTGCCAGTGATGTGTATTTTGCCTTAGCAATGACGGCAGAGTTTGAGCGCCTTGGGATGATTGATCATGCCAAAATTAAAGATAAAGTTTCAGGGCTGGACGAATATCTTAGCCATGCAAAAACCTATGAAAAAGAAAATATTACTGAGGTTTGTGGAATAGAGAAAACCCAACTGGAAGAATTTATCCAACTGTTTCGTAATGCTAAACGTGTTTCGATGATGGTTGGAGTAGGGGTTGAACGTTCTCGTAACGGTGGATCAACAATTCGTTCGGCGATGGCGTTATCAGTACTTACAGGGCAGTTTGGTGAAATAGGGCAAGGGCAAATGGGTTACTACTCGCCCGCTTTTCACAAAACACCTGACAAACTGATGCGCCCTGATTTGCTAGAAAATCCCACACGTACTTTTAATTTAATTGATGCGGCTGATCATATTTTAGATCGTGGCAATGACGCGCCGATAAAAACGGTTTTTATCTACAATCATAACCCTGTCATTGTGCATCAAAACCAAAATAAAATGATTGAAGCGCTCTCGCAAGAAGACGTGTTTGTGATCGGCTGTGACATTAATATGACCGATAGCATGAAATATGCCGATGTGATTTTGCCAGCCTGTAGCCACTTTGAACACAGTGATGTGTACGCATCCTACGGTTACACGCAATTACAACGCACCGAAGCAGCGATTGACCCTGTCGGAGAGTCGTTGCCTAACACAGAGATATTCCGTCGTTTAGCGAAGCGCTTTGGCTTTGACGAGCAGGCTTTCAAAGACACAGATGAGCAATTACAAGAACAAGCCTTTGACTTATCCAGTGCGGACACCAAAGAAAATAAGGTCAGCGAAATAAGCACGAATGCATCTTTAAGCATGTTGGATTCAAACCATATTTGGCTGTCGGATAAGGCAGATAAAGTAACCCTGTACAATGAAACGCTAGAGCAAAAATATGGCTACGGATTACCGCGTTTTGAACCAGCAAAAAGAGCGCATCCTTTCGTGCTAGTCACATCAGCGTATTTTCATCGTTCAAACTCAACCTTCGGTGGTTGCAGGATCGAATTGGAAGCTGTCGATATTAATCCCACAGATGCAGAAAAGTTATCCATAAGCGACGGACAAGAAGTAAAACTATCAAATGATAACGGTGAAGTCATTCTAAAAGCACACGTAACAGATGATGTAGCCAAAGGCGTACTATACAGTCACAAAGGCGCATGGATGGCGAGTAGCCCAACAGGACAAACAATCAACGCTCTGATAGAAAACCGCAAGACAGACATTGGTGGCGGAGCCGCTTTTTATGATACGTTTGTGGATTTGTCAGTGGGGTAATGCATAATGAAACACCACTCTAAATTATCTACATGATAAGGAGTATCATGAAATATTTATTACTACTATTACTACTTTTGTCTTCTTCTGCTTTTGCTGAGATCAAGCCAGAAAATGTGCTAGGTAGAAGCTGTCTTGATTACTATAACAATAAATATTTAAATAAAAAACAACATCAAGCTTTCGTTTATGCGCGAGAAGCCAAAACAGACAAAGACAGATGTAATTGGGCTAATGGATATAAAACAGTTCAAGAGGCTATTGATTCAGCCATGAAAGGCTGTCGCTCTCGTGTGCTAAATGCGGAGTGCAAGCTTGTGAGCAGTGATGGTGTTTTTAAAGTAAAAGAAGGAGATTTTACTTCTCTTGAATCTCTAGATAATTCTACCTTGAGTGATACGCAAAAAAAGGAGCTTAAAGAAGAAGCAAAAAATATTGTTTTGGGTAACTGCTTGCCTTTTTTTGACAAGTTTCTAGAAGCAAAAGGACATAAGTCTTTTGGCTACAGTATTGATGCGAATGGTGATTATGCCTGTGGATACTCTTATAAAAATCAAACAAAAAATGCCTCTAAAAGGCAAGCGATTAAGTCCTGTAATGATAATAAGCTTAAACGTGGTGAAAAAACACCAAAGTCTGATTGTAAAGTCTACGCATACAATAAAAATATATTGCTTAAAGCTAATGATTTTGGAATTAAACTAGCACCAAAGTCTGATAAATATTTGAGTAGTGAAGAGTACAAGACCTATCTTGATCAGGCTAAGGTAATGATCGATGATGGTGCTTGTTTGATGCAGTACAAGTATTATTTGCGAGGTAGTCAGCATCAGGCATACTTTTTTGCCAAATCCAAAGATGGAAAACAAGCTTGCGGCCGAGTTGAGAATAGCTTTACTTTAGATATTGCCAAACAAAAGGCTAAAAAGCATTGTGAAAAAATGCTTAAAAAGGAAAAGATAAAAGCAGACTGTAAACCATTTGCAGAAAATTTCGAAGTGGTAGCGAAGGCGAGTGACTTTGGGCATAAAGAGGGAGTGGAAGATTTCAAGCAAGCTATCTACAAGGTGAATATAGCCAAGGTAAAAGAGTATATCGCCAAGGGCTATGATATTCACACACAAACTGACAAGGATAAAGTCACCGCCATTTTTGTAGCTGCCATCAAAGGCGATGAGACTCTATTTTTTAAACTCATCGATAAAGGCGCCAATATTAAACATAAAGGTGAGCGGGGAAGCACTTTGTTGCTAGCTGCTGCTGGTGGCGACAGCCCAAAAATTGTACGTTATCTTCTAAGCAAGGGGCTGGATGTCAATGCTACAGGGTCACATAATATGACACCACTTGGTGTCTCTCTGGGAAAACTCAATCCTTACATTGCGGCGATATTGATGCGTGCAGGAGCTGATGCAAATATTAAAGATGCAGATGGTCACAGCCCTTATGATTTTGCAAAAAAATGGAAGCTAGATTTGGATGCAATGAAAACCATCAACTATAAAGAAAAGGATGATGATGGTTTTTATCCATTGTTTGATGCCGTTAAATATGCAGATGAAGAAATGATAGAAAAGCTCATCAAAGAGGGCGCTGATGTAAATAAAGTGAGCCAGTACGATATGTCCCCCATCTCACTGTCAGATAAAGAAAACATCATTCGGCTACTGGTAAAACTAGGCGCAAATATAAATGCCCTAGACGATGAAGGAAAAACGCCTTTAATGGAAGAGGCAGAGTTTGGTATTAACATTATTCCCAAAGTTAAATTGTTACTTTCTTTGGGGGCTGATAAAAGCCTCAAAAACAATAAAGGGCAAACTGCCTATGACCTGAGAATGGAGCAAAAAAACGTAAGTGAGGAACTCAAAGCATTTCTTAAATAATGACTATAAGAGTTAGTCAGATAGGCGACAATGTAAGAAACATCATGTAAAAGTGGGGGGGTGTACTTCAACAAGCTCAGTAGAACTGCTTTTAATAAAATACACTTAAAAACAAGCACAAACTAATCCCTGTTTTAAGCCTTCAAAAAGTACTTTTTATCCACCACTCTGATATACTCCAGCCACACTTTTTATACGTCAAAAGACGACCTGATTTATGGCTGAATTCGCGAAAGAAATAATCCCAATTAATCTTGAAGATGAGATGCGTAAATCGTATCTCGAATACGCCATGAGCGTTATCGTTGGGCGTGCTTTGCCTGATGTTCGAGACGGTTTAAAACCTGTTCATCGTCGTGTTTTATTTGCGATGAACGATCTTCGCAACGACTACAATAAGCCGTATAAAAAATCAGCACGTATCGTTGGTGATGTAATCGGTAAATACCATCCGCATGGTGACACTGCCGTTTACGATACGATGGTTCGAATGGCACAGCCTTTCTCGTTGCGCTATATGCTCATTGATGGTCAAGGTAACTTTGGTTCGGTCGATGGCGACTCACCAGCTGCGATGCGTTATACCGAAGTACGTATGGCAAAAATTGCCCATGATTTAATGGCTGATTTGGATAAAGAAACAGTCGATTTTCAGGGTAACTACGATGACTCAGAATTTGAGCCAGTGGTATTCCCAACACGCTTGCCCAATTTATTGCTCAACGGTTCTTCAGGAATCGCGGTGGGCATGGCAACGAATATTCCGCCACACAATATTACCGAGGTTATTAACGCTACGGTTGCATTGATTGATGAACCAGAATTAAGCATTGATGACTTAATGGTTCACTTGCCAGGGCCTGATTTCCCAACGGCAGGTGTGATTAATGGTGCGCATGGCATCAAGCAGGCATATCACACGGGTAAAGGCAGTGTAAAAATTCGTGCTGTCGCGCATTTTGAAACTACAAAAGGCGGTCGTGAAAAAATTGTTGTGACAGAGCTACCTTATCAGGTAAATAAGCTTCGTCTCATTGAAAAAATAGCAGAGCTGGTTAAAGATAAAAAAATCGAAGGGATTTCAGAACTAAACGACGAGTCGGATAAAGATGGTATGCGCATGGTCGTCACGCTAAAGCGTGGTGAAGTTCCTGAAGTCATACTGAATAATTTATTCAAGCAGACACAGATGCAAAGCAGTTTTGGCATCAATATGGTCGCAATCATTGATGGCGCACCTAAACTGTTTAATCTTAAAGAAATCATTGAAGCGTTTGTACGTCATCGCCGTGAAGTGGTTACGCGTCGTACCATTTATTTGCTTCGCAAAGCACGTGAGCGTGCGCATATTTTAGAAGGCTTAGCGGTTGCGCTGGGTAGTATTGATGAAATCATCGCCTTGATACGTTCATCAGCTAATCCCGCAGAAGCCCGCGAGGGTTTATTGGCGCAAGCGTGGAAGGCAGACATTGTTTTAGAAATGCTTGAAAAAGGTGATTCTTCAACTGCTCGCCCAGAAAATCTAGACCCACGTTTTGGCTTGAAAGATGATGGCTATTGGTTAACTGAAATCCAAGTTAAAGCAATCTTAGATTTACAACTACACCGCTTAACAGGTTTAGAAAAAGACAAAATTTTAGGCGAATATCGCGAACTATTAACAAAAATCATCGATTTCTTAGATATTTTAGGCTCACCTGCACGTTTGATGCTGGTTATCCGCAATGAATTACTAGAAATGCTCGAAATGTACGGCGATGAGCGTTTAACTCAAATCAATGCAGTTGGTGAAGATTTAAATGATATTGATATGATTCCTGAAGAGGATGTTGTGGTGACGCTTTCGCACGAAGGTTACGCCAAAGCTCAGCCAGTCGATACCTATCGTGCACAGCGTCGCGGTGGACGCGGTAAAGTGGCAACCAAGATGAAAGATGAAGACTTCATCGAAAAACTCTTTGTCGCAAGCACGCACGATACCGTGTTGTGTTTCTCATCTAAAGGTAAGGTTTATTGGCTCATGGTGTATCAACTACCTATGGGGAGCCGTACATCGCGTGGTTTACCCATTGTGAACTTGTTGCCATTGGAAGAGGATGAACGCATACAAGCAATTTTACCGATTCGTGAATATGAAGATGATAAATACATCTTCATGGCGACTGAAGACGGTACGGTTAAAAAGGCAGAGTTAAAAGCCTTTTCTAATCAACGCTCTAGCGGATTAATTGCACTTAAGTTAAACGAAGGCAATCAGCTGGTTGATGTCGCGTTGACTGAAAAAGATGACGAAGTGATGTTATTTAGCACGCAAGGCAAGGCGATTCGCTTTAAAGAATCAGACGTGCGTTGCATGGGCAGAACAGCGGCGGGTGTTCGTGGTATTAAAATGGCGAAAGACCAAACGGTAAATGCCTTAATCGTATTGCGTGAAGGTCGCTTGCTCATGGCAACCGAAAACGGCTACGGTAAACGTACTGAAGTTGAAGAATTTAAAGCTCAAAATCGTGGTGGCGGTGGTGTCATCGCTATTCAAACATCAGAGCGTAACGGTGCTTCAATCGGCGCGGTGCAAGTGATTGATGAAGATGAAATTATGTTGATCACCAACGGCGGTATCTTAGTGAGAACTAAGGTCGAGGATGTTTCTGTTGTTGGTCGAAATACGCAGGGTGTTCGTTTAATCAAGCTAGGTAAAGGTGAGAATCTTACACAGTTGGTTCAGGTTGCTAGTATGGGTGATGATGAAGATGAAGATCATTTGGAAGAAGGTGCAGATGGAGCTTCTGATGAAGCAAGTGTTCCAAATCCTGATACCGAAGAGTAGCAGCTCCCTGAGCGGAGTCGAAGGGCGCGGAACCAAAACTACTAATGAGCGGCTGGATTTACATACTCAAATGCTCAGATAACAGCTACTACACTGGTAGCACCAAAGATTTAGAACTTAGATTGGCACAACATAATATAGGCAAAGGTTCACATTACACGCAAAATCGTTTGCCAGTAACGTTAGTGTTTAGCCAAGAATACGAACGAATAGACGATGCTTTCTATATTGAAAAGCAAGTGCAAGGCTGGAGCAGAAATAAGAAATTGGCTTTGATAGAGGGTAATTATGAATTATTACCTGATTTGGCTCAGTGTCAGAATGAAAGTCATAGTCGGAATAGATAGTTTTGTGCTTTCTGTGTCGCGCCCTTCGACTCCGCTCAGGGAGCTGGAGTTGTGCGGTATATTTACTTTTAAGGAAGTTAATTTAAAGAAAAATGGTATTGAATATTCAGACTCTAATGCCCAAGGTTTACAAACAGACCAGTTCCCTGAGCGGAGTCGAAGGGCGCGGTGCAAGCAGAGACATTAATGACTAATACTATTATTGCTTTTATCGACCGCTTCGACACTTTTGGCTACGTCATTATAGGCGTCAATATCCTGTTGTTAATCTTCGCCAGGCAAATCCTCAAACAGGTTTATCATAACCCTGAAAAAGTATTAAATTTCTCTCGTAAGGTAATGATTTTTAGAGCATTAAACTTACTTATTATGCTTGCCTATGGTTACTTTAGATTTTTTCAAGGCGACAAAGGTTTAGAAACTAAAAGTCTTGGTTTTAATATTCTCGCCGTTCTGGCGATTGTCTATTTTGCTTATTTAGCCATGCATTTAGCGCATGCCTTTTTAGTTCGTCAATATGGAAAAGAGCGAGAAATACAAGGCAAAAAGCGCTACACCTCAACCTATCAAACGCGGCTTTTAAGTATTTTTAGCAGTGTTTTTATCGGCATCATTGCTTTATTGAGCATTATCCGTTTACTGGGTTTTGATTCGGTTTTAGAAGCAGGTGGTGTGATTGGTATTATCGGTGTGTTTTTAGCATTAACATCGAGCATCTGGGCGCCAGATATTTTTCATGGCTTGATCATCCTAAACAGCGATATGTTTTCTGAAGGCGATGTTATTCAGTTTAACGATGGTGAGCAAATATACGGGTTGGTTTACAAGACAAAAGTCTTCCATACGGTAATACTAAATATTGTTAATAATCACCGTATTATGATTAGAAACTCTAAACTACGTGACTTTACTGTACACAACCTTTCCAAATTTGCTTCAGCCAAAGGTTTGCGTGAAAACTTAAGATTCAAGATTGGTTATGATGTTCCAGCTGATGATGTACAAGACTTATTTGAAACAGTTTATGAGTTGGCAAAAACTGATTCTAGCATCGAAATTGAAGAGCAGTATGAGCTTGAATATGGTGTTTACGACACAGGCGATCACGCGGTTGAATGGGTGTTTTATTATTACACCAAAGAAGTGGAAAAGCTCATGCTAACGCGTCAGCGCTTATTGCAGTTGATGCTAGAAACTTCGATTGAAAAAGGTATCTCCTTATCGACACCGTTTACGCATACAGCACAAACACAGATAGAGAAAACGAATGAATCAATAAGTTAATATGAATATGGTCAATAAATAGCTGAAAAAATATGCATTTTCACTAGCTTCGTGTTAAAAAAGCTCGTGTTAATACTTTTAATATCAATGTACACCCCCCTAGTTTTACATGATGAGTTACCTATCAATTAATCTTTTATCAGGAAATAAAAATGACACGTAAGTACAATTTTAGCGCCGGCCCTGCGATGTTACCGCTGGAAGTTTTAGAGCAAGCAAAAGCTGCTATGTTAGATTGGAATGGTAGTGGCATGTCGGTGATGGAAATGTCTCACCGTGGTAAAGAATATATGTCTATCGCGGCAGAAGCTGAGGCTGATTTACGCGAAATTATGGCGATTCCTGATAATTATAAAGTGTTGTTTTTACAAGGTGGTGCAAGTTCGCAGTTTGCAGCAATTCCGCTTAACTTACTACGTGGAAAAGACAGTGCAGATTATGTAAACACAGGTGCTTGGTCTAAAAAAGCGATTGCAGAAGCTAATCGTTATTGTTCAGTTAATGTGGTTTCTAGTACAGAAGACACTAAGTTCACAACAGTACGTCCTTACGAAAGCTGGGATACAAATCCTGATGCGGCGTATTTGCATTACACACCGAATGAGACCATTGCGGGTGTGGAGTTTCCGTTTATTCCTGAAACAGGCGATGTGCCATTAATTGCGGATATGTCATCTAGCATTCTTTCTCGTCCAATCGATGTTTCAAAATTCGGAATGATTTACGCAGGCGCACAAAAGAACATTGGTCCAGCAGGTTTGACGATTGTGATTATTCGTGAAGATTTGGTTGGCCATGCAATGGATGTTTGCCCCGCAATGTTGAACTATGATATTCACGGTAGCAATGATTCTATGTACAACACGCCACCAACTTACGCTTGGTATCTGGCAGGACTAGTCTTTAAGTGGATTAAAGAAAAAGGTGGGCTTGAAGGCATAGCTGAAATCAATGCGCGTAAAGCAGCTAAGCTTTATGATGCAATTGATGCTTCTGATTTTTATAGTAATCCTGTGGATAAAGACTGTCGTTCAAAAATGAATGTGCCTTTTATATTAGGGAATTCAGAACTTGATGGAACATTTTTAGAAGAAGCAGCAACACGCGGTTTAGTTACTCTAAAAGGTCATCGTTCAGTCGGTGGAATGCGCGCCAGTATTTATAATGCGATGCCAGAAGAGGGTGTTGATACCTTAGTAGAAATGATGACTGATTTTGAGAAAAAATACGGTTGATTGGTCGTTTTTTAAACGTGTGCATTAAAAAATATTCTAAGATAAAAGGGCTAATTAGGAACTAAATGACATACTCAATCCAAACACTAAACAACATATCTGATAAAGGCATCAGCTTATTACCCCCATCAAAGTACCTAGTGTCTGATGAAGCAGAAAGCCCTGATGCAATTTTATTGCGATCTTTCAAGATGCATGAAATGGAAATACCGGAATCATTAAAAGCTGTAGGTCGTGCAGGAGCAGGTGTTAATAATATTCCGCTGGATAAGATGTCCGATGCAGGTGTCGTGGTTTTTAATGCGCCAGGTGCAAATTCAAATGCTGTAAAAGAGTTAGTGATTGCAGGTATGTTAATGGCATGCCGTAATTTGGTTTTAGCACGTGACTTTGCGATCAACCTTGAAGGCGAAGATGAAGTCATCACCAAGCAAGTAGAAGCTGGCAAAAAGAATTTTGGAGGATTTGAACTACCTGGTCGTATATTGGGTGTAGTTGGTTTAGGCGCAATAGGTGTATTGGTTGCTAATGCTGCGGTCTCGTTAGGAATGCGTGTTATCGGCTTTGATCCTTTGATCTCTGTTGATAAGGCATGGGAATTGGATGCTAATGTAGAAAAAGCAAGTGACATTAATCATCTACTAAAAGAGTCTGATTTTATTACTTTTCATGTGCCATTGGTAGAGTCTACAAAAGACTTAATTAATGATAATAGCTTACATAATATGAAGGATAATGTAGTTATCCTAAACTTTGCACGTAATGGGATTGTGAATGATAAAGCTGTTTGCAAAGCACTAGACACAGGTAAAGTTTATTCTTATGTTTGTGATTTTCCATCAACTCTTTTGAATAATCATAAGCGCGTTATTGCGCTTCCACACCTAGGTGCATCTACAGGAGAAGCAGAAGAAAATTGCGCTATTATGGTGGCAAATGAAGTTAGAAATTATTTAGAAAATGGTACAATCCTCAATTCAGTGAATATGCCTACTATTAACCTGCCTCGTGCGGGGGATTCACGCATATCCATGATTCATGAGAATATCCCTGATATGGTTGGGCAAGTTTCACATATTTTAGGTAAAGTAGGTGCTAACATTATTCATATGGTTAATAATTCCAGAGATAATGTTGCAGTGACATTGCTGGATGTAGAGGCTAACATTAGCGAAGAAACACAATCTGAGTTATCAAACATAGCGGGCATGCTAAAACTCAGAATTATATAACTAGCGGGGAATATCATGAATAAAGTAACAAATTCAGATGCAATATTTAATCTCTTATTTGGTTGGGCATTTGTGGCAATTACATTACTACTTTTTTTGATTTTTATAGTCGCTTTGCGAAGTATTCTTGAATATAAAAATGCAGATATTGTTAAAGGAAAAATTATTAAACTTGCTGATATTGGTGAGTTAAGTCTACCAACGGTGGAATATCAAATTGCTGGAAAAATGATGCAGTTTAGAACGAAGACTCCCATTTTGAATTTGGCGGTAGGGCAATTCGTTGAAGTACAAGTTGCCAAATCAAAAGAAGCTAGAATTTATGATAAAAGTAGACCAGAAAAAATACCTACGATCATGTTTATGGCAACGGCTTTATTAGCTTTTTTTGTTGTGAAAAGTTGTTCATTTCTTTTAACATTGTTTGGTTAATGGGGTTATAGATAGTCTCTAATGAGTGAAGATATAAATAAAAAACTACTCGCAATTCGTGAGTGCATTGATTCTATCGATGATGAAATGCTGGCACTGATTTCTAAACGTGCAAAGTGTGCCGAAGAAGTGGGTATCGTTAAACGTGAGGCAGGGGAGACTGATCTTTGGTTTTACCGCCCTGAACGTGAAGCGCAGATCCTTAATCGAATGGTTGAAAATAACAAAGGTCCATTGGCGAACGAGCGTATTACCGCGATTTATCGCGAAGTAATATCGTCTTGTTTAGCATTAGAGCAACAAATTAAAGTTGCCTTTCTCGGTCCAGAAGGGACATTTTCGCAAGAAGCATCACAGAAGCATTTTGGCCAAGCGGTTGAAACCGTTCCTGTAGGATCCATAGGGCAGGTGTTTAAGGAAGTAGAAAATGGCACGGTTGATTATGGTGTGGTGCCGATTGAGAATTCAACCGAAGGTGTGATCTCCTATACGTTGGATGTATTTATGAATTCAACGTTAAAAATTAGTGGTGAAATAAAACTACGTATCCATCAAAATTTAATGGTAAATCCAGACATAAAAGATGAAGGCTGGAAAAATATTGAGCGTATTTACTCCCATCAGCAATCCTTAGCGCAGTGTCGTGAATGGCTGGATAATAATTTACCCAGTGCAGAGCGAATCCCTGTATCAAGTAACACAGAAGCAGCAAGACAAGCATTGGAAGATAAAAACTCCGCCGCGATTGCTGGTGTGCTTGCAGCAAACACCTATGGATTAACCATTACCCAAGAAAGTATTGAAGATAACAAAGACAATACGACACGCTTCTTAGTGATTGGCAAACAAGATGTTCCACCTTGTGGACGAGATAAAACTACATTAATGATTTCTGCCAAAAACCGTGCAGGTGCGTTATATCATTTGCTCGCACCCTTGGCAGCGAATGGCTTAGATATGACGCGTATAGAATCACGCCCCTCGCGTAATGCTAATTGGGAATACTACTTTTTTATGGATATAGATGGTCATATTCAGGAAAAAAATGTTGCCAAGGCACTCAAGGAATTAGAAAAAGAAGCTGAGCTGGTTAGGGTATTAGGTTCGTACCCCAAATCAGTTGTATAAACGACAAATAAATTATGACTATAGATTTTTTAAAACTCGCCGTAGCAGGTGTTCAGGGCTTGCAGCCATACTTACCAGGCAAGCCCATTGAAGAGCTTGAGCGTGAGCTGGGTGTAACGAATACACTCAAGCTAGCATCGAATGAAAACCCCGTAGGTCCAAGCCCTAAGGTTGTAGAAGTATTGCAAAATCCACTGCCACCGCTTGATTTATACCCTGATGGTGGCGGTTATATTTTAAAAGATAAATTGTCACAAAAGCTAGGTATTTCACCTGCCCAGATTACATTAGGCAATGGCTCAAATGATGTATTGGATATGATTGCCCGTGCGTTTTTATGCGAAGGTCGTGAAGCCATTTATTCTGAGTACGCCTTTGCGGTTTATCCTATTAGCGTTCAAGCCGTTGGCGCAACGGCGATAGTTTCAAAGGCAATACCAAGTGACGATGATGATAATCCTTATGGGCATGATTTGAATGCTATGCAAGCGCTTATCACAGGTAAAACGCGAGTAATTTTCATTGCCAACCCAAATAATCCCACAGGCACATGGTTAAAAGCAAATGAGCTAGATGTCTTTATTTCAAATGTACCAAACGATGTGATTGTGGTTGTCGATGAAGCGTATTTTGAGTATGTTATCGAGCCGGATTATCCAGACACGCTACAGTGGTTATCAAAATATTCTAACCTGATTGCCACGCGTACCTTTTCTAAAATATACGCGCTTGCAGGTTTGCGGGTAGGTTATGCCGTTTGCAATGAAGAAATAGCCGATTGTTTAAATCGTGTGCGCCAGCCGTTTAATGTCAATACGCCTGCGCTTTTGGCAGCAACAGCCGCATTGGATGATGAAGAGCATGTGAAAAACTGTGTTGAAATAAACACAAAAGGTATCAAGTTTTGGCGGGCGGCGTGCCAGTACCGGGGCTTGGAGTATATTCCCACAGTAGGCAATTTCATTACCATAGACTTTACTGAGGTGTTAGAAGAAGCGGGGCAAGACAATGCCATGCCGATTTACGATGCTTTATTACGAGAGGCGGTCATTGTGCGCCCACTGAGTAATTATAATATGCCTAATCATTTACGCATCACTGTTTCGACGGTTGAAGATAATCAACGATGTTTGGATGCCTTAGATAAAGTATTGGATGCTTTGGACGCATGATCAAACAACTGACAATATTTGGCGTTGGATTAATTGGTGGATCACTGGCACTCGCACTTCGTAAAGCAGGCTATTGTGAAAGAGTTGTTGGCTGTAGCCGTAACGCAGAACACTTACAACGCGCGGTTGATTTAGGTGTAATTGATAGCTACACGTTAGACCCAAAAGAAGCCGTGCAAGGTGCGGATATGATTTTGCTTGCCGTACCAATGAGGGCTATTAAACCCGTACTAGAAAGTATTGTGGATCATATTAAACCTGATGCCATTATTACCGATGCAGGTAGCGCAAAAGGCAGTGTGATAAATACTGCGAAAGAAGCTTTTAGTGACACTTTTAATGGCAATATTTCTCCTAATTTTGTCGCTGGTCATCCCATAGCAGGGCGAGAAAAAAGTAGCGTAGATGCCGCGATTGATGATTTATACATCGATCATAAAGTCGTATTAACACCCACGGCAGAAACAAGCTCAGAAGCTGTCTTGCAGGTAAAAGAAATGTGGCAAACGGCAGGCGCAATAGTTGAAATTTTAGATTATAAACAGCACGATGATGTACTTGCTGCGACCAGTCATTTGCCCCATGTGCTTGCCTATTCATTGGTAAACACCTTATCAAAATCTCAATACGGTGATGCTGTTTTTGACTATGCCGCTGGTGGCTTTAAAAGCTTCTCGCGCATTGCATCCAGTGACCCTGTGATGTGGCGCGATATTTGTCTTGAAAATAAAGAGGCGATATTATCGGCGCTCAATGATTTCCAGCAGGACTTATCTGATCTTAGTGATTTGATTAAGGCAGAAGATGAAGATGCGTTGACAGAGTTGTTTGCGCATTCAAAAGCTACGCGCGATAGGAATATCTAGTTTACCAATCAATCATGTAAAAGTGGGGGGTGTGCTTTCAATATCTATCGTTTAATAACACTCTTATCCTTCAAACAATAAAGTAAAGATTATGTCGAACATTCAATTCAAAACTACCCCAAACGGAAACCTAAAAGGAACACTCCGCGTCCCTGGTGATAAATCCATGTCGCACCGCTCCATCATGCTGGGTTCCTTAGCGGAAGGAACAACCCACGTAACAGGCTTTTTAACAGGTGAGGATTGCATCGCGACCATGAATGCATTTCGCGCAATGGGTGTGGAGATTGATGGTCCGCATGATAAATCAGTCACCATTCACGGTGTAGGCATGAATGGCCTAACAGCACCAATTGATGATTTGGATATGGGCAATAGCGGAACAGCGATGCGTTTACTGACGGGTTTGCTGGCAGGTCAAAGCTTTGACTCAACGCTAATGGGTGATAAGTCATTGTCAACACGCCCGATGAATCGCATTACCAAACCCTTAGCCATGATGGGCGCAAAAATTGGCACAGAAGAGGGTGGTCGTCCGCCACTTAAAATTAAAGGTGGAAGCAAACTAAAAGGCATTCATTACGATATGCCGATTGCTAGCGCGCAGGTGAAATCAGCGGTGCTATTGGCTGGACTTTATGCAACAGGAAAAACCAGCGTCATCGAACCAGGCATAACGCGTGACCACAGCGAACGCATGTTACGAGGCTTTGGCTATGACGTTACAACCGCGGGCGAGCATGGTAAGCACATTAGCTTACAAGGTGGTGGAAAGTTAACTGCCTGTAATATTGATGTGCCAGCCGATATTTCGTCTGCCGCATTCTTTATGGTGGGTGCGAGTATTGCAGAAAATTCTGACCTAACCCTAGAACACGTTGGCATCAACCCAACCCGCACAGGCGTTATCGACATACTCAAACTGATGGGTGCAGATATTACTTTGTCGAATCAAAAAGAAGTGGGTGGTGAGCCGGTAGCGGATATTCGTATTCGATCGGCTCAACTCAATGGCATCAAAATTCCAGAAGAACTTGTTCCGTTAGCGATTGATGAATTCCCCGTGATCTTTGTAGCGGCAGCCTGCGCAACAGGCGAAACCGTATTAACAGGTGCAGAAGAATTACGCGTAAAAGAAAGTGACCGTATTCAAGTGATGGCAGATGGCTTAAATGCCTGTGGAATTGATGCCCAAGCAACACCCGACGGCATCATCATTCAAAGTGGACAACTTACAGCAGGCGAAGTGGATAGCCACGGAGATCATCGTATTGCCATGGCATTTTCTATCGCTGGTTTGCGAGCGAATGGAGAGATTACGATAAATGACTGCGCTAATGTGAACACGTCATTTCCTGATTTTATTGAGCTGGCTAGCGGCGTGGGGCTGGGTATTTCTTAAGAAAGATTAAAGATTTTTGCCACGGAAGGACACGGAAAACACAGAAGAAAAACAAAAGATGAAATAGCGTGTAATTTGATAAGAGAAAAGCACCCCTCACTTTTACAAGATGATTTGTTTTTAAACGCTCAATTCAATTGTTGAAAATGGTTGTAGTAATTTATATTTTTTTTTGTATTGTCTTTTTCCGCGTCCTTCTGTGTGTTTCCGTGGCAAAAAATATTTTTACAGGGTAGCTATTAGAAACATCATGTAAAAGTGGGGGGGTGTGCTTCTTATATCTTTATTATCTCTTATGAAAGAGGCTTCCAAACAACCGCGATATCATCAATCTGAATATCGGTTTTTCTCAGTTTAATAGAGAACTCTTCAATATCAATATTATCAAGTTCAAATTCTTCGGCTAGATCATCAATCTTATCTTCTAGCTCTTCTTCGAGTTCTTCAATATCATCTTTTATTTTTTCGACGCGCTCTTCAGCACGGCTTACATCACCTCGTTCTTTTAATACACGCGAGCCTGCACGCCCAATCGAGGCGCGTGACTTCCCAAAGAGCGCGCCAAGTACGGTAATACCTACGTTAAGAAAAGATGAGGTGGTATCTGACTCTTCTTTTTCTAGTTTCTCCATGGCGCGGTCTAAGCGATCAGTCAGTACTTTTTCTTTCTTTACATAACGTTCTTGTAAGACTGCGATGGCATCTTCTTTTTCCTCATTAAGGATATCTGAAAGGCGCACTTTAAAATCGGTTAACGACTCATATGGATTTGATTCCATTTTAGGTGACTTACAGCGATATAGCTCTAATTTGTGTTTGTGGTATAACCAGTCTTTTAATGAGATGCATGTTTTACGTAGTTTTTTATCGCCACTTACAACATCAGGAACTTCGGCAAATTGTGCATTTTCTGAGGCTTTTGTTGGTAGTCTATCAAAGCAGTTTTTAGTGTCTTCGAGCGTTTCAGCATCGTCCCATTCTAAGGAGCGATCACTGCCCTCTAGCGCCAATGAAAGGCAACACTCTTCCTTCTCATCAATACCACGCGTTTGATTAAAGAAGTTTAAAGTGCAAGATGCCATGATGTTAGGAGCAAACTGATTTGATTCATTCAGGGAGACTTCAAAATGCTGTGGAATACTATTATCAAGCGTCGAATAGTTATCAAAGCCAGCAACTTTTACTTTATTTATCTTAGGCTTGTTGTCATTACTCTTTGAAATTTGTGATTTCTGATCTGCCATTAATGCAGAAATCTCATCACGTTTTAATGGGCCTTTGAGATAGCTCATGACCCAGCGTGTGCCAAATAAACGAATATCATCAAGATGTGCGCTTTTTAAGAAGAAAGTACGTTTTTTAAGATTAGACAATAAATTGCTAATTTCATCTTTGTTATAACTAGAACCCACCTTTCCGCCCAAGCCATCAATCACGCGCGCAATATCTTGGGAGGTTTGTAAACGCCCGATAAACCAGGTTCCCATATTGGAAAGCCCTTTGTAATCAAGGTCTACAGGGTTTTGCGTGCTCAATACTACACCAACGCCATAGGCACGCGCTTGCTTGAGTAGCAACATCATGGGTTCTTTACTGGGAGGGTTTTTAACAGGTGGAAAGAATCCGAAAATTTCATCCATATAGAGTAGGGCTTTAAGTGCAGATGTGCCGCTTTGTCTGCGCATCCATGCGATGAGTTTATTCAATAATAAAGTGACAAAGAACATGCGTTCATCATCATTTAAATGTGAGATAGAGAAAATGGCGACCTTGGCTTTACCGTTTTCATCATAAAGCATTTTTTGAATATCTATGCTTTCGCCTTCTAGCCATGTTTTGAATGTAGGGGAGGCGATAATGGAGTTAAACTTAGTTGCGAATTTAAAACGATCAGCTTGAGGGTAAAATCCTTCTAACGGAAGTACGCCTATTTTTTTAAAAGGAGGGCTGATAATTCTGCCGATCAAATCCTCTAAGCTCAGATCGTCACCCGCCATCCATGAGGTGCTGATAAGTTTAGCGAGTAAAATATATTCTTTTGATTCTACAGGGTTGGCTTCAACACCGATGAGAGAGAGCAAACTACTTACAGTGGATTTGATGTAAGCTGCAAAGCTATCACTATCTTCTAATATTTGTTTGGGTGGTGCTTCGAGTGAACTCAATATATTAATACTTACACCTGCGCTACTACCCGGAGTGTAAATGGTTTTTTTAACCTTAGAGAATTTCTCAACGCGTGCGCTGTCTTGGTGATGGCTTTCAATACCCTTTTTCCACATAGTTGCAATTTTTGCTGCATAACTGCTGACATCTTTTTCTTTTGCGCGAGCTTCATCAGCCACCCAAGGCTCAAAAGAACTAGGGGAGAATGAGGCATCTGTTAAACAGAGATTTCCCATATCCCCTTTAGGGTCAATAATTAGAGAGGGAATATTATCAATAGCCGCTTCTTCAATAATACCAACGCCTAAACCTGTTTTACCGCTACCTGTCATACCGATAATGGTTGCATGGGTAGTGAAGTTTTTATTTTTTAGTAGAGTCAGTGCTTCGGTGGCTTCGAGTGTGCTTTTATCAATATCTTTACCAAGGTAAAACAAGCCTAGTTTTTCGTAAATCTCTACCATTGTGATTCCTAAATATTTAGATTAAGCGATATGCGCTTAATAATACCTTAAATTACAGTTTCATTGGGTATAAAAAAGGGCATAAAAAGGACACAAAAAAGCCTGCACAAGGCAGGCTTTTCACGGTTTATGAATCGAATAGTTTATCGAATCAATCCAAGCGCTCGGAACGTATCCTTATTGAGTTGACCAACAGGTAGCCCACGTGAACTTTGAAAAGCTTTAAGTGCTGCAGCCGTTCCAGGTCCCATCTTTCCGTCCATTGCACCAGGATCAAAGCCTTTGGCTTTTAGTGCTTTCTGGATACCAGAAACAATGCTTTGCTTTGTTGCTTTCTTTGTTTGTTTAGTAACCTGCTTATCCATCTTCTTTGGAGAGGTCATTTTTGTTGGCATCTTTTTTGGGGCAGATGTTTTTACTTTGCTCTTTGTAGCCTTTTTAAGAACGGCTTTTTTATTCATCTTCTTAGCAGAATTAAGTTTTGTTTTACTAGAGCCAGCATTCATAACTGCTAGGTAGCTACTGTAACTAATGCCAGAAGATTGATTGTATTGCTTTCTCTTTGGCGCAGTACGTACAACGGCTTTGCGATATTGCTTAGGCGCTTGTCTGTATTGTTTAGGTGCTTTGCGGTAGCTTTGCTTCTTGTAATGCTTTGGTGCATTGGTTTGGCAAAGAACGCCGCGCCAAACATAACGAGCATTACTTGTTTTTACACGGTAGTTTTGTGTTTTGTAACGTGCAGGTGTGTGAACAGCCTTATAAAGCGCTGGAGCAATAAACTTCTTTTGCTTCACTGTTTTGTAAGTAGCGGGAACTAATGTTCTAATTTTTTGAGCCGGACGAACAAGTACACGACGAGAAACATTTTTGTATACAGCAGGAACTTGTACACGACACATGATTTGACCAGTCATATTATCGATGCGAGTAATTGCACCGTGACCTTTACGCCATGTGTTGTAAGCAGGCTTGACTAACACACGACGTGTATTTGTTTTGTATTGAGCAGGAATAGTACGTGTCACGTAATATGCTTTACGTGTTTGAACTCGCTTATTAATCCAACCGTATTGAGGAGCACGAACAAGTACGCGTTTACTTGTTGCACCTTGGATAAGTACACGGCGTGATTTATTTGTGTATTTTGCGGGCACTTGAACCTTAGCAAAACATTGACCAGGCATAGCTGCTGGTAAGCCTAAACCGTTACTACGACGTTGTGGCGCTTGAGTATAGACACGTCTTGGTTGAACTTGTTTTTTATAAACACGACGAACAGGAGGCGCTACTCTTGGTTGTGTAACAGTGACTGCTACAACAGGAGCTGGTGCTTCCACGTGCTGTTGAGAACCTGCTTGTTGTGAACCAGAAACCTGAGTTCCGCCAGAGGTTTGTTGAGACCCATAAACTTGTGATCCACCCGATGATTGTGAAGAGCCATTTGTAACTTGTGACCCACCAATAACCTGTTGTTGGCTACAGCCAGATAAAACGGCAGCAAGTATCACACTTGAAACTGAAAGTTTTGTAGACATATTCATGAATTATTATTCCTATTAAAAGCGCTTACTTATTTGTTTAAAAGCTTAATTGTTTAAAGATTAAATCGGTAATCAGTTTTTGTGACTCAAAATTTAATGTAAATCACCATATATGGGAATACTAAATGGATACCGCCTTATAGATGTAGTAAAACATGAATGAACGGTAGTTTTTTCCAGTTGGTATGGGTGTGTTAGATCATTCTGCCATAAAAAACATGTATAGCAATAGTGTAGATGGCAGTTTGTTTTTGTTACAAGATTTTTAAACAGAGGTTATCATAAGCACATGAAAGTTAACGCCGATCAATTTGAAGTATTCTTGCAACGACAACAAGAAATTCCTCGCGTATTCCTGATTACGGGAGATGAGCCATTACAAGTGATGGAGTCGTGTGATGTCATACGTCAATATGCCCAGAGCCAAGGTTTTAGTGAGCGCGATGTTTTGCACGCAGATAACAAATTCGATTGGAGTACGTTACTAGGTGCATCTAATAGCATGTCGCTTTTTAGTGAAAAGAAACTCATTGATTTACGTATTGAAACTAAAACACCTGGAAGAGTTGGTAGCCAAGCCATCCGTGATTATATGCAAAATCCGCCTGATGATAAGGTGTTACTGATACAAATGCCTAAATTAGTGGGCAGCGCACGAAATGCAGCATGGGTAAAAGCCATTGAGAAAGCTGGTGTAGTCGTACAGATATGGGACCTTTCGCCGCCGCAAACAATGGCATGGGTCGCAAAACGAATGCGTGCCGAGGGCATGAGACCAAGCAATGAGGCAGTGCGTTTATTAACAGAACGTGTGGAAGGAAACTTGCTGGCAGCGACGCAGGAGATTAGTAAACTAAAGCTCTTATTTGCTAATGATGCTACTGAAGTTACCATTGAAGATAAGCAAGTGTTGGAATCGGTTAGCGATAGCTCCCGCTTTTCTATTTTTGATCTGTCTAATGCCGTGATGATGGGCGATGTGCATCGAGTTCAACATATCCATCATAATTTAAAAGAAGAGGGCGTTCCCGTTCAATTAATGCTGTGGACACTATCTGATTTAGGCCGCCAGCTTTACAATGCTAGTTTTAGTTTAGAAAATGGAGTAGCCGCATCGCAAATTTTATCCAAGATGCCACGACCGCGACAAAAGCCTTTTCAAGTGGCGATGCAACGTATGCAATATGCTAATTGGCCCGATATCCTTAAAAAGAACGGTGAGATTGACCGCCTATCCAAAGGGCAAGGTGATATTGCCAATAAAGGAATGGCTAGAGTCTGGTCGGATTTGTTAGAACTAGCGCTAATATTGGCTGGTAAATCAGCTATTATTGAATAGATAGATATTTATCTTACACAGATAAAAAGCCCCCACGAATGGCACTTACTTAAGCTTTCTAGCATGACTATTCTTATCCAAGGGCTCTCTCTCTCGTATCAGGCATGGTAACTGTTGTACCATCAATAAAACGGACGCGTTTGCTATGCCACAACCTTTGTTCAGGGTTGCTGGATTCTTGCAACGTTGCTAATAATGCTCATGAGACAGGGCTCCCTGATAGTGTTTTTTATTTGTCGAAAATCATTCTGTCAGACTCTCTTTTTTTGTTTTTTATCAATATCTTACGCTTAAGTAAGTGCCATTTTTTTTGGAGGGGTTGTAAAATAATACAACCCTATATTATTAAGTCACAATCTTATAACAAGGCTTATAGGCAATATCACTGGGTAGTTTCATGCGATCTTGTTCTACGAATGATTGGAGTAGGGTGTCCATCTTCTTCATGATGTTTTTATCCCCACTTAACTCAAATAAGCCATACTTTTCTATAGCTCGGATACCTTCATCTTTAACATTACCTGCTACGATGCCTGAAAATGCACGTCGCAAATTGGCAGCAAGCTTATGGGTTTCCAAATCTTTATGAAGCTCTAGCCCTGCCATATTTTCGTGCGTGGGCTCAAAGGTTTCTTGAAACTCAGAATCTATTTTTAAGAGCCAGTTGTAGTAATAAGCATCACTGTGTTCGCGGCGGAAGTCTTTTACTTTTTTCATACCTTGTTTCATTTTCTTAGCGACCCTTTCTGGATCACCAATAATTATTTCGTAACGATCTTGAGCAGCCTCCCCCAAGGTATCACTGATAAATAGATCAATCTGATCAAAATAATCTTTAGATGTTTCTGGAGCAGAAAAAATAAGGGGGAAGGGTACATAGGCATTATCTGGGTGTAATAAAATTCCAAGGATATAAAGAATTTCTTCAGTCGTTCCTGCGCCACCTGGGAAAACAATGATGCCATGTCCCGTTCGTACAAACGCTTCAAGACGTTTTTCGATATCGGGCAGAATGACCAAATCATTAACAATAGGGTTAGGTGATTCAGCTGCGATAATACCAGGCTCAGTAATGCCTAAATATTGTCCGTTTTTCACGCGTTGTTTTGAATGCCCAAAGGTAGCCCCTTTCATGGGGCCCTTCATAGCGCCCGGCCCACAGCCAGTGCAAATGTCTAATTCACGCAAGCCTAATTGATAGCCTACTTCTTTGGTGTAAAGGTATTCTTTACGTGAAATTGAATGTCCGCCCCAGCATACAACGAGCTGGGGCTTTTCATTGGTGCGCAAGACGCCCGCATTACGCATGATATGGAATACCGCGTTAGTAATGCCTTCACTATCGTTCAAATCAAACTTAGGATTATTGATAACATCGTTATGCGTATAAATAATGTCGCGCAGCACAGAGAATAATAGCTCATTGATCCCTTGAATCATTTTACCATCAACAAAAGCATCGGCTGGTGCGCCTTTTACTTCGAGCTTGATACCACGGTCTTGCTGGATAATACGAATATCAAATGCTTTATGGCGGTCTAATAATTCCTTAGCATCATCGGTGTAGTTACCATGACTCAAGACCGCTAACGAACACTGACGAAATAAGTTGTATAAGCCTGATTGGCTGCTATCCAGCAATTTACTGACTTCAAGTTGTGACAATATATTTAAATGTTGCGTTGGTGTGATGCGTGCATCGACAAGCTTATTGGTCATTAAATTTCCTTAATCTGTTTAAAACAATATAGGTTTTAGTATTAGAACATGATTTAAGTAAAGAAATTATAAAATATTGGCTAGTCTTTTTGATTTTTTGTTGATTAATGATCTGCAATTTAACTAAAAAAATAGTAGAATGAACCACAAGGAAGCCTCTCGTCACCAAAGAGGTAAAATTGGGGAAACATGTACGTGTTTAATTTTTCAGCTGACAAAAAACCTGTCACTATCATTCTGTTATTTTCATTACTAGACTTTATCGTTTTTTTTAGCGTTAACAGTATTTGGCTGTTTGTCGTTTATTGGCTGTTGATGATTATTCCTAAAGGCGTTATTTCTGCGTGGAATCATCATCACCAACATCGAAATGTATTTAAAAAAGTATGGCATAATCACCTTTTAGAGTTCTTCTATGGTTTGCACACCGGTGCTACAACCAATCTATGGGTGTTGCATCATAATTTTGGGCATCACCGAAATTTCCTAGATCAAGACAAAGACCAAAGTTGTTGGAAAAAGAAAGATGGTGGTACAAAAAGTAAAATAGGTTATACGCTTGAAGTGGCGTTCACCTCGTTTTACCGTGCTTACAAAGTTGGTTTGAGTTTCCCTAAGCAACAAAAAGACTTTATATTATACGGCAACATTATGTTGATCGCTTTGCTTGCCTTTGCATTTTATAAGCCAATTGGTGCGCTGTTTATTTTTATTCTGCCAATGATGGGTAGTTTGATGTACACCTCGTGGGCAACCTACGGGCATCATGTGGGGCTTGATACACCTGATGAATTTGCAGCATCGCATAACAACTTAACACCTTGGTATAACGTTCTCACGGGCAATCTTGGTTATCACACCGCGCACCATCATAAGCAAGGTGTGCATTGGTCTGAGCTACCTGCATTGCACGAAAAGATCAAAGATAAAATCCCCGCTAAGTGCTACAACACGTCTTTCTTCCAACGATTGGCGGGCTAAAGAACGCCTCGCAGATTAATGCATTATTCAGTATACTCGGTGCAAGCTTTACCAAATAATAATAAATATTTTAATTATAGCTACTTTTAATAAAAGTAAATACGTCACATGGGCTGTGATGTGTGTTTAACCAAAGGGGTTCAATAAATGAAATTATTTTCAGAAAAAGGTTTTTTTGTCGCATCAACAACGCTGTTTGCCGCCGTTGCATTAATGGGTATAACCACTATTACGACAGCATCCGCGCAAGCTAAAAGTATTTCCTATGTAGCCAACGGGACGACAGATATTAAAACCGCAAGAATGCTTCAGAGATTGCTAAAAAACAGTAAAGCACTAGAAGTTCATGCACAAGTGAATCGTAGTCAACCACAATATAATGTTGGGGTTAGTTACACGGTTACTGGCACAACAAGTGTGAAAAATGCTAGAAAACTCATTCAGCTATTTAACACCAATAAGCATATTCAAGTGAATGTAGATGTCACACAAAATGCTAATCAAGGCGTTGTGAATCACAGGCGTTCAAATCAAAATGCGCCACAAGCACTGCCACTTTATGCCGCTAATTACCCAACCGTATACATGCAAGTCGGGAATAATCCATCCAACTGGTATCCTGTTGCGCTGTATAAGCCAATGCCTATGCCAGTGTCTAATATGATTAAGAAAGAAACGCCTTTAAAAATGGCGCAACAATAAAACATCATGTAAAAGGGGGGGGGTGTGCTTCAAGAAGCACAAAATATAACTTTAAGAGACCTCAGCATAACTCGTGAACGGATAAAAAAAGCTATAAGTTTTCCATCTTTCATCCAAAATAACGCGCAATAGCCTGCTATTACGCTTATATTTTGAATAAAACATGAAAAATTCTATCTCTTTTTTCTCTCGTCCAGAGTTATGCTGAGGTCTCTTTAATACGAAACCCCAAAACTAATATTATTCAAACCAATACTGCCGTGAATCACACGAGGGTTCTCGGTAGTTAATCTTGCACCTTCAGGCAAACTGGCTTTATCCAGTTTCAATATAAAATTCTGACTCCAACTTTGCGGCTCTCCCATCTCGGGTAAATGAAAACGACCGTAGCCATCCGTTTCCATCAACAAACCTGTTACTGTCGCTAAGCGAACTCCAGCGATGCCAGCTTCTCCGTTATCTTGAAAGCCATTACCATTCTTATCGTGAAATACTTTTCCAATCAGAGTCGATTTTGGTGTTGTTAAAGAAGGCGCTAAAGGCGCGGCATGTACGGTTGCTGCTACTGACGATAATATTAAAAGTAGAATAGGGGCTAGTATTTTCATTGCGCAAATCCATTGCTTATAAATAAGTACAACATACTAGAGTGTAGTTGCTAATCACTTTCTGCATGATACAAAGTGTATAAGGCGAGCGATGAAGGGTAGCGATAAAGCATAGAGATGCCCTGTAAGTTTGTTTTAATTAATGCGATAAAATAAGCATGTAAAAGTGGGGGGGTGTATGTTTTAATATAATGCATGCCTTGCTTCAACCAACCATCGACACTTCCTTCGGAAGGTGTAACGATATACTTTTTAGCTGCCTAGGGCGCTTTAAAAAGCAACTTTTAAATGATAGAACCGCAATAATGCAGCAAGCAAAAAAAATCCTTCAAGACACCTTTGGCTACAGCGACTTTCGTCATAATCAATCAGATATTATCGGAAAAGTCCTACAGGGTGGCGATGCCTTTGTGTTGATGCCCACAGGTGGCGGAAAGTCGCTGTGTTATCAAATACCCGCGATGGTTCGCGATGGGGTCGGGGTTATCGTTTCACCACTGATTGCATTAATGCAAGATCAGGTTGATGCGCTACAGCAGCTAGGCATCAAAGCGGCATTTTTAAACTCCACCATGACAGGCTTTGAGCAGCAAGAAGTGGAAGAAATGCTCCTCAAGGGCGAGCTTCAAATGCTCTATGTCGCGCCCGAAAGAGTCCTCAGCCCGAAAACACTCAACCTACTCAAACAATGTAAAATAGCGTTGTTTGCTATTGATGAAGCGCACTGTGTGTCGCAATGGGGGCATGACTTTCGCCCAGAATATCAGCGTCTTTCCGCCTTGCCAGATCAATTCCCCGATGTGCCTCGCATTGCGCTGACCGCCACAGCCGATAACCGAACGCGCGCTGAGATTATCCAGCAGCTTCGCCTTGATAATGCAGGCGTGTATGTAAATAGTTTTGATCGACCCAATATCACTTACACCATTGCAGAAGGGCAAAACGCGCGCGAGAAATTACTCAAATTTATCAATGGCAAACACGAAGGCAAAGCAGGCATTGTCTATTGCCTATCACGCAAAAAAGTTGAAAGCACCGCAGAATGGCTGAGCGACAAAGGCTTAACCGCATTGCCTTATCACGCAGGTTTACCCGTTGAAGTGCGCGCAAATAATCAAAAACGTTTCTTGCGTGAAGAAGGCATTATCATCGTCGCCACCATCGCTTTTGGTATGGGCATCGACAAACCCAATGTACGATTTGTCGCGCACTTAAGCTTACCCAAAAATATCGAAGCCTATTATCAAGAAACAGGCAGAGCAGGGCGCGATGGCGACCCAGCCGATGCGTGGATGAGCTACGGTTTGCAAGACGTCATCTTCCTGCGCCAAATGATGATGAGCAGCAACGGTAGTGAAGAATATAAACTCCTCAGCAATCAAAAACTAGATTCTATGTTGGGACTGTGTGAAATGGCAAGCTGTCGTCGCCAAGCCATTTTGAGATATTTTGATGAGGAAATGAAAGAGCCATGTGGCAACTGCGACAACTGCCTAAACCCGCCCGAAACATGGGATGCCACCGAAGATGCGCAAAAAGCATTATCCACCGTTTACCGAACGGGTCAGCGCTTTGGCGTGGCGTATTTGATTAAAGTGTTGATGGGTAAAACCGATGATCGTATCGTGCAATTTGGTCACGACAAAGTCAGCACATGGGGCATTGGCGAGAACCTCAAAAACAACGAATGGAGCAGTTTGTTTCGCCAGCTAGTCTCACAAGGCTACCTCAATACAAATTCAGAATACGGTGGCGTAGAACTCACTGAAAAATCCCGCCCATTACTGCGTGGAGAAGAAACTTTAATCGCGCGTAAATACCGCAAGCCAGAAAAAGTAAAATCCACCAGCAAAGGCGGAAAAGCCAAAGCCGAACTACGCACTGTCGATGAAGAACTTTTTGAAGCCTTACGCGAATGCCGCGCCGAGTTAGCAATGGAGCAGGGCGTACCTGCCTTTGTCATCTTCGCCGATACGGCACTCATAGAAATGGCAAAAAAACGCCCACACACCGATGAAACCTTCCGCTACATCAGCGGTGTTGGCGACACGAAACTAGAGCGCTATGGCGAGCCATTTATGGCAGTCATCCGTGAACATCCTTTGCCAGAGTTATTAAACAATAATTTCTCCGACACCATCAATGAAACGCTGGTTTTATATAACGATGGTATGAGCATCGAAGCCATAGCCGAAAAACGAGAACTATCAACAGGAACAATCTACTCACACTTAGCTGATGTAATCGAAGCAGGCATGTTAAGCGCTCCCGACGTGCTAGACATTGATGATGCTGATATAACCACCATAGAACGCACCGCAGAAGTTTTAAATACTAAAGAAGAAAATGCACTGAAACCATTATTTGATGAACTAGAAGGTGAGTTTGAATATGGGGTATTGCGCTGTGTTTTGAGTGGGATGTAGGGATAGATTAGAATGCACACCACCCCCCAGGGCTAACGCATTAAAATCTATTGTTAATAAGTAAGTTATGAGATATTCCTATTTTCAGAAATAGGAATACTCCATGAGCAACTGTATTACAGATAGTTTTTCAATGATTAAAGACCCACGCCTT
>JAKIUW010000023.1 GCA_021647365.1 Cocleimonas sp. | reverse complement strand
GATTGTTACAGCTTAATTTGTTTGAGAAGCGCGACCTTATGGCACTTCTTCGAGGTGATCCACCCAATAGAAAACAACATGACTTTAATCAAATGGTGATGTTATGAAGTTAACGGGACAGTAGTGGAGTAAAGCACACCCCCCCACTTTTACACGATATATTTAAGGAAAGAGTGATTAAGTCGATTAGAATTAAGCGCAGAAAAAACTGTCGCTATTTTTCACGAAGTGAGATGCAATAGTCATTCTATTGACTCGATCTTCGGGGGAAACATCGGCAGTTTTAGCAAGCTAAAAATAATTGGACTTGATCAGTCTTTCCTTAAGGACACCTCAGAGAAAAGACTTTTCAAGCACCTCATCAGGTATTTCATATCCACTGTAATATTCAACAGTATTCTTTTTTTGTATTGATAAAAACCACTGTCTTCCTGATTGTGAAAAGCATTGTTTACTACGTTTTGATTGATGTATTGAAGTTATCAAATTTCCTGCGGCATAAAAAACCTCAGCCATATAAAAGCTTTCAACCTGAAAAGACTTTTGCTGCGCGCTAAAACTATCACCTTGCTTCAAAGTCCATAAGTTTTTATCTGGCAGATGATAGGTTCTTCGTAGAAATAGGTAACGATTATCTTTACGGATTAATAAAGCATAACCATGTGTGGGCGAATAAAGTTGAAAATGCATCCATTCTTCTTCTCTATATTTGTAGGCGATATAACCTGCAATAGTAAAGCTAACATCTTGGATTTTACCCTGCATCCCGAGAGATAATGGCGTATTTGGCTTTTGAATATGAGTGAAAGTGTATAATGCTTTAAACTCATTTTGGCTATCCATAATCGTGCCACAATAGGCACAACAAAGACTCTTAGAACGAAAAGTATTCCCCAAAAAAGGTATATTTGCACCACAGTTTTTACAGGATATAGCCTCAATATTTACTGATCTATTCTTCATTAGATAGCCTTAATTTCAAAAGGATCAAGCCAAAATCCTTGTCGACATCGTATCTGTTCACCCTCAAAAACAAGCACTAAACTCTCGGCATCCTCCCCGGTTAAATAAGTATAGTTTAAAGTCTCTGTATGACGTGGAAGATACGATATTTGCCCTTGAAAACCGTGAAAATTTTGAGCCCGCCTTTCAGTTACTAACCAAGTCTTATCCGCTAATTGGAGTTGAGTATTTACCTGTAGCGTTAGCCAAGGTGGGATACCCTCATTAATCTGCCTATCTTGAAGGAGGAAAAAATTTTCATCTTCTTCACTTAGCCAGTGTGAGTTTTTTTGATTATCTAGCACCCACCATTCTTTACGATAACCTTCATCATGCTTTAACTGCACAAAACCTTGCGGCTCAAATTGCTGTTCTTTCCAGCTAAAACTCTCGCCCTGTTTGATTAATGAAAGCTTATTCTCGATATGTGATTCTATATGACTAAGCGCCAAACCATTTGACTCAATTAGCAAGGTAGAAGCACAGTGATGGCAATTCACTAATGCCGCCAAAGAAGATTTTAAAATAATTTCAGAACTACATTGTGGGCAATTCATATTCAGGACTCCTTTATTCCCAGCGCTCAATAAGGCGAATATTATCAGATTCTTGTTCGCTATAGTTTGCTGCGCGTGCTTTTAATAAATATTCTCGCCCTAGTGTACTTGAGGTAGAAAAAAGCTGAACATCAGGAAATTCAGGTAACACTCTTTTCCATGCAACTAAAAAAGCATTAGCATTGTCTTTTCTGTTTCCAAGATAATGAGGAACAGGGAATATATCGCCCGATTGTGGTTTGTTATTTAATGCGATCAAGTAACGTGGCTGCTGGATAGGCTCTAATAACTGGCTTAGTGCGGTGAGGAAAATATCATCCTCCTTGCGAGTAAAATCATTTAAAGAAAAACGAAAATAGCCTTTTTCTATCTGGCTAATCTGAATGTTGTTTTCTTCAGGTCTATCTTTTGTTTGTATCATACCAATGTCTTGCAACGCACTTAACGTGACTTGGGCAAACGCCAAGGGCAAATAATCAGCATTAATCGATGAGGTGATGTTTGTTTTTTTACTTTTGTCTCTAAAAAATAACGCCAAAAGTACAGGGCTGATACTAGCCGCTAATAAAGAAGGCATCGCTGTAATACCAAATGAGTTCATCATCACAAAAGGGCTGGCAACTGCAACAGATGCTAATACTCCTGTTGTTAACAAGCTTTTAGTTTTAAGTCGTTTATGCAATGATTCAATTTGGCTTTTTTCAAGCTGTGCAACATATTGAGATATAGTATTTATTGCATCTTCTTTACCAATTCTAATTTGCAAACCCGTTTGAAAAACATGCTTTTCAACCATCTCAAGTGCATTCTGCCAACGCGCCTGCAAATTAAAAATATCATCTTGGTGGCGCTTAATGGTTTTCTTATTTGAACGCTTGATAATATCTAACTTTATCTGTTCATCTTGCTGACTCAAACTATCGTTGCTGATAGCGAGACGATCAATACCTGATTCGATACGAAGCTCATCCGCATGTATCCCTGCAAAAGTTTTAAAACGCCTGTGCAGATCTTTTAGGATGAATTCATTGTATTCTGATAACGGCGAAACAGCCACAATATGCCAAATACTTGCCGTCTTAAAATCATCCTCCAAGTTGATACGAATTGCTCTTCCCCGCACTTGATTACTAGAAACATAAGCGCCTGTTTGCGTTGCAAGTATCAGCGAGTTTACATGCGGCGCGTCCCAGCCTTCACCGAGCAATGCACGCGTGCCAATGAGGAATATCAAATCACCCTTTTTATGTAACTTGGTGAAAGCGGCTGAAACGTACTCACTGGAAATATTAAGCACCACAAAGTTTTTATCTTCAGAATATGGCTTACTTTTGATGGTGAGTGTTGAGGGAAAATGCTCGGATAGCCGTGCTAATAAATCTTGATGAATAATAGATAAGCGCCCAGTAAGCAACGCCGTTTTTGCAGCCAAAGAATCTTCTAAATGATGAATATAATAATGGAAAATAGGATAGGCGCCGGTGGGTGCTTCCAAACCATCAAGAGCAAGCTGATACTTCTCATCATGAATATAATCCGCAAGCACAACTATGCGGCTCCACTCTTGTCTCGCCTGATATTCAACGGTAGCAATATCAAAGCAGGCTTTGATTCGTTCCTGTGTTTTATTAAACGCCTCTAGTTTTTTACGGCTATTATCTAAACTAACTTTGCTATATTTTAGAAAGTATTTGCCCTTTAATAGCCTTGAAAGTGTTTCTCTAAACTCGGTTACAGGTGCCGCCGAAGGATAATATTTCCCTTCCAAGAAACTCTGTAATAAGTTTTCCCACGCAAAAATACTCATGGGGTTTATATCATCTTCAGTGATATCAAGTAATAACAACAAATGATCTGGCAACGGTTTTTGGTGATGTTTGAGCAACCCTAAAAGCGCAAAACATTCATCAAGGTTGTACAAAATATCTCGTTGCCTAATCACCGCATCAGGAACCAACCAGTCATGTAATTGCAACAAATAAAGCAACTCGAAATTAGTATTCAGGCTTTCAACAAACCGAGCGAGGTTTTCTTGCTGGCGCTTAAGTGAAGTGATATTTTTATTATCTGTTTTCACCATCCAGATATAATCTTGATGCGGGCAAAGAGAGTTAGATCGAACTAATTCTGGAATACTAATTTCTTCATCCACAGGCCCACAAAGCTTTTGATAACGCGACCATTCTGTCGCATTTGAATCATAAGGTGGCGTTGCTGTTAAGCTCACAATAAGAAGGTCTTCCGATTGCTTAACAATCTTCATCAACACCTTCCACCATGCGGCTTTTAGATGATGTGCTTCATCAAGAATAAGCAAGCGAATATCATGCTCTTTAAACCAATGGACAATGCTCTCATATTCTTTATCGATGTCGTCATCGGTGGCTTCTTCAATTCTTTTATCAAAGCTAAATAAACCTTGGTAAGTGATCGCGGTAAATAACTGCGGCGAATCTAGCTTAGTGCTACACCAATCAGGTGCATTACTATTCTCTGGAAGAAAAGCTAAGAGGCGTTCTATCCATTGATTTCGTACAATTCTAGTGGGAGAAATGGCCAAGGTTTTAAGCCTATAACGATTAAATATTTCTAGCCCAATAACCGTTTTACCTGCACCCGGTGCTGCCACAATATGAATACGATTATCATCGTGATAGTGTTCTAAATGATTTAAAACGCGTTGCTGTTCAGGCCGCCAAGGGTATTTGAATTTTAAGCCTAATGACCCAAACTGAGGTTCATGAGTTTCTGGTTCTTCTTCCATTATTTTATTTAATTCTCAAAAAACTCATGCTAAATCCAAATCCACACAGTGAGGAGTAAAATAGAGATTATCACGCTTATAAGGAAATGCGTATAATATAGTCAGAATTGATTATATTTTAAAAACTTTTATGCAATTACTGTTTCAAAACATCACTATTTTTCTAATCGGCTTTTCGATTATCAGCACGGTATTACTGGCGGTTACTCACCTTAATTGTGGTGAATATCAGGGCAAGTTTCTGTCTCGTATCGCAGGCTTGGTGTTATTAGTCGGATTAGCATTGTTGCAGTTTTCGCACTATGCGTTTTTGCAAGGCGATAGTAGCTTTATCTACTCTAAATTTTATGTGGCGTTATTATTTACCGTCGCGCCTGCCTTTTACTTTTTTAGCCGTGAAGTTTTAAAAGTGGATAACGCCTATCACCCTGCCCTACTTCTTCATGCTATTCCTTTGTTGATTAGCCTATTTTTACCACGTAACTTTGCGCTACCGCTCGCGTTTTTTATTGGTACGGGTTACGTTGTTTGGCTAGCGATGATTGTCTATTCATTACGCGAACAACGCACACGCTTTAAATTAGAACTGGTTGCACTAACTGCCATGTTTGTTGTTGCTTTGATGGTATTGCTGCTGGGTATCGTTTTGCCTTTGGTGAGCGATTTATTCTTTTACACAACCTATGCCTTACTCATTGGGTTAACGTTTATCGTCGCAGTATTTACCGTTATTCGCTTTCCCAATATCAGCAATGAAGTCAACGAAGCTGCCCAAGCCGCTTACACAATCAGCACATTAAAGAATGTAGATGGCAGTGCGTTAGAACTGAAACTTCGCCAACTGATGGAAGTGGACAAACTCTACACACAAGAAACACTCAGCTTGAGTATATTAGCCGAGCAAATGGACATCAGCACGCATCAATTATCCGAATTGATCAATACGCGCTTTAGTAAGAGCTTCTCGCAATTAGTTCGCGAATATCGCATTACAGAAGCTAAGCGTATGTTGATTGATGAGCCTAAATCATCGGTACTTTCGATTGGTTTATCGACTGGGTTTACGTCGCAGTCTAATTTTTATACGGCGTTTCGGGATATTACTGGGATGGCGCCTGGGAATTATCGGAAGTCAGAAGCCAAACTTAAATAGCATTTTAAAAGCACACCCCCCAACTTTTACATGATGTTTGAATAAACATCATGTAAAAGTTGGGGGGTGTGCTTGCTACTTTTATGAGTATCTTTCTCTATTTGATTCTCAAACAACGATAATCTTTGCGCTTATCAAGCAATGGAGCATCAACACAAATGGCTTTTTTATCTTCAGAATAATAAGCCGCTTTATCATCATAAAATGGATTATTGATGTGACTTAGCGTTGCAGGTAGTTTTGTTTGATTGGCAGTTTTATTAAAGAGATGTATTTTGGCATCCAAAGCAAACACGCGCGCAATATACGGGTTAAAATCAGGGCCTGCTATGCGCCATAAAATAGTACCTGCATAGTTCCTGATAATAGACATCTTTTTCGATATCGGCTTATCGCTTGCTACTTTTAGAGTGAATGCTTTTGACGTTAGTAACGAATCTTGGCCAACTTGCCTCAAAGCAGGAAAGGTAGCATTCATCGTCATATTTGGCTTATATAATATTCTACTCACCCATGCTGGTAAGTTACCCTCTTCATTGTTGCCAATTGTACTTAGAAGATTTGGGGCTCTATCCAATGACTTAAACAGATTATGACCAAGTCCATATTCATAATCCATGGCTTTCACCAAGCTTTTTTCATCACTAGTTAATGCTTTAATATTCTCCTGCGCAGGTGAGTCATATTTGTGAATCAACGCCGATAAAACATCAAGTGTTTTTGAAATCATCGATACATAAATTATTTTAGTAATAAGTGTATCAGCTTGTTGTAAGTTAAAGCGCAACAAAGAAATATCATTGAGGAGTAATTTCTTAGCTTCATCTAGATTCCCTTTTTTTGCTTTTTCTATCGCCTCTAAACTAGCTAAAGTATTGCCTTTTGTGAGGTATTGAAAAGTAGGCAACGGAGTATAAATATGCGGAAGAGGAAGCGTGTGGAAATCCCTCATTGCAATAAGTTTTTTATATCTTTTTAGTAGGACTTTTTGTTCTTCTGGTAATGATTCAAGATTAAAAGAATAATCAAATAGTTTGTCTGTGTACTCACAGTCTTTCTCAGTATAAATACATGAGCCCAATTCTGGCAGTGGAAGTCTTTTCTCATCGGTGTAATCTTCATGTTCAAATTCTTGAGTGTGAGGATTCGCAAAGTATTTTTTATCAGCTTCTCTTATTGACGCCATTAAAGCTTTGCCAACAATTTCAGGCTTTTCACCCACTCCCGCTTGCATACCCAATAAATAAATATAGGCTTCGCTTTCTTTATGAGCCATCGCTTGCTCGTACATGCTTTGTGCTTGCGGGTCTAAATCATCGTCTATTTGTAATAACAAAATAGCTGAAATGATAAATAGAAGGATGGCTAGTACTATGATTTTAAACTTACGCATTATTTTTATTAGACGGCTAAATCAGCCATTTTATTAACTTCTGTTATTTTGTGCAAAAGTATTCGATAAAAGGCTTTTGAAAGCACACCCCCCCTCTTTTACATGATGCTTGCATTACTTATCGATTGTCCTAAAAGCTTTTTCAGTCTCGCTATCATCATACTGGCGGATGCCAGTATCCATCGCTGAAGCATAGTGCCTGTTCACAGATGGATTCTGGTATTCACCAGAATGACGAACTATTTATCATGATTTAAAGAGTTCAAGCAATTAATACTAATAACATCATGTAAAAGTGGGGGGGGGGTGCTTACGCTTATCAATCCTTCTTAAGCTCTTCTTCAATACGTTCTAAGGTATCACCAATACGATCAAAGTCGTCATTATAATTGGTCTCTTCTACATAGCCTGATACGGTAGCTTTTACTTCTTTTGCATATTGGCCAACCAGCGGTACATCTACCAATTTACTTAATACCCAGAACAGCAACGCTAGCACAATAGAAGCCCCTATTAATGCGCCAAGCCCTCTAAAAATCCCAGCTATAAAATTCACCCAGATGATTCGCCATGGGCTGGAAACGTACTGGATAAAATATTCCATCGCTTCTGCTGCTAGCTTTTTCTCTCTTGTAGATAAGGGCTTATTGCGACTCTTCTTTTTCGTGCTATTGCTCGTATCGCTATTATTTTTATTGCTTTCTTCGTTGTTGTCTTCGCGGCTATCTTCACTCATATTTTTCTCTTTTCTTTTCGTTGACACTAAACATCATGTAAAAGTGGGGGGGTGTGCTTCCTATATTATCATTTTGTAAGTTTTTAAGTTAATGATTTTATTATCATTAATGTTTTCTCTATTCCTAAACTATCCAAGCGGAGGTTGAGCACTCTCTTCTCTAATATTATTTCTACAAGATTAACGAATGAAGGATAGATCAACATGAATGCACAAACTAACAAACAATCAATTACTTGTGTTTTTTTTGATGGCGCCTGCCCCTTGTGTAGCAAGGAGGTGAAGCTTTATAAAAAGCTAGCCGCCAATGACAAAGCCCGTGGCAAATATAATGATGATGCAGATATTGAATGGATCGACATCAGCAAGAGCAAAACCGAGCTAAAAGAAGAAGGCATTAAATATGCCGATGCGATGCAACTGATGCACGTTAAAGATGCCAGTGGCATTCATCAAGTAGGCATTGATGCGGTGCTAACGGTTTGGGATCAGATTCCTTATTACCGTAAGCTTTCGAAGTTCTTAAAAAGAGTTCCTCTGTTTCATCCATTGCTTGATAAGGCTTATCGCTTTACTGCTCGCCACCGTTTAAAAATCAGAAAAGGAGAAATCAAATGAAACAGACTCGCTTATTAAAACCTTCACAATGGCGTGATTTAGTAGACTACAAACCTTGGGAGACAATCAAAGAGCTTTCGTTGCCGCTACCTTGGTTTGCATTGGAGATTTGGGCAAGTGCCAACCAGTATTACTTGCTGGCGTTATTTGCCGCTGTGTACTTTTTTCTCACTTGTTTGCGCGTTTCTCATAATGCTTTTCATTATGCGATTGGCTTATCACGTCCTGCTACCAATTTTGTGATGCTGATTCTTAGTGTGTTTATGATGACCTCAATGCGCGCAACACAATACACGCATTTGCAACATCATCGTCATTGTTTACGTGAAGGCGATGTAGAAGGTCATATCGCAAAACTGTCCTTTTTCGACATGCTTTTTCATGCGCCACTTTTCACCATTAAGTTGCACCTTGCCGCTTTGAAGAACGCAAAAGTATCACTGCAATTTTGGGTGAAAATAGAAATATTACTCAATATCATTTGGATGTTGCTTGTGTGGTTTTGGTGGGATGTTGATGCGCTTAAAATTCATACCGCGATTATGCTTTTTTCACACGCCATCTCACCTGTTTTTACCGTGTGGAGCGTTCACCATGATTGTGACGATGCAGAAGATAACAACGAACATGATTCAAGAACATTGCGCGCACCGTGGTTAAGTTTGTTGGCTTACAACATGTTTTACCACCTTGAGCACCACAACTATCCTGCTGTGCCTACTTGTCATTTACCGGAGCTTGCAAAGCGATTGGATGATGCGGGTTTAGCAAACTACAAAACGGTTATTTAAGAGGACTCACAATGAATATTTTACTCACAGGCTCAACAGGGTTTATAGGCCGTCATGTACTCACCAAGCTAATCCAACTCAATCATAAAGTGACTGCTTGTGTACGTAACCCCAAGCAACAACAAGCTCGTTTTCCTCAAGTAAGTTTTGTCAAAATTGATTTTATGCAAGCCACTACGGTTGAAGATTGGTTGCCATTGTTGAGTGATATCGATGTGGTGATAAACACCGTCGGCATTATCAGCGAAACAAGAAGTCAGACCTTTGCAGCACTGCATACCGATGCACCTTCGGCACTCTTTAGCTCGGCTGAAACCGCAGGCGTAAAGCGTGTAATACAAATATCAGCGCTAGGAGCGGATGATCAAGCGACAAGCGAATACCATTTAAGCAAGCTGGCGGCGGATGATGTGTTGGCCAGTTTATCGTTGGATTGGATGATTCTAAAACCCTCGCTGGTTTATGGCAGTGGCGCTAAAAGCATGGGGTTATTTCGTGGCATGGCAGCATTACCCATCATCCCACTGATTGAAGGCGGCACACAAAAAATACAGCCTATACATGTAATGGATCTTGTCGATACGATTATCGCTTGCTTGGATGATACTTTAGACAAAGACTGCCCTAGTCAATTAATTTTAGATGTTGTCGGCCCCGAAGAAATGAGCATGAAAGAATTGCTGCTCAAACAAAGACAATGGCTGGGGCTAAAAACCACCAAAACACTCTCAACACCTTTGAAGTGGGTTTTACGTTTTATGCCATTCACGCGCTGGCTAGACGAATCAGCGCTAACTGCAGACAGCCTAAAAATGCTACAACGCGGCAATGTTGCTGATGTCTCTGCGCTTAAAAAAGCTTTAGGGAAAATGCCTGAAAGCATGGATTCTGTACACACAAACAACCAAGCATCTCCCGCAGATCGTTGGTACGCAGGCTTGTATTTTATGCGCCCATTACTGCGCTTAGGTATTGCCTTTATTTGGATTTGGACGGCAATTATTTCTGCCTTTTTCTATCCACAGGCCGAAAGCTATCAACTGTTAGAACACTTCGGATTAAGTGGTGTAATGCTACCGATTGCGCTATACGGCTCTGCCTTAATGGATTTTATATTGGGCATGGCGATGTTCTTCTACCAACCTATACGGAGGGTTTTATGGCTGCAAGTTGGAGTGATCATCGCTTATACCGCGCTTATTACAGCAGTGCTTCCTGAATATTGGCTACATCCGTTTGGTGAAATCAGCAAAAACATTCCGATGTTAATCGCGCTGTTTATTTTGATCATAATGAACAAAGAAGGAGAATAGAAAATGATTTTCTTAACATTCAAAACCATACACATTCTCAGCGCATTTTTACTTTTTGGTACAGGCTTGGGCAGTGCCTTTTACAAGTTTTCAGCAGACCAAGGAGGTGTACTTGAAAATATAGTAGTCACCAATAAAAACGTGGTACTCGCCGATTGGATATTCACCACGCCCACCGTCATCATCCAACCCGTGACGGGAATCATCATGGCGAATATGATGAACTTACCACTCACCACACCGTGGATAATGATCTCATTGATTCTTTACGCGATAGCGGGTGTTTGCTGGTTGCCCGTAGTGGTTTTGCAAATTCGTATGCATAAACTTTCAAAACTAGCCTTAGAAAATAGCACAGCATTACCAGAGCAATATCACCGTTATGCACGGCTTTGGTTTTGGCTAGGAGTACCAGCTTTTTTAGCCATTATGACAGTGATTATTTTAATGGTTTTTAAAAGCAGTTTATTTGGATAGAAGTCATTACTGAAAAAATATAAAGCAACACCCTCCCTAGTTTTACATGATGTAAAACTAGGGAGGGTGTTCTATCATTCAAGACTTCAGGTTTTTTCTAAAAGGTCGAAAGTGATTGATAATTTCAAATTCATTTAACCAATCACTGATTTCTACACCCTGAATCGGATTGTGGATAATATAATAACGAGAGGTGTTGGGTACGACCTCATCGGAGACAATGCCAATATGGGTAGACTTGTCACTAATTCGCCAAACCACCAAATCACCTGATTGGTAGTGCTTCGTATCCGTGCTTGTGCCAATCGGCACTTTATAACCTTTGCGGGTAAAATAGGTTTCCATATTAGGCACGCGGCGATGATCAATATTTCTATCTGTCGATTTCAAACCCCACTTACGCGGATACTTTCGAAAATTGCGTGACATATCCTGATGAATGTTTTTTTGCAGATCAATATCAATGGTACGAAATGCTCGAATCACAACATCAGTGCAAACGCCTGTCGATATATCAACATCACCGTTTGGATAGGATAGCTTTTGGTAAGCGCCATTGTAACTATTGGTTACACCGTACTGCTCAACCGCGCCAGAAATCAGTCTGTCTGCTTGGGTTTTTGGCTCTTTCCCACCATTTACAATACTAGGAATAACATTAGGTACAAATAAATCAGGAACTATAAAATTATTATTTTCTTGTGGTTCTTGTTGCGCTTTTTGTGATGATTCTTGTTGCTGCCGTTGGGCTTCTTGCAAAGAAGGATCTATCTTTATGGTATCAGTACTGGTATTTACTGAATGATCCTTTTCTCTCAGCAATTCTTGAAAAGGCTTAATATCTATTTTGCCATTTTCAACAAGCAACACTGCTATCATGATAGCAGCGCTTAAAAAAACAATGGCTTTAATTTTCACTTAAGCACCTTAGCGCGCAAGCACACCCCCCCACTTTTACATGATCTTTTGTTAATAAAAATGCTATTACAATCATTTGCGCATCTTACGAAGTTCAGCAACGGTAGTCGGTGTGATTTCTTTTGTATTAAGGTTTACCTTAACCGCTTTTTTTGCCAAACCATGCACAGTATCTTTAGCAATCACATAAACCACTCTCATATCCATAGGGATTTTTACACCTGAGGTGTTGCGCGTAAAAGGTTGCTCGTTTACATGCGGATGATACAGCGTTCGCGTGGCTAGAATTTTATTATCAGGCGCTAGTACTTGCCATTCATTCGCGTAATGATCCCAGCCTTCATCCGCATGTTTTAACGTTACCGCAAAACTCCAAGTCCCATTCTTAGATTGGTGGGCTTTAACATCAACAATATCGACTTCATTGGCGAATGCTAAAGTGGAAATACTAAGAAAGCTTCCTAATAAAAATGCTTTAAGTGATTGTTTATATTTCATGGTTTTGTCATTTACTAATAATTACTCGTGCTAAAATCTTACAATGGATTCAACACTCAAACAATCAGTAAAACACCAACGGGAATTACTCACACTTCTTTTAGGGGGGACATTAGCCAATTTTGCTATTGAACTAGCCCCTCTTATGGATGATTCTAATGCATTAAATAATCATCTTGTAAAAGCCATAAATGATTTACCGTATTGCAAATATCTTTACGTGCTTGATTCTTCGGGCAAACAAATCAGTGGGACGGTGAAACATGATGGTATAAAGCTAGAAGATATTGGGCGTGATCGCTCATCACGTCCCTATATGGAAAATATGTTTGTTCCACGCCTCGGTGTCGACTTTGAATTATCGAGTGCTTATATCAGCTCTAATAAAAAACGCCCATCGCTCACAGGTGTGCAGCTCATACGCAACTACACCGGTGAAAGGCTTGGTTTTTTAGGGGTTGATTATGATCTTCGTGAATTACCTCGTGAAGATAAAATGTATGAAGAGCCACGTCAGTGGCGACAAATAAAGGGCGACCCTGCCATTCGTGGCGGCTTATTTTCGCAGCAACGCGTTGAAAGCCAGATGGACACAAAGCTTGAAGATGTGATGACTATCCTCGAAGAGTTGATGCTAGAACACGGTGTCTATCATTGTCAGATTCATTACTCAAGTAGCCGAGTCACTATCTGGCATGTCGATGATCCTTACACTTATCGTATTCTAACTATGGATGAGCTATCTGATACTGAAATCTGTCTCGCCTACCCTAAACGTCCATATTTTGATCGGAATATTGTACCGAAAAAAAATATTTGTAATGTCTTCAAACAATTTAGTGCATTGCGTTTTGCTGATGAAACCATCTACCTGCGCTCAGGTTCGCTAAATCTGGTTAATGGCTTTGTTGGCTTAAACTTTTCTTGTGATGGTACACACTACCTAACTTACGATGATTTTTTAAACCGTGGTTTGGAATTTTGGTTTGGTGCAACCACGGAAACAGACGAAGCCAAAGCAGAAAGAAATGAGACTAATACGAAGAATATAGATATGAAACAACTCGACAATATAATAGAAGATATCGCCCAGCTAGGTTGCTTAGAAGTGAATCAAATTATTCGCCAATTGGATGCGGGAAACACACCAGCAAACATGAGTGAACTAGAATCAGAAGAGCAGCAGTATATACACAGTGAATTAAAATCTGTGATGGCTATTTATGATGGTGGTGTTTGTTCTATTTAAATATTTCTGATTGATTAGTCATGTAAAACTAGGGGGGTGTACTTCACTTTAGTTTATCCTGAGCTTGTCGAAGAGCTCAGCAGAACTGCTTACCTCCAGCTATTACTACATAAACTATCGATGTCGTGAGTTACCAGGAAATATAACAACAGGTTCACTCTCACCTTGCTGACGATCACGAACAATGTTTTGTACGCCTTTTTTAGTTTTGTACATTTTTTTATCAGCTATATTTATTAGCGCATTTATTTTATCACCATGCATAGGATAAGCAGCTATTCCCATGCTCACCCCTATTTTAATACTCATTCCATCTATATTCATTGATTTCGATATAATAGCTGTAAATTTAGCTGACATTTTATTAACTTCAGAAAGACCTTCTTTTTCCATTAACAAACCGACAAGAAACTCATCTCCCGCAAGACGTGACAAACTATCACCTTCGCGAACAGCAAACTCCAATCGTTTAGCTACAACCTTCAATACTTCATCACCAACAGCATGTCCGTACACATCATTTACTTGTTTAAAACCATTCAAATCAAGGAATAAAATAGCCAAAATTTTATCATCTTGTTTTGCTACTTCAAGTGAATCTTCAAGTAGTTCTGTTACATAGCGACGATTTGGTAAGTCTGTTAATGGATCATGATTAGCTAAATAAGCATTATCTTTAGCTTCTAGTGTTTTTGCTTCTACGGCTTCTTTTAGTGATTGTTGTAGAAGAAAATTATCCTTTAAATAACGGTCACGAATAACTTGAGATATAAAAGAGATTATAAAACCACTAACAAGAAAAACAATATTCACAAACAAGACATCTAAACTTATGCCTTTTTGTATTTCTATCAAAGTATATGTAGCAATAATTGTAAATGTAATGACAAAAGAAAGAGCTGTTTTGAAAAAAGACCATGCATATATAGTCATTATAATAAGGAGAAGCCCAACAAAATAAACGCTAGAAGCATGATCCTCTGGTTGTGTGAGGTAAATCATTGCCTCAATTCCCGCTGCTGCGATTAAAAACAACATAGAAAAAATTATATTATGGTATTTAAGTAATATTTTCACGTGTGTGTATGAAAAAACAACTACACCAAGCAAAACAATTACCACTGCCCCTCTAATCAAAAAAACTTGTTCAAGTGTTCTTGAAAGAGAGAAAAAATCCACTATCGCAAATACAATGTACAACATCGAACCGAGGACACCCATAATACGAGTCCCGCCCAGCTTTTCATCCTCAATATAGGATTGAAATAGTTTGTCTTGTTCTTTCGTGTTTTTCATAAATTATTATTTTATTTTTATTTTCTCTATATAGGTTTAGCTAGCTATACCTATATAGTTGTAGTTGTATCTTTACTTTATACACGTTAAGCACTATTAATTCATTTTTTACCGATAAATGGTAAAAGCACTGATTAATTAAACTAATTACTTGAGACCTTTACACGAGAGTATGGCGAGAGAAAAAATAGCGTGATTTCACCTGTTTTACTAAAAGATAGGTTAAATAGCAGAGCTATTGAACGAATTTTTAAGCAAAACAAGGATGAGGGGATTCAAGCACTTTTAATCCGTCACTTCTCTCATGCAAAGGTCTCTACTTACTTACATGTAAAAACAAATTCACACCTTCTTCTTCTTGTGAAACGTGTATATTTTCTTTTGGAATACCCGCCAATATAGCAAGTTCAGTCAACTTCTCTTCTCCACGGTGATGTAGATACCATTGCCCAAAAACTTCCATCACCGCCCTGCTTGGATTGTCATCTGAGAAATTACCAATAACAAGCTCACCACCTTCTTTCACTAAAACATACATTCTATTTAATAAGCGAACGAATAATTTATCATTGAAATAATCAAATAAGCCAGCCGACCAAATTAATTCATACTGGTAATCTGGTTTAAATCGAAAAGCATTTTTATGAATGAATTTGATGTTATCAATATAGTTATCACAAACAGCTGACCCAAATTCGATTGCCGTTTCATCCATATCTAAGCATTCAAATCTAGTTGAGTGCTTAGCTTTACTTTGTAGATATTCATACAAATCACTACATGGCCCGCTACCGAGATTCAAAACACGAGGGGTTTTATGTTTGCGCTCTGTTAATTCTACCAAATCTTTAAAGTATTTTTTACGATTACGAACCGCTGTTGCTGCTTCTAGCTTATGATAAAAAGCATCCCATTTACACAGATCATTATTTTCTGACTGTCTTTGGCTGTAAATTCGATCAATTAACTCAAAATCTCCTGCGTACCCATGAGGCTTTTGAAAAGTAAATCCAATCATTGAATCTACCGTTAATAAAGGAGAAAGTACTTCATATATTTTATTTTGATCTTCAAGAGGCATTTCAGACATTCCATCAGGAACATTTTTTAAGTATTCGTACTCCGAAATTTCTGGTCCACCACGTTTAATAATATCTTGGATTCCACCAACATAATTTGCAAATTCCATTTACATTTTCCTTATGATTTGTAAGCAAGCGCGCACTCTAACTGAATCCATTATATTTCTTGGTCTACAGTATGATAGGGGGTATTAATTTAGTGATGACAATGCTGTCTAAATTCAAATTGCATTTAAACTGAGGGGTAAAACATGCCACACATAACACCTTCTTAGAAAGTATGGCGAAACTATGAACCAAAAGGTTCATAGTTAATAACTGATTATTTTTATATCGCTAACAACTAAACTATTTAATGATTTGCTTATGGTCTATTTATGATTGTTTTGTTAGCTATTTAATTTTTTCTTTAGCATTTCATTCACTTGCGCAGGGTTTGCCTTACCTTGTGAAGCCTTCATCACTTGCCCAACAAAGAAGCCAAATACTTTTTCTTTTCCGCTTCGGTATTGCTCTACTTGCCCTGCGTTGTTGGCGATAATTTCATCAATCATGGCTTCAATTGCACCTGTATCAGTGATTTGTTTTAGACCTTTGCTCTCGATGACTTTATCAGCTGCACTTTCATCATTAGAGCCTTCGCCCGCCCATAGTGCTTGAAAGACTTCTTTAGCGATTTTACCTGAAATAGTTTTATCGGCGATACGCTTGATCAAGCCTGTAAGCATTTCTGCATTTACGGGCGACTCTGTGATTTCTAAAGCATCATTATTCAAGTGACTTGATAACTCACCTGTCACCCAGTTAGCGGTTAACTTTGGCTCGCCACAGGCTTTTGCAACAGTCTCAAAGTAATCGGCAGTTGCACGAGTTGATGTTAATACACCTGCATCATAGTCACTTAAATCGTATTCGCTCATAAAGCGTTCAAACTTAGCGGTTGGTAGCTCTGGCAGGGTTGCTTTTACAGCAGCTAGAAATTCATCAGTGATTTCAATCGGCAATAAATCTGGGCAGGGGAAGTAGCGATAATCGTTCGCTTCTTCTTTTGAGCGCATCGAGCGTGTTTCGTTTTTATCGGGGTCGTATAAACGTGTTTCTTGCACGACTGCGCCGCCATCTTCGATAATGTCTATCTGGCGTTCAATCTCAATATTAATGGCACGCTCAACAAACTTAAATGAGTTGATGTTTTTAAGCTCGGCGCGTGTGCCTAGCTCTTTTTGCCCTTTTGGGCGCACTGACACATTGGCATCACAGCGAAAAGAACCTTCTGCTAAGTTACCGTCATTGATACCTAAATATTGCACCAACTCGTGGATTTTTTTCATGTAGGCAACCGCTTCTTTTGCCGAACTCATATCAGGTTCTGATACGATTTCTAATAGCGGTGTGCCTGAACGGTTTAAGTCGATCCCTGTCATGCCTGCAAAATCTTCGTGTAAAGATTTTCCTGCATCTTGCTCTAAATGCGCGCGTGTAATACCGACACGTTTGGTTTTGCCATTCTCTAGCGTGATGTCCATATGTCCTAGCTCGACAATTGGTTTGTCGAATTGGCTGATTTGATAACCTTGTGGCAAATCGGGATAAAAATAATTTTTACGTGCAAATACATTTGCTTTGCCAATTGGCGCATCAATGGCTAAACCAAACATTGCCGCCATGCGGACGACTTCGGTATTTAACACAGGCAACACACCCGGCATGGCAAGATCAACGATATTCGCTTGCGTGTTTGGCTCTTGCCCATACTCGGTTGAAGACCCTGAGAATAATTTAGACTTTGTTGAAAGCTGGGCGTGAATTTCCAAGCCGATGACTGTTTCCCATTCCATGACTATTCTCCCTCTCCGCTTTTATTGGCTTGCGCGAATGCTGCAGGCATTGCTTTATGCCAATCTGTCACTTGCTGATATTGATGCGCTACATTGAGCAATTTAGCTTCTTCAAAGTAGTTGCCAATAATTTGTAAGCCAACAGGCATTTTATTGCTACTAGAAAACCCAGCAGGAACAGACATCCCTGTTAAGCCTGCTAAGTTAAGCGACAATGTATAAATATCTGCTAGATACATACTAACAGCATCGCCAGATTTCTCACCTAACTTGAATGCTGTTTCAGGCGCAACAGGCCCCATAATCACACCCACTTTTTCAAACGCTTCTTTGAAGTCATTGCTGATTAAGCGACGGATTTTTTGTGCCTTTAAATAATATGCATCGTAATAACCAGCCGACAGCGCATACGTGCCAGTCATAATACGGCGTTTTACTTCTGTTCCAAAACCCTCGCCTCGCGAGCGCATATACATATCGGTTAAATCGACTGGGTCTTCACAACGATAGCCGTAACGCACGCCGTCGAAACGCGATAGGTTTGATGATGCTTCTGCTGGCGCGATAACGTAATAAGATGGAATTGCTAAATGTGTATTTGGCAAACTGATTTCTACAATTTCAGCCCCTAGCTTTTTGTATTCTTCGATGGCGCTTTCTACAACCTCAGCAACACTAGAATCCAAACCTTCACCGAAGAATTCTTTTGGCAAACCTATCTTTAATCCTTTTAATGAATCATTAAGCGTTGCCGACATATTTGGCACCTCACGTTCAACCGAGGTAGAATCTTTAGGGTCAAAGCCCGACATAGTCTCAAGCACCATCGCACAGTCTGATGCCGATGTTCCAAAAATGCCGCCTTGATCTAAACTCGAAGCATAAGCAATCATGCCAAAACGAGACACACGCCCGTAGGTTGGTTTAATGCCTGTAATACCTGTTAGCGATGCAGGTTGGCGAATTGATCCGCCAGTGTCTGTACCCGTCGCAATAGGCGCTAAACGCGCAGCAACGGCAACTGCACTTCCGCCTGATGAACCACCCGGTACGCGCTCTAAGTCCCACGGATTTTTAACCGCTCCATAATATGAATTCTCATTGGATGAACCCATCGCAAATTCATCCATATTGGTTTTACCCAACATTGGCATACCCGCCGCATTGAGTTTTTCAACCACGGTTGCATTATAAGGTGCGATAAAGTTATCCAGCATTTTTGAAGCACACGTCGTACGCACACCATCGGTACAAAACAAATCTTTATGCGCCATCGGGATGCCTGTTAACGCACCCGCTGTGCCAGCTGCAATTTGCTCATCTGCAGATTTTGCACCTGATAAAGCTTGCTCTTCTGTCACGGTTATAAAGGCATTCAAGTCACTGTCATATTTTGAAATACGATCAAGGTAGTATTGCGTTAGCTCAATACTTGAAAAGTCGCCTGTTTTTAAGCCAGCACTTAGTTCTGTTAGAGATTTAGTAATCATCAGTCAAGCACCCCTTAATCCAAAACTTTAGGAACAAGAAACAAGCCCGCTTCGGTCAATGGCGCATTGCTCATTAACTTTTCACGCTGATTAGTCTCTGTTACCACATCATCACGCAAGCGTTGCATCGCATCTTGCGGGTGCGCCATCGGCTCAATATTTTCAACATCTTGTGCATTCATTTGCTCAACCAATCCAAAAATACTGGATAAGTCTTGCGAGTATTGTTCGATGTTTTGTTCTTGAATTGAAAGTCGCGCTAAAAAAGCGATTTGTTTGACTTCTTCTGGTGATAACGACATGAGATTACCGTAGCCTTTGTTAAAAGTGTTAAGGCGGGAAATTTAACATATTGGTGCTTGAGTGCAAAGTTATAACAAGCACTAGCGCTGACTTCCCTCAAGCCCTCTTTTTCAAAGAGCAGTTTTAAAAGACAAATGCTGTAGGTTGGCGCTGAGGAACGAAGCCCGACGTGACATTGCTTGTTGGGCTTCGCAAGCTCAGCACCAACCTACAATGGGTTTTTTATAACACTCTCATGCAAAGAAAGTGTTCTTTTTATAAATCACTAAAGCTCTTTCGGACGTAATATTTCTTCCAACTTAGCCTCACATAGTGTCAAATCTTTCCACGCAGCATCCACGGTGATCTTAGCAATATTGCCCGTGGTAAATAATTTTCCATTCTCTTGTTGAAATGCATTAGCATCACTACAAAAATGTAGCAATAAATCTTCCATGGAAGGGTTATGACCCATCAACATGACACTGTTTGATGATTCAGGCAATGCGCTCAAACTATGCAAAAGCGTAACCACATAAGCGGCATAAATGTCTTTATTCCACACCACACCATCAAAAGGAAAATCCAATTTATCGCACAGAGTTTGGCAGGTTTGCTTGGCTCTTATGGCAGGTGATGAAATCACTCGTTCTGGCTTCCAGCCCAAACGCTGCAACTCATCGCCCATACGCACTGCATCCGCCACACCTCGATTACTCAAAGGGCGATCATAATCAGTCGCTGCTCCGCTATCCCACGAAGATTTTGCATGACGAGCTAAGTAGATTATTTTACTCATAGCGTTAAGTATAAAGCACACCCCCCCACTTTTACATGATGCGTTATTAATAAACATCATGTAAAAGTGGGGGGGTGTGCTTTTTCAACTATTCGGGTAATATCCCACCCATGAATATACGCACGCTACTCGACACAAAAATATCCCAAGCTTTATCAAACGCTGGCGCTGAAAATGCTCCCGCTGTGGTGAAAGCTTCTGCACGCATCGAATTTGGGGACTACCAAGCCAATGGTATTATGGGCGCGGCTAAAAAGTTGAAAATGAATCCACGTGATTTAGCGGCTAAAGTGCTTGAGAACCTTGATCTTTCGGATATTGCTGAGAAGGTAGAAATCGCTGGACCAGGGTTTTTAAACATCCATTTAAAGAACGAATGGCTAGCAGATAAAGCCGAACTTGCACTGGCATCTGATCTGCTCGGCATGGGAAAAACAACCGCGCCTCAAACTGTCGTTATCGATTACTCTGCCCCCAACCTTGCCAAAGAAATGCACGTTGGACATTTGCGTTCGACCATTATCGGCGATGCGATGGCGCGGGTTTTAGGCTTTATTGGTCACAAAGTTATTCGCCAAAATCATGTGGGCGATTGGGGTACGCAGTTTGGCATGTTGCTTACTTATATGGATGAATTAGGAGAAGATTCAGCAGAACTTTCTACCCAGTTATCCAACCTTGAGAAATTCTATCAAGCCGCTAAAGTGCGCTTTGATGAAGATGAAGCATTCGCAAAAACAGCGCGTGAAAATGTCGTTAAATTACAAGCGGGCGACACTGAGTTTTTAAAGCTTTGGAATCAGTTTACAGAAACTTCATTACAACATTGTGATGTTATTTATAAAGACTTAAATGTACTGCTCACACGCGACGATGTTATGCCAGAAAGTGCCTACAACGACGATCTATCAAACGTAATTACAGATCTTGATAAGCAAGGATTACTCAAAGAAGACCAAGGTGCACAATGTGTCTTTATGGACGAATTTAAAGGCAAGGACGATAAAATCACGCCGATGATTGTACAAAAATCAGATGGCGGATATTTATACGCCACCACCGATCTCGCCGCCCTGCGCTACCGTCAAGATAAACTCAGCATGGACAGAGGCTTATACGTGATTGATGCGCGCCAAAGCCTTCATTTAAAGCAAGTTTTTACCGCAGGCAAAAAAGCAGGCTTTACACCAGAGAACGTACAGCTTGAACACATGGCATTCGGCACAATGATGGGCAAAGACGGCACACCGTTTAAAACCCGCGACGGCGGCACGGTAAAGCTGATTGATTTGCTAGATGAGGCACAACAACGCGCTTTTGATTTGGTCACACAAAAAAAACCAGATTTAGACGAAAGCAGCCGTAAAAGCATCGCAAAAACAGTCGGCATTGGCGCAGTAAAATATGCTGACCTCAGCAAAAACAGAGCATCAGATTATATTTTCAACTGGGATAGTATGCTCAGTTTTGAAGGCAATACCGCGCCCTATTTGCAATACGCTTATGCGCGTATTCAGAGTATTTTTAGAAAAGCAGGCGTGATTGACTCAAACGTAAGCATCACATTAATCGAGCCAGCCGAGCGCCAGTTAGCCAGCAAACTTTTACAATTATCAGAAGCCATAGAAATAGTGGCAAAAGAAGGCACACCCAATCTGCTGTGTAATTACCTTTTTGAATTATCAGGCAACTTCATGACATTTTATGAAGCATGTCCAATTATGAAAGCCGATGAAAACGTTAAACAAAGCCGTTTGAAATTAGCACAACTAACGGCTAATACCTTAAGGACTGGATTAGATTTATTGGGTATTGATGTTATGGAAAGAATGTAATTTTATTAACTCCACAAATACTTTCACAGCCTCTCTGCACACCCCCCTAGTTTTACATGATCAAACTGTTACAATCGCCTCGGCAAACATAGTTTGCAAAGAAGATGTCCCGATAGCTCAGCAGGATAGAGCGGCCCCCTCCTAAGGGGCAGGCCGGGGGTTCGAATCCTCCTCGGGACGCCATTTTTTACTGGAAAAATATCAACCAGCCCTTACCTTTAGTTCTTCTCCAACAAGTGCTCATAACGCTTATCAGTCAAAGTCTTCATAAAGGCCACCAACGCATTAATTCTTTTCATTTTTAGTGCTGGACCTGTTTTTAGCTCTTTTAGTGAGATGGTTTCTGCCACTTCAGGCTCTGCCCATACTTTACCTGTTTCTGGATTGATGGTTCTTTTCTTGCTTCGGCTATTGTATTTATCGTAAAACAGTACCACTGTTTTTAAGTCTTTGAAGATGCCGTTGTGCATGTAGGGGCCTGTTACGGCAATATTTCGTAAGGTCGGCACTTTGTATTTTCCATCTTGTGCTTTATCATTTTTGGCTAGAACCGCAGGGTTTTCTAGTAATCCGTGGTCGATAAAGTCTTTTCCTTTTCCATTCTTTTCTCGTAATGCAATATTCGCAGGTACGCCAATATTGTGGTACTCGTAATTGGTGAAAGTTTCTTTTTTATGGGTTTGTGATTTGTTGAGTTGATGGCAAATATTGCAATTGGTGAATTGTTTTGAGAAGAACAATGTCATGCCTAAGTCTTCTTGTTTTGTGAGTTTGTACTCACCTTTTAAGTAGCGGTCATACTTTGAGTCAAAGGGTGCAAATAGCTCTGTGCGCTCAAAAGCGGCAATGCTGTCTGCCATTGCTGAATAGGCTTTGTTGGCATCATTGAAAATATCATTGCCGTATATTTTCTTGAATTGGCTTAAGTAGCTTCCATTTTCTTTTAAACGCTCTACGGTTGAAGCCTTATCTTTCATACCCATTTCTATGGGGTTTGTGGGCGGGCCTCCTGCTTGCCCTGCTAGGTCTTTTTCTCTCCCATCATGGAATTGCCCGCCTTTGTAGTTGTAAGTGCTCCCCTTTTTATTGATTGAAAAATCAGGGCTAAACATAGCATAACTTGCGGTTGGGGCATTTCTATCACCCAGTGATTTGCTATCATCGCCTAATGAGACCATCCCACCTACGCCATTGTCACGATTATCAATAAAGCCATGGTCGGGCGCATGGCAGGTTGCACAGGATTGAGTGCGATTTTTAGATAAGTTTTTATCGAAGAAGAGTAACTGTCCCAATATTTCCTTTTCTGTAATATTGGTTGTTTCTGCATTTGCACTAATAAAAGCACTGACTGCACTGATTAGAAGGATTACGGAAAGTGTTTTCATTAACTTTGATTCCATGCCGTTAGGTGATTATCCCAGCGTTGATTGGTATTCTTTGAGAGTAATAAATCTTTTTGTAAGGTGTATTGATGTAAATCACCACCACCGTTACTAAAGAAGAATTCATTCGCTTTATTACCAACAGCTACGCCACAACCATCCATTAAATCAAAAGAATCAATAAAATTTCCGTTAGCATTCCACAGTGTCATTAAATTACCTCGTGGAGAAGATACCGCAAACGTTTTTCCTGAAGCATCAGCAGACACACTGCCGCAGTAATTTTTCATTTTGGGTAAAATTACTTTCGGGATTTCAGCTAATTGCAGTTGTGACTGTCCCTTATGAAAACCCACTAGCGGTACTTGGTGGCGACGTGAGCCTTGATATTGCATCACAAAACAAACTTGATCATCTTGCGTGACATCGAGGTGACGAATACTGAGTTGATGATATTTTTTATCAAGACGGTAATCATCAATCACTTTGCTACTTTGAGTGTCGATATAGGTTAATGCTGGGGTCATCGTTTCTAGGTTTAGCTTTGCACGCCCCGTTTCGGGATGCGTTAAAATTCCGCCATTAGCGACAACCAAGGTTTTACCATCTGCCAATAAATGCAATTCGTGCGGACCAATTCCACCAGAAGAAAACTCGGCTATTTTTTTGTAATTATCGGTGGCATCTCTCACTCCAATAATGCCCAGCTTATTCTCAAAATCATTTTCTGTGGTGAAGAGTGTTTTTCCATCAGGAGTAAATACACCATGACCAAACAAAGGTTTATCATTTTTTATCGTTTGTTTGGCAACACCTGTTTGGGCATCAAGCACTAGCATAAAATCATTAGGGCGACGCGCAAATACGATAATTTCATTATGTGTATTTCTGACGGTCACACCGTGTGCTCTAGCGGGCAAAGAGGTTTTAAACAATAGCTTATTAAGCTCACCCACCGCGTACGCACAAATATTGAAGTTACCTTCCAAGTCACTACCAGCGCTGTATAAAATGGTGCTGGTCTTTTGTGTTGAGGCGAACAGGCTAGGCGCGCTTGCCAGTAGCGCTCCTGTGGTTAGGGTTTTTATAAAGTCTCGACGTTTCATGGCGTTAGTTCTAGTCACCATCCAAACTATTAAAACCTAGTGCTATATCAAGCTCTTTGGCCACATCAACCGTTATTGTTCGTTTTAACTGGCTTACCTGCTTCATCCAGCTTGCAAGTTCTTCTGGCTTTTCTTCATGCGTTTTTAATAATGACTGGGTAAATGTTTTACCTGTTTTAATCGCCTCCCTAAATTCTTTATACGCTTTCTCTTTTAAAGTTTCATCTTTTAAGTGAGATACAAATCCAATCTTAAAAAGCGCTTCTGCTGATTCAAGGTTAAGCGTTATATTTCGTAATGAGCGTTCACTTCGCCACGACTCCGCACGCTTGTAACGAAAACGTTTATTTACTGGGCGCTTAAATTTTTGGTCATACACTGCCTGTAACTCGGTTGCTACTTCTTTTAATAAAAGCGTTGCCACTTCTTTGTGCGAATCGTACATTTCATTCTCTTCACCTGGTGTCGCTAAGATTTCCTTGTGGTTTCCACTCCACTCTTTTAGCAAGTTTGATGAAATAGAGCTTATGTTTACTGTAATGGCTTGCAGTAGCTGACAACGATAATTTGCTTTTCCATTCTCTTGAAAATCAGTCGCGGTTATATCTTTTGAATAAATCAGGCGTTCAATTGCTGATAAGCCCTGAACAGCGGTGCTTGATCTTTTAAATACCTCGGGCTTTAAGGCATCAATATCTTTATTAGCCAATAGTTTTCTAATTTGCTTTGCGCCTGTGTTTGAGCGGTCTGGCCACATTTGTAATCGAAAATTGCGCATAAACATTTCTTGTGGGCCTGTTCTTAAAATCTGGATTTGTTGCCACGCATCCATCGTTTTATGAAACTCTCCACGTGTTTTATCAAACTCCTCCGCATCACCTTTTTGGCAGAAGGTTTTGGTTTGGATCACTAGCTGTTTACTAGAATCAAGTAACTGTAAAAAACGTGGAATTGCAAAATCATCCGTGACAGCTTTATTGGTTTCTGACCAATCGAGCGCAACAGTTGATTGAGAAATAATTAGTAATGACAATAACCATAGTGTTTTTTTAATGCGTAAATTCATTGTAAATCTCGTAATGAGTGTTGAACAAGGGTGATTATTATAGTCCACCCCCCCTCTTTTTCAGAGTTTTGTATGAGCTAAAGCGTGTTTACAAACATCAAAAGTTGCTCACGCTGTACTTTTTTCAATGCCATAAAACGATTCTTAGCGCCTTCTGCTTCACCCGAATGCCAAAGGATTGCTTCTTGAATATTTCTTGCGCGCCCATCGTGTAAAAACTTAGCTCTTTTACTCACTATAGTTGCCAAACCCACACCCCATAGCGGTGCTGTGCGCCACTCTCGCCCTGTTGCATCACCTTCTGGGCGATTATCACTTAAACCTTCGCCCATGTCATGCAGTAGCAAGTCGGTGTATGGCCAAATTAATTGTTCAGACTGTTCTATCTGATCTGCAATTTTAGGGGTTTTAAATTTTGGTTGATGACAAGCGACACACCCAGCGTCATAAAAGTGTTTTTTCCCCGCAAGCACATCAGGGTTATTCACTTTACGGCGCATCGGCACGGCTAAATTGCGCGAATATAATAATAAAAGGTCAGTGACTTGTTGAGGTGCTTCCAAATTATCATATTGTGGATCTCCGCCATCGGGGGCCTTTCGGCAGATGCTTTGCTTCTTAGTACATTCACCCCACCCTTGCGGGTGAAATGGCGTGGATAATCCAATATCACCAAACGCAGCATCTTGGTTTTGTTCATCAACACTGGGTTGCCCTGCTTTATAGCCGAAGCGCCCAAGTGTGACTTTTTGTTTGGCAATACTCCAAACTTGATTGGGCTTACCTGAAATACCATCACTATTTTTATCATCAATATCGGCTAATGATAAAATATCATCTTCACTGATTACCTCTAATAAACCCAAGCCAATCATTGGCGGGGCAATCCGTGGGGAAATCATAACGTCAGGATGCATTTTGCCGTAGCCCAAATCTTTTACGCTGTAGGTTGGCTTTCTTAATATAACCGTTTCACCATCGGCAAAGCTCACTTTAACATCGCTGTATTCAACATGAATTCGACCCTCACCTTGTTGCCCTGTCGTAGCCGCATTTTGCAATTGCACACCGTAAGTTGGTTCGGGAATAACATTAATTTTATGCTCAGCGAGAAGCTTTTTATCATTATCATTTTGTGGTGGAATGGATAAACGTAAGAACATAGAAACGGCATTATCACCGTCATCAGGCGGATGACCACGACCATCTCGTACATGACATGATTGGCAAGAACGGGAGTTATAAAGTGGTCCTAAGCCATCCGATGCTTTGGTCGCTGAAGGGGGTTCTACCCATATTTTACGGAAAAAACCAAAGCCTACAAAAAAATCTAATTCTTTGTCATGGGCAATATTGGCAGAGGGATGGGTGAATATTTGCTTATTGATTGACTTGCGATACGTTGCATCACCCGCAGGATATTTTTCGCCTAATTCCGCTTTTGAGAAGTCCTTAGTAAGAGGCAGAACTTCGGCATCGATATCGGTATTAGTCATCATAAAAACAGCAACAACGAATATTGTTGCTGTTAATAATTGTCTGTGCTTTTGTAACATTTCACACCCTTATCTCGCTGGCTTTTCTAAATAAGAGCTCTACTAAGAATGGCTGACGAGACAGATAAAGCTGTAAATATTTTACAGGAAGTAGGTTGGTGGTGAGCTTGCGAAGCCCACAAGTAACATAATATTGAGGCTTCTCCCCTCAGCACCAACCTACATTTTACAATTAACCACCCACTTTACTAGGTGAATCCAAGCTATCAGAACCTTCAAATTCAATACCTGAAAGTCCTAAAGTATTTACGGCTTTTTCGATAACTTTAGTTTGTGCTGTCAGTGCATTAACTGCATCCAACACCTTCTTATTACCAGAAGCATTGCCTTCACCAATCATTTGATCATACGCTTCACCACCTTCAGCAGTCTTGACAAGCACTGACATTTTTTCCATCGTGCTACCAAGCTTTGACTTTAACTCTTTATCAATACCTGCATCTTTTTCAGCAACTAAATCAGAAATGCTTGCACCTTTTACGACAGTACCATCTACACGCGTGTATGAGCCTTGGTAAACATTCTGGATACCTTTTGCATCATAAAAATGTGAATTATGTGTATTGTCGCTAAAGCAATCATGCTCTTCTTCTGGGTCGTGTAGCATCAAGCCAAGCTTCATGCGCTCACCGCCTAACTCGCCGTAAGATAAACTGCCCATGCCAGTCAGAATAGTTGATAAGCCTTTTTTAGTATCACTTGTTACCGCTTTACGAGCATCACCGCCTTTAGCCCATTGCTTGGTCATCCATGTTAAATCATCGACAAGTAAATCCGTTACGGCTGTTAGATATTCTCCACGACGGTCACAGTTTTTATTGCTACAGTTTTTTGTATCGTAATCGGTTGCTTTGCGCGCACCAGCACCTGCTTTTGTGCCGTTTAAATCTTGCCCCCAAAGTAAAAACTCAATCGCGTGATAGCCCGTTGCAACATTAGATTCAATTTCGTCTGCTTCTTGAATGCTATCTTGAAGTAATTCTTTTGTTATTTTAGAAGCATCAACGTCTTTACCTGCAATTTTTAATTTACTGTTAGCAATTATATTTGCAGTGTAAAGCGGATTCTCGTCAGACTCTTTGCCATAAGACCCTGAATCAACATAATCAATTAATCCTTCATCCAACGGCCAAGCATTTACCTTGCCTTCCCATTCATCAACGATGGCATTACCAAAACGGTAAACCTCTGTCTGTTGATATGGAGAACGAGCACCTAACCATGCTTTCTTAGCTGCATTTAAATTTATCTCTGTTGGTGTAGCAACAAATGTATTAACCGCTTTTTGTAAAGCTTTAGCAGTAATCAATGAGTCTTCAAAACCTGCATGAGCGATATTAGAATAATTCGTTAATACATCTTTAGGTGCAACTTTGGCAAAACCAATAGATGTTGTTAGCAGCGCAATAGAAACTGCGCCAGTGATTAGTGTCTTCTTTAGAAAATTACTCATGGAATTCCTTCTGTATTTATCCGTTAGTGAACGAGAATGCATTCTTTCTCAGTAATAAGAGTCATTCTTATTACCATGCAAAAACGGATAGTAAAGCTCTATCACAGAGTTGTCAATAATAATTATCATTTGTATTACGATTTGTTGATTTAAGGCATATGCGAGTTATCATTGATGTTTTACATCAGTCAATGGATACAAAGTTGCACCTCGCTATTGCAATCTAAATTTGACTAAAACTAACAACTAAATTCGTTATTTTTTAGGAAATGCCACCACATGCTCAAGATCCAACTTCATTCCTACCTCATCCCCAATATCGTGACGGTGATGAGAATGTTCTAGTGTTAGTAGTCTATTGCCGTCAGCTAGTTCTAACGTATAGAGAAAGTTAGCGCCACGAAATTCTCGCCCTACAATTTTGGCTTTTTGGCTAGAGGTTTTATCAAGAAGTATATCGTCAGGTCGTATAAAAACATTGACCTTACACCCTGGTTTACAACCCTCTGGGACTTTTTCATGCACGATGGATAATGGCGTTTTTATACTGTGTTCACACAAAACTTCACCTTCTATAAACACACCTTGCCCGATAAAATCAGCGATAAAAGCATTGGCTGGCTCGTGATATAGCTCATAACCTTCTGCCCATTGGGTGAGCCTTCCTTCTTGCATTACACCGATGGTATCTGCCACTAAAAATGCTTCATTTTGATCGTGTGTGACGAGTATTGCAGTGATATTTTCATGTTTTAGAATATCGCGTATTTCGATGGCTAACTCTTCTCTTAGCTCTACGTCCATGCTTGAAAAAGGCTCATCCAGTAATAATAAGTCTGGTTTCGGTGCAAGTGCACGAATGAGTGCGATGCGTTGTTGTTGCCCACCTGATAGCTCGTGTGGATAGCGTTTCCCGTAGTCTTTTAGTGATACCATTTCGAGTAGTTGCTGGGTGCGCTGTTGTTGTTCAGCTCGCTTTAAATGCGTCATACCAAAGGCAATATTATCTTCAACGGTTAGATGTGGAAACAATGCAAAATCTTGAAAGACCATGCCGATATTGCGTTTTTCTGGTGCTAAATGAATCGCGGTATTACTAACGGCTTTATCATTTACTAAAATTTCGCCTTGCTGCAAGGGTTCGAACCCTGCAATAGCTCTGAGCAAGGTTGTTTTGCCGCAACCACTAGGGCCAAGAAAACAGCCAATTTCACCTTTTTTTAATTGAAGTGATGCGCCTTCTACAACCACGTTTTTACCATAGGCTACAGATACATTTTTTACATTAAGCATTTATTGCTCTCCTGCACGAGAATGACTAATCGCTCGGCTTAATAGAATGACAGGGAGTATACCCACTAAAACAATCATCAACGCGGGTGTTGCCGCATCTGCCAAGCGCTCATCAGCCGCCAACTCATGCGCACGAACCGCCAGCGTATTAAAATTAAAAGGGCGTAATATGAGTGTTGCAGGAAGTTCTTTTAATACATCCACAAACACTAGGAGCAAAGCGGTGAGTACTGTACCTCGCATCAATGGTAAATGAATTTTGCGTAGCACTGCCAAAGGCGTTAAGCCCATTGAACGACCTGCGTCATCCATCGTCGGTTTTATTTTGCCTAAACCAGATTCAATGGCATTCACTGAGACGGCTAAAAAGCGTACGGTGTAAGCAAATAAAAGAGCAAATACAGTGCCTGAGAAAATTAGCCCTGTAGAAATATCAAAGTTTGCTTTCATCCATGAGTTTAGCGCGCTATCAATAAATGCAAAGGGGGTCATTATACCTACGGCAATCACTGTTCCCGGGACGGCATAACCTAAGGACGCAATGGAAACCCCCGCGCCTATTAATTGTGATTTATGCAAACGTCTACCATAAGCAAGTAATAGAGCGATTGAAACGGCGATTATGGATGCAGCCATTGCAAGCAACATCGTATTGAGTGTTAAGCTAAAAAAGGATGCATCTATGGTCTCTTCAGCTGTAGTAAAAACCCAATAAAGTAACTGCAAGGCTGGCAAAATGAAGCCAAATAAAACAGGAAGAAGACAAGCCAGCCACGCCAAAAATGCCATTTTCCCTTTTAATTGAAAGCGTTTAATTACAGAATGCTTTTGTGAGGTGTTATGAAACTTTGCGCGCTTACGTGACCAGCGCTCTAACATAATCAACGCAAAGACAAACACCAACATCATCGCCGCTAGTTGAGAAGCTGTTGTTCCATCTCCCACACCAAACCAAGTGCGAAAAATACCTGTGGTAAACGTGCCAATACCAAAATATTGTACCGTGCCAAAATCAGCTAAAGTTTCCATTAACGCTAACGATAAACCTGTAACGATTGCAGGCCGCGCTAAAGGCAATGCGACGCGGAAGAAACCATTGAGTGGTGTGCTTCCTAAGGTTCGACTGGCTTCTAATGCGCCGATGGATTGCTCTAAAAATGCTGCGCGTGCCATCATATAAACGTAAGGATATAAAACCAGAGACAACATAGCGATAGCGCCGCCAATTGAGCGCACTTCTGGAAACCAGTAATCTCGGATTCCCCAACCCGTCCATTCTCGTAACGTTGTTTGTATCGGCCCTGCGAAATCTAATAAGCCCGTGTAAGTGTAAGCAATAATATAAGCAGGAATCGCCAATGGCAGTAATAGTAACCATGAGAATAAACGACGATGCGGAAACTCACACATACTGGTAAGCCATGCAGTAATAACACCCATTGAGAGCACGCCAACACTCACACCCAGCATTAAGATAAGAGAATTTATGATGTATTCTGCGAGTAAGAATTCCTTAAGGTGTTGCCAGTTTTCATTTAACGGCTGAAATATTGCACTGCCCACGACCAATACAGGCAGTGACATTATTAAAGCAATCAGAATCGTTAAAATAACCCAGCGATTAGGCTTTTTAAAGATAAAGAATTTCACAGGTGGCTTTGCGGTGAGGGTTTGTGGCTTCATTGAGTTCGGTTTATCACAGATACAAAAACGCCCCAATCATTTGAAAGGGGCGTTTATTCTAGCTTATTTGGAAATAATAAGCATTATCATTCCTATTAAATTCCAGTAAATAATTATTTAGATTATGCTTAATGGTCGGCAGTGCAAGGCGCAAAATGTGAGCTTACAAGTGTAAGTGATCATTTTAGCAACGCAGCAATGGCGGCCATTAAGCGTGATCTGAATGGTTATTTCCAGCCTGAACGATCCATCAGCCGTACTGCCTTGCCGTTGTTAGTACCCAACACAGTCAAATTCAACTTATCAGCCTTAAATTCACCAAATGATTTCAGCGTTTCAGAAATAGGTGCACTAGGGACTACGGGATATTCATTATTGACTTCCGCATACCATTTCTGTGATTCGTCAGTTACAAAGAACTCTAGTAACTTTTGAGCCGCCTTAATATGGGTAGCGTGTTTGGTGATACCTGCACCGCTCACATTGACATGAACGCCTCGACCCTCTTTACCTTGTCCACCTTGATTCGGCCAGAAAACGGCAAGCTTCTCAGCCATTTGTTTATCTTTCTCTTTATTGCTGTTTATCATGCGACCAAAGTAATAGGTATTAACCAGTGCAATATCACAAGCACCTGCCGCCACTGCTTTAAGCTGGTCGGTATCTCCACCTGCTGGTTTTTTAGCAAAGTTAGCGACTAAGCCTTTTGCCCATTTTTCGGTGGCCTCTTCACCATTCGCTTCAATCAGAGAGACAACTAAAGACTGATTATATATATTGCCGGATGAACGCACACAAAGTCGTTTTTCCCATTTAGGATCTACCAAGTCCTCGTAAGTAGACAGCTCTTCAGGTTTCACTCTGCCTTTTGCATAAATCATTGTGCGAGCACGTTGCGACATGCCAAACCAGAATTTATCTTTGTCTCTCAAATGAGCGGGGATTCTTTTTTCTAACACTTCATTGCTAATGGCTTGCAATACACCGGCATCTTTTGCGCGTTGTAATCGACCTGCGTCCACGGTGATAAAAATATCAGCAGGCGTCATATCACCTTCAATTTCTAAGCGCTTTAATAAGCCATCTGCTTTACCTGTTACTAAGTTAAAACCAATACCTGTTTCTTTTTCAAAGCGTTCTAGTAAGGGTAGGATTAAAGCTTCTTTTCGTGCAGAGTAAATATTTACAATATCTTCTTCTGCAAAACTGGCTTGCGGAAGTAATAATGCGATAGAAAGTGCTAAAAAGGAGAATATAGAAAGCACACCCCCCCTCTTTTTACTCGATTTGTAATCTCGCCCTTCGGGTAGTCGTCGCTTCGCTCGACTGGCTATTTTGTAGGCAATTTTATCTTGTGCATTAAACTTCATTTTAAGTTTCCTTAAGGTTTTTTGTATCTCTTCTTGCAAAAGTTGTCAGTAATAATGGTATTACTGATTCTAAGTGCCCTGCTAATATTTTCCATGCATCACGAAACGGTAAAACATAGAGTGTTACTAATGAATGTTGGTGGTTTGGTGCGTTTTTCAAGCCAAACGATAACGTCTGATCTTTTACTGAGTGACAATGTGAACCAAACCATAAGTCCCATACCGAAAATACCACACCAAAATTCTTATCAATATGCTCTGGCGCATAAGAGTGATGGATATGATGCTGAGCGGGTGACATAAAAAACTTCTCCACGCTATTCCCATAAGCAATCGGGACGGTGCTATGCCTTAAATTGGAACCTAATAGATTAAATGCAAAGGTGAAAATACTTGCACCTAAAACCATCACTAGCGTGACCTTATCGCCAAAAAAGAAGATGAAAGTTGCTACGCTGACTCCTTGAACTAGAGCCCCACGTAAACTAAATAAAATAGCCTCAATGGGGTGCGATCTAAATACAGTAAAAGGGTTTAGCGTTGTCGCACTGTGATGCACCTGATGAAATGACCACAACAATGGCGATGTATGCAACCACCTGTGCAACCAGTAACGTGCAAAATCATCAAGCACAAATAAAAATAAGGTAAACGCTATGGCAATAGCCCCCGCGGATAACTCCGTTGTAACTAGGGCGCGCCCACCAAATAAATCGTGCAACCAAATAAATAAAAATGAGGCAACGGCCGCTTTACCCAATAACTTAGGTGACAGTACCGTCATTACCACACCATTAATTATCATTAAAAAATAATCAGCTCTTGCCGATTGAGACAACCAACTCTTAGCGCTAAAAATCTGTTTAATGCTACTGCTTAAGTTCTTTCGCTGAGCAAGTAGTAACCACACCAGTGCGATAGCAAATGATGAAAACAAGTACCCCCAGAAGATTCGCTTTTGGGGGTTAAAAAAGGCGGACAACCAATCACCAAAGAATAGTTGCACCGCCTGATCAAACATAATTATTGAAGAACCAGAAATTGATTATTAGTCATTTTCTGCGCTTTTGCTTTCACCTAAGGCTTTCATTAGATTTTCCATATTACCGGTAGCATCGTGCTGTTTTGCTTTAAGACCAAACTTACCGTCTAGTAACTTCTGCACCTTAATCATGTGAACCATATAATCACCAAGGCTCTCGCTACCACCCGTTGTGAAGTTACCTTTAGCATCAACACCCGTCACTTGGTTGCCACCTAGCAATACCGGCCCATAACCTATTAGAGAATTAAGTTTTTCGGCAATATCTAGTTCTGCTCCACTGGTTTGAAGCGCCATTGCAAAACCTTTCATTTCAGACCAATGCTTTCCATAAGTTGCAAAAGCTTTTGTTGCATCACCATTCTTCTCAACAATACCTTTGAGCTTCTCAAGGTCTTCATAAGTTTCACCCGCGTATTTAAACGCAGCTTCTGCGATAACTTTTTCCCAGTTTGTTTTAATAACATCGGCAAAACCTTTTAGCTTGGCTCTTTGTGCGTCTGATAAAGTTTCACCCTTTGCAGAACTAATCAAACTACGACCATCAATAAATGCTTTGGTAATGGTTTTTAAATAATTTGTTTTACCCGCTTTATCAGCATCTGCCGCATAAGAAGCGTGCGAATAAATCATTTCTTTATAAAGGTCAACAACACCATCGCCATTTGCATCGGCAATTTTAATGTCTTTCTTTTTGCCAATATTTTTTGCATCTGCTGGCTTAAGGTTCATCACATGCGCTGGCGCACCAAAGTAACCAAAGGCTTCATCCCATACGTGTTCCTTACCTGTGTATGGTGCACCCTTTTTGTATGGCTTGTTATTAGGCTTGTAGTCGGCATCTAGTTTGGTTAAGTAATAACCAACCGCTTGATTATACATGATAGCGCCCATGCCATATTTAGAAATCAACTGAGGGTAGTTATAGCCTGTTAAAGGATCAAATCCTTTTTTTGCAGAAGAAGCCTTGTCGATCATAAATGCCATTACATCCGATGTAGAGCCGCTTCCTGGCCAACTTGCCACGTCTCCTTTAATAGTCTTCCCTGCTTTGCCTTTTAAATTTTTGCTAGCAAGATCACTAATCATTGTTTGCTTTATCTTAAAGTCACCCTTTGTTTGAGGATCAATGATGATGCGACTCGCATCTTTGCCTTCAAAATAAGACATCATCTTTGCTTTTAATTCTGGGTTAGGCTTTCCGTTGCCTTTGCCTGCCAATTTTTTAAGTGAATTAAGTAAAAGGTGGCGTGCAATCTGTCCTTTGTAAGATGTAGAGGTTTTTGCATCCCCCGCATAACCTTTTACGGTAACAGGCGAGTTACCATAAGTATTTGCATCTGCTTGAACAGACATCGTTACCATGCCTGTACTCACGGCAAGAGCTAAAGAAAGGACAGTTGTTTTGATTACTGGGGACATTTTTTTCTCCGAATTAATATGGGGTGAAGAATAGATAATGATAACTATTCTTAATTCGAAGGTGATATTAGTTATTGATAAGCTACTTGTCAATAACAATTATCATTTGTATTACTGTTTAGAATGTAAGCCTTTTAAATACAAATCGTAACTAGCAAGGGAGAGGGACTACTAACCTTTATCTTTAAACTCACCATAGAGCGTCAAAGAGTGCTCCATCAGTTCAAAGCCATGCTCTTTCGCAATCTCTTTTTGTCTTTGCTCAATGATTTCATCATAAAATTCAATGATCTTTCCTGACTTCATATCAACCATATGGTCATGGTGCTCACCACGGTCAAGTTCAAACACACATTGATCACCTTCAAAGTTGTGCTTAATAATTAAGCCCGCAGCAGTAAACTGAGTTAACACACGGTATACCGTGGCAATCCCCACTTTAATATCTTTTGAAAGTAACTCATGGTAAATCTCTTCTGCACCAAAATGCTGTTTTTCTGATGTTTCTAGCAATTTTAGAATTTCTATTCTTGGCTTGGTAACTTTTAAACCCGCCTCTTTAATATCACTTTGATCCATAACATCTCTCCTTTAACAGTATCAACAACATCGCTAACGATAATATGAATGATAGAGTTTATCGCAAACCATCATGATCAGAAAGATACCTTTCATAAAAAAAGGGCTGTATTGTAAATGATAATCATTATTATATAGAAAACTTAAACTAGAAGTGATAAAAATGAAACTTTCAGAACTAAGTCACATTGACGTTGGCAACATGATGCAGGGCAATAAAAAGGCAGTCCTCATGCATAACCATAAACAGTATTTACTTTCTGTTACGCGTCGTGGAAAGCTCATTTTAACCCTAGCTGAAGAGAAAACAGATTCGGCTAACAAAGTTCCTAGCGGAGACATTGGACTTATGGCTTCGTAAGTCTCGTTTTTTTATCAAGCCAATACGCTCCTCCTAGTCGTACTAGCCAGATACTTTTTAATTCAACAGAATAATTATTAGGTACGAATTATGAAATATTTAACCATGAATATTTATATAAATGCTTGGCTCGATTGTAGCAATCCTTACATTTCTATACACAATAAATACGATGATGATCTTCTGGTTCATTTTAATTCAGAAAGAGTAAACCAGCTTATTGACGATGGAGAGATATTTATTGAAGATTTAAAATCATCAGATCCTGATATACAGATGGAGGTGGCAACGAATTTAATCGCTCTCAAGTCAGGCGAAAGAATCAAGCAGCAAATACATGACCTCAGTACAGTATTGAAAACCCGTGAACCTACCACTCTGGTTGATAAGGTCATTAATGAGGTTAAGGTTTCAAGAAAATCAAGTATTCAGCTTGCTGACTTATTCCCTCAATATTTACAATCAGTCTAAACCATTACTTATGAATATTATCAAAAAACAAAGTAGCTATGAATATGAAAAAGAGTCCATTATTCGTAAACAAGCTAAGCAAATAGAAAAACTACAATTAGAAGTAAATGCCTTGAAAATATCACTTTCTGGTTCATCGTCAAATAATAAAGTAATACCTTAAAGCAGCTTAGAACCCTCCGTTTTTATGAAGGCACTCCACATTTAGCTGAATATGCAAACAACTCATGCCAACTCTAAAAAAATTTGGCACAAGGCCTAAAATGAAAAAGGCTTAGCGTGAGCTAAGCCTTTGAAAAACACTCACTTATGGTGTTTCCACATCATTAATGGCCAGTAACTGCTAGCAAATATCAATAACTTACAGATATTGAGGCACAAAATTGGCACACTCTCTAACTACACCAAAATCAAAAAAGACCCCGCAGAAGCTGAGCCTTTTTTTATGTAACTGAAAAACAGTTACATTCTACAAAATCAAGAAAGAAAAAGGTTAACTCGATGTAGCATCAGTATTTACAGCAGGTTCTTCCGAAACAGGTGCTACAGGAGCAGGTGGTTCAACTTTTGCAGCGGCTGCACTTCTTTCTTTTTTCCACTCCGCTAAAACATGGGCAACACCACCGCCGTACCAACCACGTGACGATGAACCAGAATAAACATTAGCCGCTGTTGTATAACCGTTGTTTGAGCCAGCTATTGCAAAGCTTGAGCTGGATAAAAGCACTGTTAGTAATAAACCTTTTGTGTAACTTATTTTCATATTTACCTCTTTTGAATATTATTATTCAATTAGACAAAAAAATCGACCCTATGATGCTGCTTACCATTTAGGAGGTCAGGAGAAGTTAAGCATCATAGGGTCGAAGTTGGTGTGTTATTAGTTGTAACTTATTTCATAACACTTACTTGCCATCTTTAGGTGGGCGACTGTCTTTAAACATTCTCCAACCACTAATCATCGTACTCACCATAGATTGACGCGACATAATGTCTTCACGTACTGCCAAATAGATATGGATCATTACGAAAAGAAGGATGGCGTACATCGTCATGTGGTGCCATGTATGAACATCCATACTCTGACCGAACAATGGGATTACCCAGCTGCTGAACATATCAAACTGCCAGCTACCCATGCCTGATCCTTCACCGTATAACGCAAAACCTGTGACAATCATAAATAACGAAGCCCACAGAAACACCATGTGCATTACTAGCATCGCTAAGGGGTTATGGCCGATATATTTATGTGGTTCTTTTGTCATAAACAAATACCACTTAATCTCATGCCAAACACCTTTCCAAAACTCCCCACTAAACAGTGGCGGGAAGAAAAGTTGCCTTGCATGACTATTGCCAACTAGCGCCCAATACATTCTCCCTAGAAAGCCAATCGCCATCACATAACCAGCTGCAAAGTGTGCAAAGCGAATATATCCCATAAGGAAATGATCGCTTGCCTCCCCCGACATTGTTGGTAACGGGCTAGCTATAAAGTAGCCTGTTACCGCAAGTACGGTGATTGCTAAAGCATTAATCCAGTGCCAAATACGCACCGGTGCCTCATACACATATATTGCAGGAGCCATTTCCATGTCGTTCCGTTTTTCAACTGTAGTAGACATAATAAACTCCTATTCTGATTTGTCGGCCTTTGCTGCCTTTTGCTTCGACACAGTACGAATCACAACCGCCACAGCGATAACAGATGCTGCAATGATTCCTGTGTGAAATGGGCTAGCAAGCATGTGTTCAATCAACTGCGACATCGTGACTTCTGCATGACCACTAGGGTGAGCACTTACTTGTGAAACTGCTAGTAAAGCAGGTACGGCAAGTGATAAACGTATTTTTAACTTTGTTGTAAACATTGTCATATCTCCTTTAATTAGCGTACTTTAACATCAGCAAGTTCTTCACCATCGGGGCTCATTACATGAGTAGAACAAGCCATACAAGGGTCAAAACTATGAATCGTACGTAATATTTCAACAGGCTCATCAGCACGCTCGACAGGTGTATTCATCAATGATGCTTCAAAGGCTCCAATGTTACCTGCATAGTCACGAGGTGAACCGTTCCAAGTCGAAGGTACAACACATTGGTAGTTTTTGATTTTGCCATCTTTGATAACAATCCAGTGACCTAATGCGCCACGTGGAGCTGCTGCAGTACCCACACCTTTAGCCTCATCTGGCCAAGTTGAAGGATCCCACTTTTCCATGTTAGCTGTAGAACTATCACCATTTTTGATGTTGCTAATCAACTCGTTCCAATCATCAACCATCATATCCGAACAGTAATCAGACTCTAATGCTCGTGCTAGTGTACGACCAATGGTTGAGTTCAATGCCGTTTTAGCATCAAGATCCGTACCCGCCATTTGGTTGAATGTTGCTAAGCTGCGATTAACCTGCTCTTGAACATATTCAACACCTTGAGCATAAGCCAATACATAGCGAGACAACGGTCCAACTTCAACCGCATTACCTTTCCAGCGTGGTGACTTAACCCATGAGTACTTTGCAGACTCATCGAAGTTTTCAACGTTGTTCGTCTCACCTTTAAAGTTAGGACCTGTCGGATCGTAGTTTGGATCTGTCTCGCCATCCCAAGGATGTAGACCTTTAGTCTCATCTGGGTAGGTATACCAAGAATGTGAAACAAACTCTTGTACTTGTTCTGGGTCTCTTGGATCAACAGGGAATACTTCATCCCAATTACCATTAAGAATCGCACCACCGGGTAACTGATCTGTAGATTTATCGTAGTTAACCTTAGGATATGCACCATAGTCCATAACACTTAGCGCACCAATACCACCACCCCAAAGTTGACCTTTGTAGAAGCTTGCAATAGCGATAACATCAGGAATATAAACATTCTTATTGAAATCAACCATTTCTTGGATACGAGCAAAGACGAAGTTCAAACGCTCCATATTCAATGGCGCACCGGCTGACATCTCTGAATCCATATTAATCGCACACGGAACACCACCCACAAGGTAGTTAGGATGTGGATTCTTACCACCAAATACGGTATGCACTTTTACAAACTCTTTCTGTAAATCAAGTGCTTCAAGGTAATGCGTTACTGCCATCAAGTCTGCTTCAGGAGGAAGCTTGTAAGCAGGGTTATCCCAGTAACCGTTTTTAAACGGACCTAGTTGTCCTGACTCAACAAACTTCTTAATACGGGTTTGTACATCACGGAAGTAACCAGGACTCGACATAGGATGATGTGGAGAAACAGACTGCTGTAACTCTGATGTCGCTTTGGGATCAGCTTTTAATGCATTAACAGGATTAACCCAGTCTAAAGCATGTAGATGATAGAAATGCACCACATGATCGTGAACCTGTAGCGTTTTAGCCATGATCTCACGAATCAAATGCGCATTAGGTGGAATCTTAATACCTAAAGCATCTTCAACCGAACGAACTGATGCTAATGCATGACAACCTGTACATACACCACAAATACGCTCAACAAATGCCCATGCATCACGCGGGTCACGACCTCTTAATATAACTTCAAGTCCGCGCCACATTGTTCCTGTAGAAACAGCATTACGTATCACATTATTTTCATCAAGGTTCACTTCGATACGCATATGCCCTTCGATACGCGTAATGGGATCAAAAACAACACGCTTACCCGAATTGTCTAACTTATAACCGTTAGGGGTTTCAATAACGCTCATTTATACATTCTCCTGTTCTTTAACTGATCCTTCGACTTGCAAAGTGTCATTTTTATTTTGAGCTGCTTTAACCGCACTCAATGCTGCATGAGCTACGATACCCGTACCCACTACTGCTGCTGCGCCCAATCCAACTTTATCGGCATTTGCTTCAATACCAAACTGAGTAATATCGCTTAGGCGTGCATACCATGATCCTTTATCCCAGAAGCCATCTTCAGAACAACCAATGCAACCATGTCCTGCTTGAATCGGGAAGGAGGTACCTTCGTTCCAACGAATCGTTGAACAAGCGTTATACGTTGTCGGCCCTTTACAACCCACTTTATACAGGCAGTAACCCTTGCGAGCGCCTTCATCGTCAAACTTCTCAACAAACTGACCTGCATCAAAGTGAGGGCGACGGTAGCACTTATCATGAATACGCTGACTGTAAAACATTTTAGGACGACCTTGACGGTCAAGCTCTGGCATTTTCTCGAACGTAAGGATGTAAGTAATAACAGCTGTCATAACCTCAGCAATAGGAGGACAACCAGGTACCTTGATAATAGGTTTGCTGGTTTTAATAGCTTTATGTGTAGGCACCGCTTGTGTAGGGTTCGGCGCAGCGGCTTGAACACAGCCGTAAGACGCACAAGATCCCCAAGAAATAATGAACTTACAGTGCTTAGCAACGTGATTTAATTGCTCTAAGAAAGGCTTGCCTGCAATAATACAGGACATCCCTTCTTGATTAAGTGGTGCGTTTCCTTCAATCGCCAATACGAACTCACCATCATACTTTTTGATAGTTTCTTCAATAATAGCTTCGGCTTGCGTACCTGCTGCTGCCATGATGGTGTCATCGTAATCCAGTGATATCATCGACAAAATAACGTCTTTCGCTAATGGATGCGCTGATCGAATAAACGACTCTGAACAACAAGTACACTCTAATCCGTGCAACCATAGCACTGGGATTCTAGGCTTAGTTTCCATAGAGTGGGCAATCTTGCCCGCGAATTCAGGTGCTAAACCTAAAGCTGCTGCAGTCAAACTACAGTATTTCAAGAAGCTTCGACGGGATATACCCTGACGACGCATTACCTCATAAAATGTTTCGGTCATTTAATGACTCCTCCTAGTTATACTTCCTTAAAATTATTTTTCTAAACCAAAGCAATAGCTATTGGTCTCTGTCTCTCAATATGCAATTCACGTGCCAAATATTATTACCTTTTAATATCAATAGCTTAACAAGAGCACGGCTTTATTTCTCACTCTAAATACGGACAAACGGTATACACTTGATAGTGATCAATGGAAAGTTACCTTCCGCCTGAAAATATCAATAACCTTACATTCCCCACCTGATTATCACATATTAGTACATTAGAATATTCGAATTTAGACTCGTTATATCAAGTACTTAAGTACACCCCCTCCTATTTTGCCTGTTTTGTAGTTCACCGTGAAAAATACTGGAAAGTATTGTTTCACTTGTGACCGTTATTGTAATATTATCTTCCGATATTTAATTAAACCCCTCTATTTTATGAAAGATCAGCAAATATTAATCTTAGGTATTGGTAATACCCTTTGGGCAGATGAAGGCTTTGGTGTTCGCTGTATTGAAGAACTGAACCGCCAATATATCTTCCCCGAAAACGTCACACTTATGGATGGTGGTACACAAGGTATTTACCTTGTTCCTCACGTACAACTTTGCGACATATTGGTTATCTTCGATGCGATTGACTATGGTCTGCCCTGCGGCCAAATGAAAATCACAGAAGATGGTGATGTACCCATGTTCATGGGCGCGAAAAAAATGAGCTTGCATCAAACGGGCTTCCAAGAAGTATTAATGACTTCCGATTTAATTGGTGACCTACCAGAAAAAATGATTCTCATCGGCGTACAACCCGTAGAAATAGAAGACTTCGGCGGTAGTTTACGCCCTGAAGTCAAAAAACAAATACAGCCTTCTCTTGAAAAAGCACTGCGTTATTTAACCGACTTAGGTATTACTTATACAGAGCGCACAGAACCTCTACCTGATACAGAGGTGCTTTCACCTTCGGCAATGGCACTTAAAGATTACGAAGCTGGAAGACCTTCAGCGGAGTTGGCGTGTCGTACAGGTGATGATCGAGTGCTCGGCTCAAAAGATATGGTGTTTGACCCAAAAGCGTCTATTTTAGAAGACTCAATGGGTGTAGATGTTGATTACCGTGGTCAATACGACAAATAAAAGAGAGTATCAGTTATGTGTTTAGGCACCCCAATGCAAGTCGTAGAAATGCAAGGCAGTTATGCACTCTGCGAAGTAAACAACAGCCAAGAAGTGGTGGATATGATGCTTGTAGGCGACCAACCTAAAGGCACATGGATACTCAATTTTTTAGGTGCTGCGCGTGAAACCATGACAGCAGAAGATGCAGAACAAACCATACTGGCGCATAACGCGGTATCCGATGTTATGCAAGGTGGCGATCAAGTTGATCACCTCTTTGCCGATTTAATTAATCGAGAACCCGAACTACCCGATCACTTAAAAGATTTAGTACCCGTAAACACAAGCCCATCGAAAAGCTAGAATAGTATTTCTTAGCATTTAAAAATATAAACCAATAGAAAAACATACAGGAAAAGATAATGCCACCAGAACCGACCCCAACACCACTCATTGACAGACTCAGTGAAGAGCTTAACTATCCTTTACTCGACCTGAGTAACATTGATGAATTTTTAGCGCAGCACGATCATTCTGTCTTATTTTTCACACAAGACATTGTACGCTTCCCTGAAAGTAATGATGTGGCAGTTGTGTTGCCTGAACTGATAACCGTATTTTCTACTCTTGTACCTGCAGTCATTGCGCGTAGCGATGAGAAGAAATTGCAAAGCTTATATGGTTTTCGTTCATGGCCTGCGCTGGTATTTATGCGTGGCGATCAATACCTTGATGCCATTACAGGCATTCAAGATTGGAACGATTACTTACCCATGATTCAAAAGATTTTTGAGTCAGAGCCAAAACGCCCTCTATCTATCGGTGTGCCGGTCGTAAGTAACTAAGCTAAGTAAGCTAAGTAAAAACCAAACAATTAATAAACAAATTGTGACATTCATTCTTATCAAATGAATAAACCTAATTAAAGAAAAAAGGAAGACAGACATGGCAGACATTAAAGACTACGGCAGACCTATCGACATACCCGTCATTGGTGAAGGCTCTCAAGGCACTATGCCGGGCGATGATAATTTCAACTTCACCGAGTCTCCTGGTGCGATGCACACCTTTGACCGCCCGATCATTCCTGAGCCTGAAGATGTTGTAAACCTTACTGTCGCCAAAGAAATGCTAGCAAAGTTATATGATGCTGTCGCAAGTTATAAAGTAGGTGAACCTGCTGTTGCCTTTGATATTACCGATATGGATGCAGCGAATGTTGACCTTGTTAATCAAATATTTAACGAAGGCGAAGTCAGTGTTATCTACGAAAGTGACACCTCTGTGCAAATACAAGAATCCGTACTAACGGGCATTTGGCGAATACGCATGATTAATGAGGCAGGCATACAAATCAGTGATGCCATTGAAGTTGCAGACATCCCATCAATCGTACGTAAAAAGACCTTTAAGAACACAACACCTATTGATACCAGTCTTGATAACATTCCTGAAAATGCTTTCAACGCTCCACCCATACTCATTGAACTTGCTGAAAAAATTGCCACATGGAAATCAGGTGATGGAAATCATGTAATCAACTTGACTCTACTCCCCTTATCAGAAGAAGACATGGCGTTACTAGGTTCACGTTTAGGCGTTGGCCCAATCACTATTTTATCGCGTGGTTATGGTAATTGCCGTATTGGTAGCACCCAGAAAAATAATATTTGGTGGATTAAATACTACAACTCGGATGACAAAATCATTCTCAATACTATCGAAGTGATCGATATTCCTGAAGTTGCAGCGGCCGCGCCTGAAGATATTGAAGACAGCGCAGAACGCCTCCAAGATATTTTAGGCGTTTATGATGTACACGTAGGCTAACCACGACTAACACTGGCTCCAAGGAGCACTAGCATGAAAGAAACACATATTAAAAATGAATTTGGTAGTGGCTCCTTTGAAGGGTCTTACGGCGGTGACACATCACGACTAAAAGACACCGACCGCATGGAATGCAAAATCTGTTGGAAAGTTTACGACCCAGCTGAAGGTTGCGACTATTGGCAAATTGAAGCAGGCACACCTTTTTCAAAACTGCCCGAGCATTGGCAATGCCCTGAATGTGACGGCATTAAAGATCAATTTATGGTTTTGATGGACTAAGAGCACCTCTAAAATGAGCACCTCTCCCACCCAACTAGAAACTACCTTTCGCCAGATACACACTGAGCGGATGCAAGACGTTCCTGTCGTTAATGAAAAGTTGTCCGTTAAGGCCACTGAGTTCTATCCGTGGAAAGAGTATCAGTTGGGTATTTTAATCACGCCTTGGTTTATGAATATCATGCTGCTGCCTAATGATGCCGTTGCTGATAACGTAGTTGATAAACAAGTGAATACCAACCACAGCACACCCTCTAATAAAGAGAGTTATAAAGTAGGTGCGACAAAAAATCATGTATTACCCTCTGGTTCATACCAGTTCGTAACAGGCTACGAAGAAAGCATCGGGTTTTTTGAAAGTTGTTCGCTGTTTTCGCCTATGTTTGACTTTACAGACCAAGAGACTGCTGAGCTAACTGCCAAAGAGGCTTTGTTGGCATTAATGAATAAAGAAAACATTGATGTAGAGTCACAAAACCCCAGCCATGAAATAGAGCAAATCTGGCCAGGTAAAGAACCAAAACCAGAATTTACCATGAATGCTGACGGATCTGAAATCAGTAAAAATAGTGCACTTAAAAAAGTAGATAAAAAACCTCGCAAGCGCTTATCAGAACGCCTAAAAGAGCCATCATCAAGAAGAGACTTTCTGCGAGGCTCTGCTTTTAGAGAAGAAGCCACCGTCATTAGTAAACAAAAGGGAAAACAAAAAGAGCAAAAAGCCTCATGAGTATTGCTGGCGAATTAAACATCACTCTTAACGCATCTGACAACCACAAAACACGTTGCCAGATAAGTTCGTCTCGACCGTTACAAGCCAGTCATGTTTTCACAGGAAAAACCATCAACGAAACATTAACGATGATTCCTCTGCTTTTTAATATTTGTTCAAAAGCACAAGCAATCACCGCAGTAAGAGCGATTGAAAGCGCTAAACAAACACCTGCCACGCCGCAGAGCGAATCAACAAGAGAAGCACTAATCGCCTTAGAAAGCTTGCGCGAACAAGCCTTGAGAATCACGATGGATTGGCCAACATTTATAGGCAATGCGCCTGAAAGTCCTCTATTATCTCATATTGCACTGGGCATTACTCAAATTATGAAACTGCTTGAGCCGAGCCAAGTGCTAGGCTATCAAGCTCCAACAAGCAAAGCGCACAGCATTACCAAAGAGCAAAGTTTACAGTGGAAGACATTTAGTAAAACACTCAGCAAAGGCATTTTTGGTAGCAGCTCTGACAACAGTCCTGCAACATGGTTAGTATCTGACCTTGATGAATGGGCAAGCCAGCAAAAAACACAGGCTGCTGCATTTATTCATTGGTTAAATCAACAAACATGGAAAAACGCAGGTGAATCAAATATTACCCATCTACCCACAATTGATGACAATGCTCTACTAAAGGTTTTACTAGCAGAACAACACCAATTCACCAGCCAGCCCGACTGGAAAAAACAATGCCATGAACTCAGCTGGTTTAGTCGCAAGCAACAAGACGAAGCAAGCAATAAATCCGTAAAAAGCAACGGAATTTTTAGTAGAATGGTGGCACGTTTAGTCGAGGTCGCTGATTTAATGACGGCACTTGATGAGTTTTTCATTCACGATAAAACCTTAGCGGCCCCGAAAAGCAGCGCTATTGGTTTAGCCCATAGCCATGCGGCACGCGGACGCTTGAGTCACTACATTAATGTTGAAAACAGCACCGTCAAAAAACTGCTAATACTTGCCCCAACTGAGTGGAATTTCCACCCACAAGGGGTTACGCAAAATAGCCTGTGTAATTTACAAGCTGATAATGAAACAGATCTGCGACAACAAGCAGAATTACTAATTCATGCGATTGACCCTTGTGTGGGTTACACGCTAAAAGTTGCAACAAAATGAAAGACTTTAATCACCACGAAGAAAACAAAGTTCGCGAAGGAAAGACAAATAATTCTTTACCCTTCGTGTCCTTCGTGTCCTTCGTGGTAAAAAGTATTACGAGACAAACACATGCATGAAATGTCACTCTGTGAAGGTGTTTTACAGATTATTGAAAGTGAAGCCAAAGTACAAAAGTTCACCAAAGTGAAACGTGTTATTTTAGATGTCGGCACACTGGCAGGGGTTGAAATCCCCGCATTGGAATTTGCCTTTGAGGTTGTCATGCGTGGTTCAATTGCTGAAGGTGCGGTGTTACAAATTAATGAACTAGAAGCGCAAGCATGGTGTATGCAATGCGCTGAATCAATCATTGTTAAGGAGCGCTACGACGCTTGCCCAAAATGCGGCAGCTATCAACTGCAAGTCAGTAGTGGCGATGAAATGAAAATTAAAGAACTGGAAGTGGATTAGTTTAAAACTATGAGCTCACCACGATGAGCACGAGAGACGTGAAGAAAAACAAAACTTATTGTTTACCCTTCGTGCTCTTCGTGTCCTTCGTGGTAAAAAACAAAATTTAAGAGAATTAAGAGGAAATTATTATGTGTACAGTATGCGGATGCGGAACAGACGAAGTAATGGTGGATGGTCATAGCCATTCTCACGGGCATGAACACAGCCACACACATGAACATACGCATGCTGATGGCACTACGCACAGCCATGCGCATGATGAAAGCCATGAAAACCATAGTCACCGTCCTGAGCAAGATAATAAACATATCCACACCGACCAGAACACACAAGACACGCACTATGGCCACGGCCCAGCACATTCGCATGTCCCAGGCCTAAGTCAATCACGCATGGTCGAAATTGAGCAAAATATTCTCGGCAAGAACGATGAATACGCCAACGAAAATCGTGGCTTCTTTACCGATAAAGGTATTCTAAGTCTCAATCTCGTCTCTAGCCCAGGTTCAGGTAAAACCACCCTACTCACAAAAACCATCACTGACTTAAAAGATGAGTTATCGCTCTCCGTTATCGAAGGTGATCAACAAACCGCAAACGATGCCGAACGCATCCGTGCCACAGGCGTACCAGCCCTACAAATAAATACTGGCAAAGGCTGTCACCTTGATGCGCACATGATTGGTCACGCGATGAAAAAAATGACACCCGAAGACGGTGGTGTATTATTTATCGAAAATGTCGGCAACCTCGTTTGCCCCGCTGCATTTGATTTAGGCGAAGCACATAAGGTCGCCATCTTGTCCGTTACCGAAGGCGAAGATAAGCCATTAAAATACCCAGACATGTTCCACGCCGCAGATATTATGATACTCAACAAAATCGACCTGTTACCTTACCTAGATTTTGATGTCGATAAATGTATCGAATATGCACGCCGTGTAAACCCTAGCATCCAAATTTTACAAGTTTCAGCGACCTCAGGTGAAGGCATGGATAATTGGTATCAATGGATTAAAGCAACCCGTCAAATGCGTTTAATCGGTCACCCAACGATTAAATCACAAGGCAGCACAGCACCAATTCAACAATCAGCATAAAACTAAAAACATTTTTGAATATTAATAAACAGATCAATACGAGAAGCTAATGAGTACAGAAGATAAAACGAAACAACTAGAAACCGACAAGAAATTCATCAAGATGGCGGATGACTTTATTAATCAAGCCAATAACTTTTGCTCCGATGAGACCGACCACCGTTTAGTACACGCATCTTTGCTTTATGCATCTGCGCGTTTTAGTGCATTTTTGACCTCTGCCATGTCTGAAACGCGTGAAACTTATGATGAAAGCACTGATAAAGCGATTGAGTTTTATATGGAAGAGTATGAAAAAATGCTAAAAGAACATTTTAAGCAGTACCGAACAAGTTTTGATAAGCGCAATATTCCACCTTACCCTTACTAAAATAATTAATATTCACATTCAAGTAAAACAACCATAACTTCGAGAAATATGATGAGCGACTCCCCCAAAAAGCCACTTCCAAGCATACTCATCATTGACGATGAGCCTCGCTCTATCGAAACACTGGAACGGATTTTGGATGAACATTTTGATGTGCATACGGCAAACAGTGCCAAAGAAGCGCTAGTCGTTCTCGAACGAGAATGGATACAAGTGGTAGTGTGTGACCAGCGTATGCCTGATGTTACGGGTGTAGAACTATGCTCACAGATTCGTGAGTCATGGCCTGAAATCATCCGCATGATTATCTCAGGGTATACCGACTCGGAAGATATTATCTCTGCCATCAATGAGGGTGGCATTTACCAATTTATCAGCAAGCCTTGGCACCCTGATGATGTGATTTTAAAGCTTAAAAATGCAGTCGAATTATTTGATTTACACCGCATCAATGACCGCCTTTCGATTGAGCTAAACCTACAGCCCAAAACACTCAAAGAAGCGATTGATACACAACGTAAACTGCTCCAAACCCATTATAGCTGGGAAGGCATCGTGCGTAGCCCAGACAGCATTATGAATGCTACCTGCGACACGGTTAAACAGGTATCACCCTTTGATGTTAGCGTTTTAGTTACTGGCGAATCAGGTACAGGAAAAGAGCTTTGCGCACGCGCGCTTCACTACAATAGCTTACGCCAAGATGGCCCGTTTGTAGCTGAAAACTGTGGTGCGCTCCCTGATGAACTCCTAGAAAGTGAGTTATTTGGTCATAAAAAAGGCGCTTTTACTGGCGCAGTAGATGATCGTATCGGACTGTTTGAAAGTGCTAACGAAGGCACTATTTTCTTAGATGAAATCGGTGATATTTCACCCGCCTTTCAACTTAAATTGCTCCGCGTATTACAAGAAAAAGAGGTACGCCCACTCGGCAGTAATAAACGTCGCCCCGTAGATGTTCGCATTCTCGCCGCAACCAATAAAGACTTAGAAAAAGAAGTCCGTGAAGGACGCTTTAGACAAGACCTTTACTATCGTCTTGCCACCTTCACCATCAAGCTTCCCCCGTTACGCGACCGATTAGAAGACATTCCTCCTCTCACCACTTACTTGCTTAATGAAATTATGAATGAACTCGGCAAGCGAGTTGGCAGTATTACCACTGAAGTTTTAGAGTGCTTTCAAAAGTATCAATGGCCAGGAAATGTGCGCGAATTACAAAATGAAATCAAACGCATGTTGGTGCTTGCGCAAAATGATAAACTCGAAGCCAATTTAATTTCGCCCCACATTTTACGCGCAACCCCTGATGAACAACGCCAAGACATGAGGTTAGTGACCGGCGAAACAAACGGCACGCTCAAAACACGTATCGAGCAGTTAGAAGCTCGCATCCTAAAAGAAACCTTGATCCGCCATAGTTGGAACAAAACACGCGCCGCCGAGGAATTAGGCTTATCAAGAGTAGGACTGCGTAGTAAATTAGAGCGTTATGGCTTAGAGCAAGTAGAACAAGATGTGGTACAGTTGCCAACAAGCAAAGCTAAGAAGAGTAAAGCTTCTTAACCAAAGCACACCCCCCTACTTATTGGCACTTTTGTGCGGATTTGACCTTTGCGCAGTCAGTTATCAGTTTCTGTTATAATTAGAAACTAATTCATCGAACATAATTTAGGTTCTAGCTATGAACTACCAAGACATAATTACCATTGATCCAGGCAAACGTAGCGGCAAACCCTGCATCAGAGGCTTGCGTATTACGGTATATGATATTTTAGAATACTTGGCATCAGGTATGAGCAACGAAGAAATTCTTGAAGAATTTGATTATCTCACAAAAGATGATATACAAGCCTGTCTAGCCTATGCTGCCGACCGTGAACGCCTGCAAATGGCTAATTGTGCATGAAGTTATTATTTGATGAAAACCTGACACCAAAATTAGTCCAAAGACTTGCTGAAACATTTCCTGACTCAGCCCATGTTGATCGTGTTGGTTTAGGCTCAGAACAAGACGATGATATTTGGAAGTACGCCAAAATAAATAAATTTACTATTGTCAGCAAAGATTCTGACTTCCATGAAAAAAGCCTGCTTAAAGGTTACCCTCCTAAAGTAGTTTGGATTCGTCGTGGCAACTGTAGCATCAAACAAATCGAAGAAATCTTACGGAGTCATGTTCAGGACATTGAAAAGTTAGATGCTGACAACGATAAAGCATTTTTAATTCTTTACTAATATGACACCTCAAAACCAACCACAGCATTCACTCACCGAGCAAGTACCAGATGCGCAGCATCTAAACCCTGCCACGGCTGATGATGCATGGGTTGAAGTTATCCAGCGTATGGATGTTATCTACGCTGATTTAGTTAACTCACAAGTTGCCTTAGAAGAAAAAAATGCCGAGCTAGAGCAAGCCCAGCAGTTTATCGAAAGTGTACTGTCATCCATGCATGATGTGCTGGTAGTCACCAATATTGATGGCAATATTCAGCGCGTAAACTCAACGCTAGAAAAGCTTACTGGCAAAGATAATACACAACTCTGCAATCAGTCACTCAATACGCTTTTCCCAAAAGCCGCGAGTGCGCAAGTAGATGAATTTCCCGAAAAAATTCGCTCAGGAAACCTTGTCGATTGTGAAATTGATATGCTCAACGCAACAGGTGAATCCATCCCAATGGCTGTCACCTGTAAAGCACATTATGATTACAAAGGTCGTTTATTAGGTTCTGTTTTAACAGGCAGACCTTTGGATGAAATCCGTAAAGCCTATCGAGAATTGCAAGAAACCCATGAAGCATTAAAAGCGACACAACAACAACTGATTCAATCAGAAAAAATGGCATCTTTAGGTCGCTTAGTTGCAGGTGTTGCACACGAATTAAACAACCCCATTAGTTTTGTTTTCGGCAATATGCATGCCCTACAATCTTACGAAAAACGCTTCCGAAAATACCTTGAAGCCGTGCATGAAAATATCAGTATAGAAGAACGCGAAGAGCTCAGAAAAAAGCTAAAAATTGACCGTATTCTAGATGATATAAAACCATTGATTGAAGGCTCATTAGAAGGCGCCGAACGGGTTAAAACTATTGTCGAAGAGCTGCGTCGATTTGCAACACCCAAAAACAATAAAATAACAGATTTTGATTTAGTCGAACTCATTAACAGTTCTATTCATTGGGTCACACATTCCGCGCGCAAAAAACCTAAGTTAATTACGGCTATGCCAGATGAGCTATTCATTACCGCAAATGAAGGTTATATCCACCAAATATTAATTAACTTATTCCAAAATGCTTTAGATGCCTTAGAAGATAGCGCTCACCCAGCTTTAATGGTAGCGACAAAAGAAGATCCCGATACGGTAACTATTATCATTCAAGACACGGGAGCAGGAATCCCCGAAGAAAATCTTGTTAAACTTTTCGATCCATTTTTCACTACAAAACCTGTTGGCAAAGGCACAGGATTAGGTTTATACATCAGTTACGGACTTGCCACCGAACAATGTAACGGAAGCTTGCAAGTAGAGAACCACGAAAATGGTGGGGCACTATTTACGCTAAGCCTACCTAAAGAAGTCGCTCATGTTTAATGTCCTATGGTTGCAATCAGGTGGATGCGGAGGCTGTAGCCTATCGCTACTTAATGCTGAATCGCCCGATTTAATGACTCGCTTTAAAAGCACGGGGATTAATATGCTCTGGCATCCTTCGTTAAGCGAAGCCTCTGCCGATGAGTTTATACACGTTTTAAATGACATCATTTCAGGGGAAATCCATTTAGATGCACTTTGCCTTGAAGGCTCCGTCATGCAAGGCCCGAACGGCACAGGTAAATTTCATATACTTGCTGGCACAGGCAAGCCAATGATGACATGGTTAGAAGAACTGGCAGAAAAAGCACAATACACCTTAGCAATTGGCTCTTGTGCAGCTTTTGGTGGTATCACCGCTGCTGGCAGTAACCCGGGCGATGCTTGTGGATTACAGTACGATGGCAAAGAAGTCGGTGGTTTACTGGGTACTGACTGGCAATCACCCAGTAAATTTCCTGTCATCAATGTCGCAGGTTGCCCCACGCATCCCGACTGGGTGACAGATGTGCTCAGCCAGTTAGCCATGGGGGATTTACGCACCGAACACTTAGATGAACTCAATCGCCCGCGTAACTACACCGATCACTTAGTGCATCATGGTTGCGGTCGTAGCGAATATTACGAATACAAAGCTAGCGCAGAAAAACTTGGCGATATTGGTTGCATGATGGAACATAAGGGTTGTATTGGCACACAAGCCCGCGCCGATTGTAATATCCGTCCATGGAATGGTAAAGGCTCCTGCCTCGATGGTGGCTACCCCTGCATCAACTGCACCGCCCCAGAGTTTGAAGAGCCTCGGAAAAGTTTTACGGAAACTCCAAAAATTGCAGGTATACCCATCGGGCTTCCCACCGATATGCCCAAAGCTTGGTTTGTGGCATTGTCATCCCTTTCAAAAGCGGCCACACCAAAACGCTTAAAGGATAATGCAACGGCGAGTAAGATTATTACGCCACCTGGGAAGCAGAATTAATGAGAAAAAACAATTCACCACGAAGAGCACGAAGTTCACGAAGGAAAACAAGCTAGTCTTTACCCTTCGTGCTCTTCGTCCTCTTCGTGGTAAAATTAGGATTTTAATATACCAAAAATACTATGGAATTCGACAATTTATCTCACACAGTCTTAGGTTGTGCAATTGAAGTACACAAGCATCTTGGTCCAGGGTTGCTAGAATCAACCTACGAACAATGCCTAGCCCACGAACTTCAAAGTCAAAAAATAGATTTTAAAATACAACACCCTCTAGCTGTTGAATACAAAGGCATCAAGTTAGATTGTGGATACCGTATTGATTTATTGATAGAAGACGAGTTAATTATTGAACTAAAAAGTGTTGAAAAACTAAAAAGAATCCATGAAGCACAACTGCTTACTTACATGAAATTAGCTAAAATCAAAACAGGGCTATTAATCAACTTTAATGAAGTACGTTTGAAAGACGGAATCAAGCGCTTTGTACTTTAAACAAAGACTCACCACGAAGAGCACGAAGTACACGAAGGAAAAACAGCTAGTCTTTACCCTTCGTGCTCTTCGTGTCCTTCGTGGTAAAATGCATTTTTTCGAACCTAGAAACAAACCCATCGGTTATAACAAATGAGCAGAAAAATCATAGGCCCTTTCAACCGCGTTGAAGGCGATCTTGAAGTTGAAGTCGAAATCACCGATGGCATCGTCACCAAGGCGTGGGTCAATTCACCGCTTTACCGTGGCTTTGAGCAAATCCTGCAAGGGAAACCACCGATGGATGCGCTCACTTACACGCCACGTATTTGTGGTATCTGCTCAGTTTCACAATCAGTTGCCTGTGCCAGTGCCTTGGCAGAAGCCCAAGGCGTTAAACCGCCCACAAACGGACAACTAGCGACTAATCTTGTGCTAGCGTGTGAAAACCTTTCCGATCATCTAACCCATTTTTATCTCTTTTTTATGCCCGACTTTGCGCGTGATGCTTATCAAAACAAGCCTTGGCATAATGACATCGCCACCCGCTTTCGCGCCCAAACAGGCACCGCCACGGCAACTATGTTAAAAGCCCGCGCTGAGTTTATGCACATCACAGGCATACTCGCAGGTAAATGGCCGCACACGTTAAGTATTCAACCGGGAGGCACAACCACTTCAGCCAGTGCCTCTGACAAAATACAACTACTGGGGAAATTAACCAGCTTTCGTGAATTTTTAGAAACTGAAGTTTTTGCCGACACGCTAGAAAACATCAGCCAACTAACAAGTGATGACAACCTAAAGTCATGGATGGAAAGCCACCCGCAATCCGACTTTGCCCAATTCTTAAAAGTAGCAGAAGATTTAGAACTGGATAAACTCGGCAAAATCAACGCAAAGTTCATGAGCTTTGGCGTGTACTCGGTCGATGACAAACCCTTTCTACCACAAGGCATTTGGTCAAACGGAGAACTCAGCAAGCTAGACACAGAGCTAATTAAAGAAGATATATCCAGCAGCTGGATGCTCTCCCAAAATGGCGCAAAGCATCCCTACCAAGGCAACACCCTACCCGACCCAGACCAAGCCGACGGCTATAGCTGGTGTAAAGCACCGCGCTACAACGAGCAAGTCATCGAAGTGGGCGCACTCGCCAGACAAACCATCGCAGAGCATCCGCTAGCGCTTGATCTGGTTAAAAACAGTCAAAGCAATGTACGCAATAGAGTCATCACTAGGCTATTAGAGCTCGCCAGAATCATCCCCGAAATGGAAAACTGGGTAAAACACATCAAACCCGATGAGCCATTTCAAATCACCGCAAAACTACCCGATGAAGCCGAAGGACAAGGCATCATCGAAGCCGCACGCGGTAGCTTAGGGCATTGGATTCGGATTCGTAACGGCAGAATTTTGAACTATCAGATAATTGCGCCGACAACGTGGAATTTCTCACCAAGAGATAAAGATGATATTGCTGGGGCATTGGAACAAGCGTTGATTGGGACGGTTGTTGGTGAAGGGGGGAATGACTCTGTGGCTGTGCAACATATCGTCAGGTCGTTTGATCCGTGCATGGTTTGCACGGTTCATTAACAATCTCAGCTAGAGATATTAGCAAAAAAGAGAAGAAGGTGTACACATGAAAAAGATACCAACATTTGCTTCAAAAAAAGAAGAGCAAGCATTCTGGACTACTGCAGATTCTACAGAATATATCGACTGGAAAAAGTCTAAAAAGGTAATACAGAGGTGTACCCCATCCTTAGGACAGTTTTAGCAACAACTTAAGAACTATTTTCTGTTTATAATTGAAATATGAGGAAACAGAAAATGAGTAAAAAACGTAGAAACCATTCCCCCGAATTTAAAGCT
>JAKIUW010000022.1 GCA_021647365.1 Cocleimonas sp. | reverse complement strand
ATCTCTTTTTAACCAACAACTTCAAGCTTTGTGCTGCAACAATTGCAGCCATTTACAAAGACCGCTGGCAAGTAGAATTGTTCTTCAAAGCCATCAAACAAAACCTCAAGATTAAAGCTTTTGTTGGGGTATCCCGTAATGCTGTCATGACACAGATTTGGATTGCAATGATCACTTATTTGTTGCTTGCTTATGCTCGCCAAAGCGCAAAAATAGGTTGGACTGTACAACGAATATTAAGGGTTATTCAGCTCAATTTATTTGAGCGAAAGAATCTACGACAGATATTAAAACCAGATCCTCCAAGGCATAAAAAAAGCGAACCACAGATGAGGCTCGCTTTCTAATGACAAACTGTGGGACAGTAGTGACACCAGCATTACTTTTGAGTTTTATTTTTATACTTTCAGTTCCCGCTATAGCAGAGCCGTCTGTCAATAGAGCACAAGCATTGCAAGCACATAACAATGTACGGGCAAAAGACAAACAACTTCCGTTGCAATGGTCGTCTGATCTTGAAAGTATTTCTCAGCAATGGGTAAACCAACTCGCTAGTAGTTGCAAAGTTTACCACCATCAAGGTAATGTTCCATTTGGTGAAAACCTTTTCATATCAACAGCCTCCACAACAATCAGCCATGCTATTAGCACCTGGGCAAATGAGAAAAATTTCTACAATTACCAACAAAATAAATGCCAAGCAGGCAAACAATGCGGGCATTATACTCAGATAGTTTGGAAAGGAACTACGGACGTTGGTTGTGCAATGAAATCTTGCTCAAATGGCTCTCAGATTTATGTTTGTAGCTATTTCCCAGGCGGGAATGTTGTTGGCGTTAGGCCGTACTAACGACTTTATTTGAACGAAGCATCAGCACGTAAATTAATACCATCCCAAGAATCATAAAACCACCTGCTAGCAGTAACGGCATATTATAGTTGCCGCTGGCTTCTGCCATCATGCCTGAAATGGCAGGCGCTATAATCTGCGCCGTACCATAGCTTAATGTTAATTTCCCCATCGGCTTTGCGGGCTTTGTAGGGAAGAACTTACCGACCATTGTTAGCATTAAACTCACAATACCAATAAAGGTTGCGCCAAATAAAAATCCACTGAGCAATACGGCGGTAAAGCTATGATCAAACGCAGGAATTACAATCCCTACAATGTTAATTCCATAGGCAATAAACAACGCTTTTAACTCGCCTATTTTTCTTGCAATACGATCCCAAAAAACACAGGCAGGTGCGGCGGCTAAGCCCGTCACCAACCAAACCATGCTTCCATTACCCTTTAAACTAGGCTGATTTTCAACGATAGCAACCAAGAAAGTCGCGCTGATCACATAACCAAAACCTGCGCAAAAATAAGCTGCAAACAATAAACTCATCCAGCTTTTTGTGGGGGGCTTGTCAATAAGCTTCTTTCCCGCTTGAGTGATGTGCGATGTATCAGGAGCGGGCAACCAAATCCACGCAGGAATCGCCAATGCCACTCCAACCAACGCAAATATTTGCCATTGTTCCACCCAATTAAAGCTCCCCTCTATACCCATCGCAACAGCGGCACTAATGGCAATACCCAAACCTGCACCACCAAAATGAATGCCTAGTTCTGCACGATGTCCATGACGGAGCATCCAGTTTAAAATCAGACCCGACCCCATCAACAAGCCAGCAGCACTGGTTAAGCCTGCAAGATAACGCATTACCGACCAAAGAATATAATTTTCTGCCAGTGCCATGCCAATGGTGGATAAAATGGCGACTATTAAGCCGATCCGATACAAGGTGAACTTAAGTTTTAAACTACTGATTGAAGCCGTAATCAACACACCTGTCATATAACCCATGTAGTTGATAGAAGCCAACCAACCACCAGAAAAGTCATTGAGGAAGGTTTCATTCATCATCACGGGCAATAGTGGCGTAAATGAAAATCGCGCCACGCCCATGGTTAGCATTAGGCTAAATAGGCCTGCGAGCATTACTTTTAAACGGTGGGGCTGAGAGAATGTAATCATGTTATTCCAAGAGAAGAATTCTCTCGTATTGTAGATTGATCTCTATAACTTTTTCTTATTATTTTTAGTTGGAGGCTTTTGCGCGAGTGCTATTGAAGAAGTGCATCGCGCATTTGCATAAAGGCGATTAAATATTCAAACAACATGCGCCAAAATAGCTCCATAAATAACAAAACCAATAGAAATGCACTAGTCAGCATAAACTTTTGTTTTGTACTTAAAGCTCTCCATACCATTTCTTTTCCCTTGGTGTGAACAGCTCCAATCAGTTTATATTTTTTTATCAACCATGCTGAAAAAAACCACATAAAAAAAGGGAAAACGACTGCACCAGAATAATAAAAAGCGATAAGTACCGGAATGCTTATAAATTCTTTAAAGGTTAGAAAATCCATCTTATCATTTACTCCAATAACGTTGCATCTCATAATATAAAAAAGAGGCTGTCCACGTGATTAAAAGTAGACCAGTTAATGACTCAAGACCCACAAAATGTCTTATCGCACCATGCGGCTGTATGTCGCCAAAACCTAAGGTGGTATAGGTTGTATATGAAAAGTAAACGCTATCCAGTAATGATCCATCAAATTCGCCTGTTAGACTTCCTAGTTTTTTAAACCAAGGTAATAAATAATAAACTATTGAGAATAACCAAACCTCTATGCTGTGAGCAACAAGCGCACCAAAAACACCTAGCACAATTCTAAAACGATGCTTAATTTTCATCTTTGGGATGATATTGGATATTCTATATAAGAACTCATAATGAATTAGTATTACAAGCACTATAATTAAGCTATTAATTATAAAAACCATATATCTATACCTGCCATATACATAGCAGGAGAAACATCTCTTGCTAAATGACGACTACTATTTCATTTTAATCACGCCAATAGCAAGTAGTATTGTTGCAGAAACAATAGAGATTGCACCCACAAGCACTAGATAGAAAGGTAAACCTAAATAAAGTTCTGCAAAAATCCCTATTGGCATTAACAAGCCAGCAAGTGCCAACCTTGAAACCCACTTTGCATAGTTTGTCGGAATAGCTAACTTCAGCAATAAGTAGCCGTATAAAATATTAAGCAGGCTAAAAAGATTCCCGTGTACATGTGCCAACTTTGCCTCAAAATGATCACCTGTATTACTTGCAGCAACCCATGCCTCCTTCCCTGCTGAAAAGTCTCGCATATAAATTAAGAAAAAACCGTAGACCATAAAACCAGCTAAGACAGATAATCCAATAGCAATATTCCATTTCCCAATTGTGCTTTTCATAATCACCACCTACTAAATAATAAATAAGTTCATTTTTCTAAAAGTATATCTAGTCAATATGAAATGAAGCTGAAAATTATAAATTTCAGCTTCATTTCATCTTTCTTATTTAAAATACGATAGCATTATCATTTTATTTAAGGTGTAGGTTATGAAAAACAATCGATGTGTCGGGGTTTGGATAGCTTCTGCTATCGCCGTTCTTTTTGGCTTGTTGACACTTAAGTCAGGGGGAGAGGTTTTATTTATTGATGGTGCTGGGCGAGCAGCGGCAGGTAACTACGTACCTTATGTTTTATGGTTTAACTTCTTAATGGGGTTTGTATATATCGTTGCAGGTGTTGGGCTATGGTTGAAAAAAACGTGGGCAATTTGGTTATCAATCACCATCGCAGTTGCCACCTTAATCATATTTGCAATATTTGGTGTTGATATATTATTAGGCGGGTTATTTGAGCCACGTACTGTTAAAGCAATGATTTTACGTTCAAGTGTTTGGATATCAATTTCAACTTTTGCTTATTTAAAAATACTTCATGCTACAGATATTAAATAATATATTTTCAGTTTCATTTAAGGTAAAGACGGTATATTAGCATAATCTTATACACTACTTATGGAAACAAGAATGAAAAAAACTAATATATTAACAGCCTTATTCAGTGCAACACTTTTATTAACAGCCTGTGGAGGTGATTCAAATAATACGATAGTCCCTAACTCAAATAACATCAGTGCATTAAATGCAGCTGAAGTAGAAGGCTTGTTATTTATGCGTGAGGAAGAAGAATTAGCGCGTGATTTGTATTTAAATATTTATGAAGCGAAAGAAAGTCGTTTAAATACATTTAAAAATATTTCAGATAATGCCGAAACAAAGCATGCAGAAGCGATACTGACTTTGCTTAACAATTACGGTATTGATGACCCATCAACAGGAAGACGTGATACTTACAAAGATCAAGATCTACAAGATCTATATGATGATCTAATGAATAATGCCGTGGGTAGTGATGATGTGGCAGCACTTAGGGTAGGTGCTTATGTTGAAGAAACAGATATCAGAGATATCAATACACATAAGTTACACGTATCGGCCGAGCATCAAGATATCATAGCAACCTATGATAGGTTGTTGTGTGGCTCCAGAAACCACTTACGTGCTTTTGCAGGTCAGATTGAGAACAGAACAAGGAGCCCGTATATCACTCAAGTTCCTGAATTAGCAGCGGAAGTTAGTGCAATCTTAGGTAGCTCTAAAGAACGCTGCAGGAAATAAGTTACTTTCTCATTTAAGAAACCATTCTAAATGGTATTTTTAATATGAACAGCCTTTAGGAATAAATATGAAAATTCTAAGAATATTACTCGTTACATTGACCATATTTTTCACACAAATATCTTTTGCTGATAAGGATAAGTATGAAGCAGGTGAGAAACTCTACAAAACAAACTGTGCTGTTTGCCACGGTAGTTCGAGTGGAATGGATCTTAAAAAGCGCATTGCCCCGCCTATTGCCGCTGTTCGTATGCATTATATTAATACCTTTCCAGATGAAGATTCATTTGTGCAGGCTATTTCTGGTTGGGTGGAAAACCAAGATGAAAGCAAGAGCATGATGCGCGGTGCAATTCGTAAATTTAATATTATGCCTCCTATATCAATACCTAAAGAAGACGCAATGAAAATAGCAGCTTATATTTATGGTGGCAATTTAGATAGTCCTAAAGGCCTTAAAAAACATGTGGAAGAAGAACATAGCAAAGCCGTAGCCCCTGCAGTTGCTAATAATGATATAAAGTCAAACACCCAAGGTATTACCGTCAGCATAAGTTTATCAGATAAACTCAAATCACAAGCTAGCTCAACAGATCTTGTTTTTATTTATGCCAAAGCAATGAGTGGCCCACCCATGCCATTAGCGGTGGTTAAAAAACAAGTTAAAGATTTGCCGATAGAAATAGTATTAAATGACGAAATGGCAATGATGCCAAACTTAAAACTTTCTGGCTTTTCAGAAATTAAAGTAGGTGCAAGGATATCGAAATCAGGACAACCTATAGCACGAAATGGAGATCTATTTTCCGAAAAAGCATCTATAAAAGTGGGAGATAAAGTAAGTATTGAGATTGATACAGTCGTGGTTAAGTAGCTACTATGATAAAGATCATTAGAAAAAACTGTAGAATATGTAACACTGAATAATCTTTTAAAAAAAGGAATTGTAGAAATGAAAAATGTAATTATTGTTGTTCTATTGCTCATAATTGGAGCACTTGGTTTTATTATGACTAAGGGGAGTGTTGCACCATCGACTGACAATCGTATCAATGTTGTTTTAAATAAAGATGAACGTGATTTAGTCTTAGATGAAATGCGCCAATTTTTAATTAGTGTACAAGGCGTAAGTAGCGCAATTACTAATAATGATTTGAAAAAGGTAGAAGAGCTTGCCCACAAGGCGGGTATGGCAGCAGAACTGAACACCCCTGGTGCTCTTTTACAAAAAATTCCAGGGGGTATGAAAAAATTAGGGTTTGGTACACGTGGACTATTTGATGATATTTCTGCCGCAGCAAAAGCGGGAGAAGAGCCTTTAGCGCTACGTAAACGACTCGACTCATTAATGAATAATTGTATTGCTTGTCATGCTGCTTATCGTTTACCAGAACCCTTAAGGGACCTCTGATTAAAGGTTCTCAAGCACACCCCCCCACTTTTACACGACTCTTCGAGCTAGAAAACCATAAATAATATTTTCAGGTTTAATTCAGCTTACTGCTTTAATATTAGAATTAACTAATATTAATTTAAAACTCTACGGTATAAGAAAGGTTGTACTATGAAAAAAATTCTAAGCTTTCTACTCTTACTTTTAATCGTTGGTGCTGCTATCGCACTGGTTATTTATAAAGTTAAAAACAAGCCCCCAGTGACCCACGAAGAGTTACAATATCCACTTAAAGCAGTGGAAGTTATTGATATTCAAAAAATACCGTTTCGCGCAAGAGCACTGGCGTTTGGTAATGTAGAGCCTGCAACGGTACTTAAAGCAAAATCAGAGGTTAGTGGAAAGATTAGCTATATCCACCCTAAGCTTAAAAAAGGAGCGAGCCTTAAAAAAGGCACGGTGGTTTTAAGAATTGAACCTACGACGTATAAGCTAACCCTTAACCAAAGCAAAGCAGGGTTAGCAGGTAGCCAATCATCTTTGGCTCAGTTAGAGGCTGAAGAGAAAAGCACCAAGCGTGCATTAAATCTCGCACAGAAAAACCTTAATGTTGAGATGAAAGAACTCAGCCGTATTAAAACCTTGTGGAATAAACGTATCATCGCTCGCTCAACTTTGGACAAAGAAGAGCAAATGGTGCTCTCGCTACGCCAACAAGTTCAAGATATTCAAGGTAAGCTATCAAGCTATAAAAGCCGTAAAGCAGCAACCCGTGCACAAATAAAGCAATCCAAATCACAAGTAGATCAAAGCAAAGACAAGCTGGGTAGAACCGAAGTACGCTTACCTTTTGATGCTCGCATAGGTACAGTTTCTGTTGATAAGGGCGAGTTTACCCCTGCTGGTGGCTTATTATTCGAGGCGCTGGGTGTTCAAGCGGTTGAAATTACTGCCCAACTTCCTACCAAACAATTTCGTCCATTAATTACCAGCTTGGCTGGAGCGGGTGAAACGATTAGCCTCAAAAATCCAGAAAGTGTACAAGCAACGTTAAGTAATATGAATCTTGAGGCACGGGTACGTTTGGTCGGTGATTCTAGTGATGCCGCTATTTGGGATGGCCAACTGGTGCGTCTAAGTGAATCTATCGATCCAACACGCGATACTTTGGGTTTAGTCATTGCTGTCAATAAACCGTATGAAGATATTATTCCCGGTAAACGTCCTCCTTTACTCAAAGGCATGTATACCTCTGTCGAGCTATTATCACCTGCCAAACCTACGCTCGTAGTACCTCGCAAAGCGGTGCATCAGGAGCGTATTTATGTGGTTTCTACCAAAGATGATAAGCCTGTTTTAAATATTATGCCCGTGCATGTATTATTTCAAGAAGGTGAAATGCTGGTATTGGATAAATCTAAAGATGCAGGCTTAATCGGTAAAAAAATCATTATTACGGATGTAATTCCCGTAATGCAAGACTTGCCACTTAAAGTAATTGAGGCTACGGATTTCCAAAAGAACATGCTCATCGATGCGCTAGGGGCTATTGACAAAAGCGGCATTGAGATTGGTATTGAAAATCAAGGTGAAAGCCGTGATTAATTACTTTATAAAACATCCCACTGCCGCCAATATTCTAATGATGGCAATTATTGCCATTGGGCTTGCTTCAATCACACATCTAAATAAAGAATCTTTTCCGCTACTTAAACCCAGCAAAGTACAAGTACGTTTAGCTTACCCTGGTGCAAACCCAGCAGATGTGGAAGATGCAATTTGTAACCGTTTAGAAGATGCCACGGATGGCATAAGCTTTTTAAAAGAGCAGCATTGTGATGCTCGTGACAATATGGCTATTTTCACCTTAGAAATGCAAGAATCTGGCAATGTCAAAGCTTTTTACGATGACATTAAAGCGGCAACCGATGGTATTTCAGATTTTCCAACAGAAGTTGAAGACCCCATTATCAAAGAACTAGGTCGCATAAGCCCCGTTGCTAATGTGGTTATCACATCAGAGAATTTAACTACCGCTGAACTCAAAGCACTTACCGAAGAATACCGCAATAAATTACTGGCTACGCCAAAAGTTCCTATTGTTACAATCGATGGCTTTTCAACACATCAATTACAGGTGTTAATCAACCCTGATGCAATGCTTAAATATCAATTAAGTGTTCAAGATATTGCGAACTTAATTTCAACACAAGCTCTAGAGCTACCTGCAGGCACGTTAGAAGGTAGCGCTACTTCTTATCAAATTCGTTTTGATAATCCACGCAAAACAGCCGAAGAACTTGCTGATTTAGTGATTATTAATTCATCTAAAGGCGGGGAAATAAAACTCGGTGATATTGCCCGTATTGAAGATAAATTTGAAAAACGTGAAGAACGTATTGAGCTAAATGGCAAACCTGCAGGCATATTAAAAGTCAGTAAAAACACCACCGATGACACAATTGCGGTATTTAATGCGATTAAGGGCTTTGTTGAAAAAGAAAATAAAATATTGCCCGCAAGCACTCACTTAACAATCACCCAAGACAAGGCAACCCAAGTAAATGATCGCCTAAAACTATTGTTGGTGAATGGTTGGCAGGGTCTCTTGCTTGCAGGGCTCAGCTTATTCTTATTCTTTAGTTGGCGTTATTCTTTTTGGATTGTTTTAGGTCTACCTATCTCTTTTCTGGGTGGTTTAGCGATGATGGTGCTCTTTGGAGTAACCATCAATATGATTTCAATGATTGCTTTGCTAATGGCAATCGGTATTTTAATGGATGATGCCATTGTACTTTCTGAAAGTATTGCGCATGAGTACAAAAAAGGTAAATCACCCACACAAGCTACTATTGATGGTACACATCGAGTTTTTGCTGGGGTACTGGCTTCCTTCCTTACCTCAGCCTTTTTATTTGGCAGTCTGCTAATGATGAAGGGGGATATGGGACAAATACTGGGGGTACTACCTGTTGTTTTGCTCTCCGTCTTAACCATCAGTTTAATCGAAGCATTTTTGGTATTACCGCATCATTTAATGCATTCCTTAGCACATACGCATGAGAAGAAGACTCCCTATTTACGGGTTAAATTTGAAGCAGGTTTTAATTATTTACGCAAAGGGATGAGTAATTTTGCAGCATTGGCTATTCGTTTTCGTTACATTACTGTTGGTATTGCGTTAGCCATGTTAGTGCTTTCTGTGGGTTTGATTGTAACGGGCAAAGTTAAGTTTAAAGCCTTCCCCGACTTGGAAGGTAATACTGTTGATGCTCGTATTTTATTGCCACAAGGAACGCCGCTTGCAGACACTGAAAAAACCTTGCGCATTATTCTAAATGGATTGGACAAAACAGCAAAAGCGCTCAATAAAAATGAGCCAGAGCCTTTAATCAAAAACGTGCAATTAACCTACGGCGAACATGGTGATGTGCCTGAAAATGGAACTCACTTGGCTACTATTAGTTTGGATTTATTAAACACAGAAATACGTCATACCAAAATGGCAGATTTCACCAAACTATGGCGTAAAAATAGTGGTGATTTACCCGATGTAATTACGGTACAGTTTAGAGAGCCTAAAGTGGGTCCCGCTGGAAGAGCAATTGAAATTCGCTTGATTGGAGATAACTTGGATAAGCTTACAAAAGCCTCATGGGAACTACAAAACTGGCTACGTGGTTACGATGGTGTCTCCAACTTGCTGGATGATTTACGCCCAGGAAAACCTCAATACTCGGTAAAATTAAAACACGGAGCGCTTGCAGCTGGAGTAGATTCTCGCAGTATCGCATCCCAACTCCGCGCTGCTTATCAAGGTACCAAAATTAATGATATTTACCGTGGTCGTGAGGCTTACGAAATTATTGCTAAGTTAGATAATAATCCACAAAAAGCAGTCGAAGATTTTGACAATTTTAATGTCTTCTCTCGCAAAGGTGAGTCTATTCCGCTCAGCAGTGTTGCCAATATAACGGAAAAGCGTGAATATGCCCGTATCGCTCACTACAATCATAAACGTACGGTCACAATTTTTGGTGATGTGAATGCTGAAATTGCCAATACATCAGAGATTATCGCTGACACGGAAAAGAAATTTTTAACAACTTTGCAAAAGCGTTATCCAGAGATAACGTTTAGTTTAAAAGGCGAAGTTGAAAGTGGCACAGAAACAAAAGTGTCAATACTCACAGGTTTTGGCTTAGGTGCATTAGGCGTATTCTTATTATTGAGTTTAGTTTTCCGTAACTATCGTGAGCCAGCAATGGTCATGTTAAATATTCCCTTGGCACTTATTGGTGCTATTTGGGGTCATTTAATTATGGGTTTAGATTTTACCCTGCCCAGCATGATTGGTTTTGTTTCGCTTGCAGGTATTGTGGTGAATGATTCTATATTGCTGGTGGTTTTTATTAAGCATCATGTTGAAGAAGGTTTAGCTTTTCATGATGCCGCAACTGAAGCTGTTTATGACCGCTTTCGCGCCATCTTATTAACCTCATCAACCACCGTTGCAGGCATGGCACCGTTACTGTTTGAGACCAGCACACAAGCCTTAGTTTTAGTGCCACTGGTTACCAGCATTGTCTTTGGTATGTTGACTTCAACACTGTTGATTATGTTCGTGTTGCCCGCCATGTACGGAATTATGGAAGATATTGGCTTTGTGAAACTAAAAGCGAAGTCTTCAAATGATGATGAAACTCATGAAGCCCTCGAAGCTAGCTAAAAGGAAACTGTTTTGAAAAAAAGTATGAAAACAAGATGTATAGGAATTTGGATCATATCTGCAATAGCCGTAGCTTTTGGTTTGCTCACGCTTAAATCAGGAGGTGAAGTTTTATTTATAAATGGCGCAGGCAGAGAAGCTGCGGGTAATTTTTTGCCATTTATTTTGTGGTTTAATTTCTCAATGGGCTTTGTTTACATTATTGCAGGAATTGGTTTGTGGCTACAAAAATCGTGGGGAGTATGGCTAGCCATGTTCATTGCCGCAGCAACGCTTATCGTTTTTGCCATTTTTGGAATACACATCTTACAGGGCGGCTTGTACGAGCAAAGAACCCTTGGCGCAATGACATTGCGTTCTGGCGTTTGGTTAGTGATTTCAATATTTGCTTACTGGAAAATTATTCGACCAGTAAAGGGAGCCTAAACGATTATCAGCGTACTTCTACCTTCTATTATATTGATAGCAATATAATCTGAGAATATCCCCCCAAAATCTGGATTTACTTTCTGCCTCAATTATGCCTGCGTATATTAGTCAATCTTAATAAGATATTATGGTATGCGCGCCATGTTACAGACACAACTACGAACTACTGCAATTAGTCTTGCACTCATTTCTTCATTCTTTATTTCAGCAACCGCATCTGCATGTGATGATAAGCCTTGTGAAGCGGCTTATATAGCAGAAACGAAAGAGCATATTAAAAACCATGTTCGCCAAGCTGAAACTTATAAAACAGAACGCCACCAACATTCTAGCAATAGAGAAAGAAGAGCTTATGCACTTTATGTTCACCACTACTTTTTGAAGTATGGCTGGGATTATCCAAAAAGTTTATAAACACAATGCACACCCCCCCACTTTTACATGATGTTTGTCATCGTCAAAAACATCATGTAAAAGTGGGGGGGTGTGCTTCGACTCCGTTCAGCAGAACTGCTTCAATTATTTAGTTACAAGCGCAACGCGGATTGAATCTAGTTTCAATCTTGCTTGTTCTAGATACGATGCTAAAGCACTGGCATTGGCTTCCAATGTTTCCACTTCTTCTTTTCTAATATTTGGATTCACTTCTGCCAATGCGCGTAAGCGTTCAATATCATCTTTTGCTTCTGCCATCATTAGCGTTTGTGCTTGCTTAATAATTTTCTCTTGTTGTGGTTTTGATAGTTTTTCAGCTTGCTCGACTAAGGTCTGAATTTGTGGACGGGCATGTTGAATTAAATCTTGCGTAGTGCGTTTGTTTACATGTACAGCGTGGCTATTGATACTGGCATGAGACAAGACTGCACTCAAGTTTCTCCCGGTATTATCGACAACAATACGCACAGTAGACTCTTCTAAATAACGCGGTAATTGCAAGTATTTTGGTGCTGGGCAACTCACCGTAAAGATGGCTTCCAACAATAGCGTTCCTGCAACAATATCTGCCGAATTAAGTTCCAGCGCACAAAAGCTGGCATTGCCAAACTCGCTGGTGAGAATCATATCCATCGATCCTGTCACCATTGGATGTTCCCACGTTATAAAGTGCATATCTTCTCGTGAGAGCGCAGTGTCACGGCGATAAGTTGCCGTCATGCCATCTTCTGGCAAGCTTGGGAAGTTGGCATTCATCATGTGATCGGTAGGCTTTAAGATGAAGCTATCACTGCCATGAATTTGCTGATCCACACCATACTGATCAAATACTTCGTCCATGTATTCGCTCAGATCATTTTCTCTTGCCAGCTTTTTAAGTTCATCAATCACTTCTTGCGCGTGTACTTTATGACATGAGTTTAATTCAAGTAAACGGTCACGACCTTGCTGCATTTGGGTGAGTGTTTCATCAACTAGGGCTTTTGTTCTTACGATTAAATCATCAAAGTTGTTCGTATCACTGCTTAATAATTCACGCTCAATTTCATTTTCGAATACTTCAAAAATGCTGTGCCCAACCGAGCAAACATGCTGAAAAGCATTTAAACCTTGATGATACCAATTGAGCAGTTTCTCTTGTGCTGTGCCTGCAAAATACGGCACATGAAGTTTTATCGTTTCAGTTTGCCCGATACGATCTAAACGTCCAATTCGTTGCTCTAATAAGTCAGGGTTTAGTGGAAGATCAAACAAAATAAGATGATGCGCAAATTGGAAGTTGCGCCCTTCACTGCCAATTTCTGAACACAATAAAATTTGCGCACCCATCTCATTATCAGCAAAATAGGCGGCAGAGCGATCACGCTCAAGAATGCTCAAACCTTTGTGGAATACGCTGGCATTTACGGAGGTTCGTAACCGTAAATATTCTTCCAAAGCCAAGGCAGTTTCAGCGTAAGCACATATTAATAAGACTTTTTCTTTGGGATGATTTTCTAGCCAATCTACTAGCCAATCCACGCGAGAGTCTTCAATAATCCAGTCGCTAGGTTCTGCCGATAGTTCTGGGTGCAGTTGTAAATCTAAGTTATCTAAAGCAAGACTAGAGCCATTGGCTACTTGGTAAATTTCGGGCAGCTCAAGTTTGTAATCATGTAACTCACGCTGAGGAAATCCACCCACCGAATCACGCGTGTTACGATAAAGCACACGCCCTGTGCCGTGACGATCAAGCAAACTTTGGATAACGGCTTCAACCACTGAGGCTTTATCTTCCTCTATTTCAAATTCGTGAACCGCTTCTTTACCCAAATATTTTTCAAGTTTTACCAATTGCTTCTCATCGTATAAGTCGCTGTCAGTATCTAACAACCACTGCACCAATTCATTAACGGGTTTGTAGTTTGCCTCTTCTTCAACATAACTTTTCAGATCAAAAAAGCGATCAGGATCAAGCAAGCGCAAGCGCGCAAAATGTCCTTCAACGCCTAACTGTTCGGGTGTTGCCGTAAGCAATAATAGCCCAGGGATTTTTCGTGCCAGCGACTCAATACAAACGTATTCATTGCTGATGTGTGCTTCGCTCCAACTTAGGTGATGCGCTTCATCGACAATCATAATATCCCAACCTGCATCAACCGCTTGTTGGTGGCGTGTGGGGTTTTCGGTTAAGAATGACAAACTGCATAAAACTAATTGAGCGCTCTCAAAGGGGTTTACACGCTCATCAGCATCGCCTTCTTCTTCAATTGCGAAACAACGCTCTTCATCTAGTACCGTAAAGTGCAGATTAAAACGACGAAGCATTTCAACCAGCCATTGATGCACCAATGTTTCTGGCACAACAATTAAACAGCGATTCACACGCTCGGTTAACAGCTGCTGGTGCAAAATCAAACCTGCCTCAATGGTTTTACCCAAACCAACTTCATCTGCCAACAAAACACGAGGCGCATGTCGTTCCGCTACTTGATGCGCAATGTACAGCTGGTGCGCAAGCGGTTGAATACGCGGACCGAGCAACCCATAACTATCCGACTTTTGTTGATGGTGTAGATGATCAAGTGTTTCGATGCGTAATTTAAAATGCTTATTTTTATCTATTTGCCCCGCAAATAACCGGTCTTGTGGCTGGCTAAATTGTGCAAAGCTATCCAGCTCCAGCTCATGCATTCCTACATCTTTACCATTCTCGTCAACGTATTGATACACGATGCAATGGTTATGCTCGGCATGACCTGTGACGATATAGCTCGCGCCTTCTTCGGTTTGAATCGTATCTCCAACAGGATATTTAACGCGATTTAACGGCGCATTATCCATTGCGTATACACGTGTTTCATCGACCGCAGGAAAGATAATCGTAAGGTGACGACCTTCTATTTTTTCAATAAAACCAAGCCCTAAATCTGCTTCGGTATTACTAACCCAGCGCTGACCAGGATGAAATTCGTTGTTGCTCATAATATTATCAGGATAAATCTAAAAGAATAATTTTGCCATGATAGGGAAAATAAATACATGAGAAAAGATAATTATTCCATGAGTCATGTAAAAGTGGGGGGGTGTGCTTGCCCACATCAATTCTAAAGGAATCTTGTATAGGGATTCAAAAGAGGTAAACTTGGTCTTTATACATTTCATCATGGTTTCAACATGAGTAAAATTCTCCTAAAACAAGCTTGGCAAGGTGTCGCAAACTGTAGCCAGTGCAGTATTAGACAGTCCGTATTATTTGCAGGCCTATCTGAAAAAGATTTTGAGACAATCCATAAGCCCATCAATCAATTTCAGATAAAAGCAGGGGATAAAATTTACAGCATGGGCGATGATGCTACTTGCATGTTTACGCTTCGTAGTGGCTTGGTAAAACTGGTTCAATACCTCCCTGATGGTACACAAAGAATTGTGCGCTTGCTACGAACTGCCGATGTTGTTGGGCTAGAAGCTACTTTAAGTCCAACGTACAAACATGATGCGATAGCCCTACACGATACTGAAATGTGCCGTTACCCAACCAGTGCCACAAAAGAGCTTTCCAAAACAAACCCCACGTTGCATCAAGAGCTTATGTCTCGCTGGGAACATGCGTTAAATGATGCCGACACATGGGCGACAGAATTTTCAACAGGCACAGCTAAGCAACGTGTGTCGCGGCTATTATTAATGCTATCAAAAGATAACCCTGCTAATAACTGTACACTTTTTAGCCGAGAAGATATTGGCGCTATTTTGAGTATAACGACTGAAACAGCAAGCCGTATGATTGCCGAATTTAAGCGACAACACCTAATTGTTGAAACCTCGTTTAATGTGTTTTTATGTGATGTAGATAGGCTTGAAGAAGTTGCCTACGACTGACTAGATTGAGAAACCCTAATTATCTATTGTGGATTATCAATGACCCAAAAATACTTTATTGGTAGTTTAAGGTGACTAGAGCGGAGAACTTATTATGATTTTTAGACAACTATTTGAGCCAGAATCTTGTACCTACACCTACTTACTAGGCTGTGAAGAAACAGGCGAAAGCGTATTAATCGACCCCGTGATTGATACCGTAGAGCGTGACCTTGAAGTCATTCATAGCCTTGGCTTAAAACCAACCTACACATTAGAAACCCATGTTCATGCCGATCACCTCACAGGCGCATTAAAGATGAAAGCCTTGGCATCAAGCCAAATCGTTGTCGCCAGTATGGAGCAATTAAGCTGTGCTGATTTAGGTGTAGAGGAAGGAAAAGTATTCCAAGTAGGAAATCTTCAGCTTGAGCCATTGTTCACACCTGGCCATACCGATAAACATCACGCATATTTGATTAAAAGCAACGCTCAAACATTGCTCTTTTCAGGCGATGCCTTATTAATAGAAGCCTGTGGAAGAACAGACTTTCAATCAGGTGATCCTAGCGCGCTGTATAACAGCATTCATAATAAATTCTTCAGCTTACCCGATGAGACATTAGTCTACCCCGGGCATGATTACGAAGGACGACAAATTACAACCATAGGGCAAGAGAAACAGCGTAATCCACGCCTTGGCAATAATAAAACCGAGCAAAAATTTGTAGAGATCATGAACAATATGAATCTACCCTACCCAAAGAAAATTGACTTCGCCGTACCCGGAAATACCCAATGTGGACAATGCCCCGATAATATCCCCGAAGAGTTTAAAGGCCCTTGTGATATTCAAAGCGTACCTGCTGGGGATAGGGTTGAAGCTAGACAGGGTGATCAAGGATAGTTTTTATTAAGAAGTAGAAACATCATGTAAAGTGGGGGGGTGTGCTTCATATATTTATAGTGGACACAAAAAAGACCGCCGAAGCGGTCTTTTTACAAGCTAAATATTAATAACTCAGGTTGCCTCTAGGGTTTGTGAGTTCAAGGCGGGGAAAGTGAACTTGCTACTGCAAGTGATCTTTCCCCAACGAAGAAATCGCGAATCCTAGAGGTGAGCTGAGTTACTATTTTATGAAAAGCATTTCGTGATATGTCGGCAATGGCCACATATCATCAGCCACATCCGCTTCAAGTGCATCAGCGTATCCGCGAACATCTTCCATCAATCCACAAATATCGTTAGCACAGAATTGCATATGTTCTTCTTCTGACTTAAAGCCATCTTTAGCCGCTGCTTTTTCAAGCTTGCTAACGGCTTTCATCATACCGTTGATATTGTTGGCAACAGTTTTTGCTGTTCCGTTATCAAAATCAACACCCATTTCATTTGCCGATGCTGCTGTTAATGCAAGATCAGACAAGTAACGTGTGGCTGCTGGGTAGATGGATGTTTTTGCCATGCTCTGTACTAGATTTGCTTCAAGGGCAATTCTATTAATGTAAATTTCTGAATGAACTTCAAAACGACTGGCAAGCTCTGTTTCGGAAAGCACACCTGTTGCTTCAAACAATGCTTTTGTTACATCATCTTTAAGGTAAGGAAGCGCATCTGCCGTTGTTGGCAAATTTTTCAAACCACGCTCTTTAACTGCCATTTCGTGCCACTCTGATGAGTAACCGTCGCCACCAAACACTGCCGCGCCATGCTCTTTCATCAATTTCTTTAGTACTTTGATTGTGCCTTCACGAATCGCTGCATTGCTCTTGCCATCAATTGTTGATTCAAGCTCAGCTGCAATCCAGTTTAATGAATCTGCAAGCATCGTGTTCATCGCAATTAATGGACCTGCGACTGATTGATCAGAACCTACTGCGCGAAATTCAAAACGATTGCCTGTGAATGCGAATGGAGAAGTACGGTTACGATCGCCAGGATCTTTAGCGAATGGAAGAATCTGTGAAAGACCCATATCCATAATACCACCTTCATCACAGCCATCTAATTTACCTTGTGCAATTTGATCAAATACGCCTTCAATTTGTGAACCAAGATATACAGAAAGAATCGCTGGTGGCGCTTCGTTAGCACCTAAGCGATGATCGTTACCTGCTGATGCGATAACCGCACGCAGTAGTGGGCCATGAAGATGTACACCACGAATAACCGCCGCACAAAATACTAAGAAGTTAAGATTGTCGTGTGGGGTCTTACCAGGGTCTAGCAAGTTACCTTGCGTTGAGTTACCTACCGACCAGTTTACGTGCTTGCCAGAACCGTTAATGCCAGCAAATGGCTTTTCGTGCATCAAACAAACAAAGCCGTGTTTCTTAGCTGTATTTTTGAAAACAGTCATTAATAGCTGCTGGTGATCTGCCGCTACGTTTGCTGCTTCGTAATAAGGTGCTATCTCAAATTGACCCGGTGCAACTTCGTTGTGACGTGTTTTAGCAGGAATGCCGAGCTTGTATAACTGCTCTTCTGTATCTTGCATAAAGCTTTGAACACGCGGAGGAATAGCGCCAAAGTAGTGATCATCAAATTCTTGACCTTTAGCCGCAGATGCACCAAACAAGGTACGACCTGCTAATACTAAGTCAGGACGTAAGTTATAAAAATTTGAATCAACTAAGAAGTATTCTTGCTCTGCGCCACAACTTGAATTAAGCGTTGTTATTTTTCTCTCACCCATCAATCTAAGAACTTTTTGTGCCGCCTCATCCATCGCAGAATTTGAGCGTAACAGTGGCACTTTCATATCAAGTGCTTCACCTGACCATGAGATAAAGATACATGGAATACAAAGTGTTGCGCCGTTATCCGTGTGCATGATGTACGCAGGGCTGGTTGGATCCCATGCTGTATAGCCACGCGCCGCGTTTGTTACACGAATACTTCCGTTAGGAAATGATGAACCATCTGGCTCGCCTTTAATAAGCAGACTGCCTGTAAATTCTGTAATCGCTTTACCCGTTGAATCAGAAATAATAAAGCCATCATGCTTCTCAGCAGAAGCACCTGTCATTGGGTAGAAAATGTGTGAGAAGTAATTAGCACCTTTAGACATTGCCCAATCTTTCATTGCAGCAGCTACAACATCGGCTGTATTCACATCTAAAGCTTCGCCTGTATCAATGGTTTTCTTCATCGCTTTGTAAGCTTTCTTAGATAAAGACTCTTCCATTTTGGTCAATGTGAAAACATCTGTTGCCCAAATCTTCTCTAGAGACTTAGGCTTTTTTACGGGCGTGTTTTCAGCATTGGTTATTTGAAAAACTGCTTGTGCGCGGGATTCACTTCCACTCATTTTGTAACTCCTTATAAACGTAAAATATTTGATGTGATAGAAAGAGTCGCAAGATGGGGGTTAGGACTCTTTGCTTATATTAGTTGTATTAGCAAAAAATGTGCCAGAGCATCATACAGGATGGATTAATTTTTTTCTTCCCCAAACACCTATAAATTAAGGGTATTATCGAGATTACAGCTCAATTACTATAAAGCACACTGCTTTTAAGCCCCATGTTGGCGCACAAAATAATAGATATGCACCATAAGAGTGCGCAAATGAGATTATATGAACATAGATTGGACAAAAACCATTGCCGCCACATGGCGAACTAGACAGGAAAGTCTAAAAGCGGTTGAAGATGTTGATCTCATGGAAATGGATCGTCTGCTCGGTATCGACCGACAAAAACAGGCTTTCAACAAAAACATGGAAAACTTCATTGCAGGAAAACCCAATAATCATGTTTTACTTTGGGGCGCTCGTGGCACAGGTAAATCATCTCTTGTAAAGGCAGCGTTGAATAAATATCACCAACAAGGGCTTCGTGTTATCGAAATCCCAAAAAATGAGCTACGATGGCTCATTGATATTACCGATGAAATCCGAAAACTAAATTATCGCTTTGTGATCTTTTGTGATGATCTTTCGTTTGAAGAAGGTGAAACAAGCTACAAAGAATTAAAAAGCACCTTGCAAGGTTCAATAGAAAAGCCTCCTGAAAATGTACTAATTGTTGCAACTTCAAACCGTCGCCATCTTATCCCTGAGCAGATGAAAGATAATAAACAAGCAGAAGTGGTGAACGGAGAAATTCATCACAGCGATACCACAGAAGAAAAAATGTCGTTGTCTGATCGTTTTGGTTTAGCACTGTCATTCTATCCAATCACCCAAGATCAGTATTTTGCAATTGTTGATATGTTATTTGACGAAACGAAGATTGATGATATAAAAGAATTCCACGTGCTTTATAATTCTACTATTCACACCAACAAATAAGTAGCACATGAAAATCCCAAAAAAACTCCGACACCTTACAGGCAAGGCCATTAGTGATTATTTAATGATCCGAGAAGGCGATAGGTTGTTGCTTGGGCTGTCAGGAGGGAAAGATTCGTTAAGCTTATTACATGTGCTATTACATTTTCAGCGCCATGCGCCTATAAAATTTGAATTGGCTGCTATGACGGTTGACCCTCAATCAGAAGATTTTGATCCGTCTCCTCTCATCCCCTATTTAAAATCAATTAACGTAGAATATTTCTACGTAAAAGAAGCTATTTTAGAGATGGCGGACAAGCATATGGAGGGTGATTCTTACTGCTCATTTTGCTCTCGAATAAAACGTGGGATTATGTACACCACAGCCAGAGAGCATGGTTGTAACGTGCTTGTTTTAGGACAACACTTAGATGATTTGGCGGAAAGCTTTATGATGTCGGCATTTCATGGCGGAAAATTAAAAACCATGAAGGCGCATTACACCAACGATAAGGGTGACTTGCGTGTTATCCGTCCTTTTGTTTATGTACGTGAAAAGATGTTGACTCGCTTTGCTCAGGATAATGACTTGCCTGTGATTGCAGAAAACTGTCCTGCTTGCTTCTCAAAGCCCACTCAGCGCGAACACATGAAACGGCTACTCGCAGGTGAAGAGAAATATAACCAAGCTTTATTTGGAAGTTTGTTATCAACCATGAAGCCACTCATAAAAAAAGGGTTGCCAAAAAGCAACCCTTAGATAGTTTCAAATGCACACCCCCCCACTTTTACATGGGTGGTATCAAGCAATTAAAGTGAAGCCATTCTCAATGATTTAATCACTTGCTCTTTGCTTTCTTGCTTTGCTTCTGTAAATTTCTCAGTGAAGAGTGTCATGTAGTATTTATCCATTTTTTCTAATGGAAAATCTAATGTAGTCACTTCGCCTGTAGGAGAAATATACTTCTTTTCAATAATGGTTAATTCAGATTGATCAATACCCGTATCTTTAAGAGAAACAGGCTCGCCAGTTTCAATATAACCACTTGCAAGCAACGCTTTGTTAATATCTTCGAAAGTAAATAATTGCTTGCCATCAACTTGTAGCATCACATCTGTTGTACAGCCATCATCTTCTGGCGATACAGCAAAACTTACGTTTGAGATTAATACTTCATAAACACCATCAAAGTCTTTAGCTAGATTAAGTGTAGGAGCTTGCGCTAGTTCAACTTTCAAAGAATCAGAAGATGTGTATTTCTTTTCACAAAATTGATTATGTAGTGATAGGAAGCTTGATAAGTGTTTTTGTGTAGGAGTCTCTACCGCAACCGCTTTTTCTCCACAACCATTTAGAAACATCGTTGTTAAAACTGCTGCTGTAAAAAGTACTACTATAGGTAATGCTTTTTTCATGGGGTTTGCCTTTTTTTATTTTTTATTATTATTTTTTTATTTATATTCAGCTAGGTTCACTATAGCCCATATAAGTACAAATGCTAACAAAGCCCAGACTAGCGGAGCTATTTATACGATGAAGAAACCTTATAAACCCTTGATTTAACGCCAGCTTAACAAGGCTTTAGCCTTATACTCTAATTGGTTTAATCCACTTTTCAACGCTAAGCTAAGATTTTTTTCTACTAAACGATGGATTAACCACGCAACCAAAAGCGCAAATGCAATAACTGCGACTAATAGTATATATTTGTTAACCGTGCCCTCAAAAAGGTTAAACAACATAAAGCCTACGTTTTGATGAACTAAGTATAAGGGATAGGTTAATGCGCCAATTTTCAGCACCCATGTCGACCTGAAGAAGGTAAGCTTATTGGCAAGAATGAGGCTGAAAATCAAAAAGAAGAAACTCACCACAGCCATCGGAATAATAGGATTAAATGCAGTACTGTAATATTCACTTAATGTGATTACTTCATTTTTTACTTTATAGAGCGCGAGCCCAAATGAAATAGTGAGTAGCCCCAAGTATTGTATCTTCATGCCTTTTAGCTTCAAAAGGTAGAATAAAGCACCACTGATAAAATAAGGTGCCCATTCAGGAAATAATAAAAACTGCACAATTTTTGGTAGTGGCATCACAATATCAATCATTTGCATCACCAGCCAAGCCGCAAGAAACCAATCAATATTCTCAATTCTTTTTAATAAAAGAAGCACAAAAATTAGTGCGTAGAATTTTATTTCAACCAATAAAGTCCAGTAAACACCATCAATAGGTTCAACACCTAAGAAACCATCAATCATGCTTAGATTAGATAAATATTGAGGGAAAGAGACTGTAAACAGCTCACCACCAAAGAACACAATCATCAATGCAGTAAATGTCACGCCCGCCCAAAATGCAGGATATAGCCGTACAATACGTGAAATAACAAATTGAATAACATCACGCTTCATTGCAGTTAAAAGAATCACAAAACCACTGATCATAAAGAATAGATGCACACCCAAGTAACCATATTGAGCGTATTGATCAAAAGGTGCATACGAAATAGGGTTATACCCGCCCTGTGCAAAGCCACGAAACATATAATGGAACAGCACAACCGCAACGGCCGCAACAAAACGCAGGAAGTCTATTTCATAAAAACGTGTATTATTTTTATTCATCACATTATTATATTTTCAATATGGTTAAAAACTAAGCAAATCACTATGAACAACCATGCTTTAAAGATTAACGGACATTTTTCACTTGATTATAATCATTTACATTCGTAAGCCTCTGATCAAAAATACCCGCATGTTAAATATAGAAACAAAACACACCGCTAAAACCGCCTTTCTTCACCTTGGCTTTCGACCCTTTTTCTTTGCAGCATTATCTTTTGGACTGGTCTCAATCACGCTGTGGTTAGCCATGTATACTTTTGGCAAAGGGCTTTTACCAAGCAGCTACCCCATTATTAGCTGGCATGCTCATGAGATGATTTTTGGCTTTGCGACAGCAACCGTCACGGGCTTTTTATTAACCGCCGTTAAAAACTGGACGGGCATTCAAACCATTAACGGCAAGCCGTTGCTTGGGCTATTTTTACTGTGGCTATTTGCGCGAGTTTTAGCATTTGTGCCTGCACCTTGGGCATTGCCTGCTTTAGCCGTAATTGATAGCCTTTATATACTCGTTGTTACTGTGGCATTTTCAATGCCTGTTTTTAAAGTTAAGCAGTGGAAAAACTTAGCCTTTAGCGGAAAACTACTTATTCTCTTTATTGCTAACGTAATTTTTTACTTAGGTTTGTTGGGCTATCTTGATAATGGTGTTCACTACGGCTTATACATGGGCTTTTACACCATCCTTGCAGTTATTTTTAATATGGGTCGACGAGTGATTCCTTTCTTTATTGAAAAGGGTTTGGGTTGTCCTTTTGAAGCTAAAAACTATCACTGGGTTGATGTGAGTAGTTTATGGCTATTTTTGGCATTCTCTGTGGCTGATGTACTTTATCCAAACAAATACCTCGTTGCTGCATTGGCACTGGCATTAGTGGTGCTACACGGCGCTCGGATTTATGGCTGGTATCACAAAGCCATTTGGCAAAAATCACTGCTCTGGGTATTGCTTGTTGGTTATACATGGGTTGTTATTGGCTTTATTTTAAAGTTTGCCGCAGCCTTTATAAGTATTTCACCTTTCTTAGCGCTTCATGCGTTTGCCTATGGAGGAATTGGTATGATTACAGCTGGAATGATGGCTCGCGTTTCGCTGGGCCATACAGGCAATAATGTGTTTGAGCCACCAAAAATATTGAACGCCATATTTGCTCTGCTTTTTGCAGGGGCAATAGTTCGTGTTATTTTGCCCTTATTCTTAAGCCAGTTTTATGTTCACTTGATTGGTTTATCCCAAGCCTTATGGATTATCGCTTTCTTAATATTCTTTGCTGTTTACGCGCCCATGCTGATTAAATCCCGCGTAGATGGACGACCGGGATAAAAACGGAAACATGAAAACCGCATGGCTTATTGATTCAAGCATTTATGTTTTTAAAGCGTGGCATACACGGCCCAGCGATTTAACTGATATTCATGGCAAGCCCATCAATGCGGTGCTCGGCTTTATCGACTTTGCGTACCGTTTGCTATCTTATGAAAAGCCCGAGCTGATTGCCTTTGCATTTGATGAGAGTCTGCAAACCTCGCACCGTAAAGAAATCTACCCAGAATACAAAGCCAATCGCTCGCCTGCGCCTGAATCGCTTAAATACCAGTTTCAATTATGCCGTGCATTTGTACGTGCCCTCGGCATTCACGAAGGCGCAAGCTTGCATTATGAAGCAGATGATCTCATCGGCACATGGGCTAAAACATTGCGTGAGCATGGCATCGCCAATAACATTATCACAGCAGATAAAGACCTTGCCCAGCTAATTCATGCAAATGATCATTGGTGGGAATATGAACGAGGCGAGCCTTTTGACACCAAAAAAATCACCAAACGTTTTAGAGCAAAGCCACGACAAATAGCCGATCAACTCGCTATTGCAGGGGATAAGTCAGACAATATTCCTGGTGTGCCAGGCATAGGCATGTCAACTGCAGGTAAATTGTTAAGACGCTTTGATAATCTTGAAAACCTATTTGCATCCATCCCTGAAATATCAACAATGCAAATACGAGGTGCAGCACGCATTCAAGATTTAATAGAAGAACACCAAGATACGATTCTACTGTCACGCAAGCTCACAGGTATTCAATGTGAAATTGAAGACGTGGATATTAAACAATTTACGGTTAGAGAAAGCAGTGAAGATGATTTCCTAAGCTTGTGTGAACAACTATGCCTGTCAGATAAACGCCAACATGAATGGCTCCAACTGCGTAAAGGGATTTTAGTTAATAGTTAGAAGCAAGCCTGTCGAAGCACACCCCCCCACTTTTACATGATGACTTATACGAAAAGAAAATTCCCAGCCTAAGCTAGGACTCCTCGCTTAGACGAAGAATATCACCATGTAAAAGTGGGGGGGTGTGCATCAACAAATAATAGACACAAAAAAGCCGCTATCAAAGTAGCGGCTTTTTATAACAAGTAATACTATTACTGTGTAGTAACTTCTACTGTAATCGTATCAGAGTAAGTACCAGCAATTACAACTGCAGGTAGTGCAGGATTTGTAATTGTCAAGTTTGATACAGCTTCGTTACACGTAGTTGCAACATAATCATTTCCTGAAGATGCAGCTGAGTTTGTAACACCAGCATATTCGATAGAGTAATCACCTAAATCAAGAGTGTTGTCTGTAGTGTGAACTAGTTTGTAACCTTGTGCAGAAGCAAAAGTAATTGTACAAGCACCTGTAGTGTTTGACTCAAAGCCCAATGTTCCTAGAGTCGTTGTAGTGTTATCAACTTCTGCAAGTGTAAGTGGTGTTACAACGTTACCAGAAAGATTACCGATAAGGTTAACGTAAGCATCTTTAGTTACGTTGATTTCAATAGTTGTTGAATCTGTTGCCGCAATAGCCAATGAGCTAGTTGCTAAAAGAACAGCAGATGCGATTAGGTGTTTAGTGAATTTCATTTTTTATTTCCTATTATGTAAAGGGTTTGTATTTGTTATTAAAAGTAAAAGGTTGATCTTGATAATTTTTATATGTCTACCTTGGAATGCATAGTAGTTTTATTTAGCTGAACGCTTCCTGAATACTCATAAAAACACCCTACCGATTGTCGGGTGGTATCAAAATTTAGCTTCTCATAAATATGGCTAATGATTAATTGTTTTAGTCTGATGGCAAAAACTACCACTCATCCCTGTTCAGCTAAGATTCAGCTAACCCAGACAATAATGCTGATAATTAATAACTATAAATGATACCCATAATAAAAATGATACGTGTTAAGCCTTTAATAGTCGCAATAAGCGCTAGTATTCTCTGTGCATCCAGTGCAATAGCATTTGCCGCATCAGAAACTACCGAAATTAACCTAAGTGTAACGCATGTTCCTTATGTGAAGCTTATAGGTACAGCACCTGGAAGCTCTCGCTTTTATGGTAATAATGATATTGCTAATTGGATTTTCCCAAGTATTGTAGATCTTGGAACATTAGGGCTGGAAACCAATGTGGGCGGCAATTGTGATATTAATTTCTCAACACTCAACAACTTTGATCTATTACATACCGTTAGTAATAACAGCCTAACGCAATATAAAATACTTTATCAATCTCAAGAATTTGGTCAAGCCACCAATCCAACACTGTCACTGCCTTGTGATACCGTACCGACAACGATTGAATTCACACCTACCCAAATTGTTTGGGGAAATTTATTTCCTGCTAATTGGATTGAGTCTGGTGTTTATAGCGATACGGTTACTGTGGTTGTTACTACACAGTAAATAACGCTCTGTAATTTCTGAACCTCTTTAAAAGCACACCCCACACACTCAAACTTGATGCATCTGGGTAAGTTAGAACCCTCTTATGTAGGGTTTGAATATGGGTTTATCATTAAACTACACGTGCTTTTAGTATAGAATAAAAAACTGCTTTGAAAATAACCCATTATATTTAAACATTTCAAAGTCAATTTAACGCTATGGAGAGGAAAAATAAAATGTCAGAATTATTTTGTGCAGAATGGATGAATGCCTTAAAAGATGAATGGAACGGTGACCCTGGTGTTGCTGATAAACTTGCAGAAATTGGATTTAATTCCGTGATTTGCTGTGGGTATAAAGAGGAAGATGAACCACGTGGCGTATTTACTGTTGTAGACGGTGTCTGTGTCAGTGCTGGTGATTGGGATGGAGAGGAGGCAGATTGGGATATGCGTGCAAATCCAAAAGATTGGAAAAAATGGGTCAGCAAAGGTATTGGTATGGCAGGTCTTGGTATGGCTTATGCTAGTGGCAAACTTAAGTTTAAAGAAGGTGATTACGGCGCAATGATGAAAAACCCAAAGATGGCAGGACCGTTTGTTAAGAGCTTTGGTTTAATGAAGAATATTGATACTACTTGGTAAGTATTTTGTAGCCGTATTAAGGTACAATAAAATAACTAGACTCTAAAGGAGCCTAGTTTTATACAGATAAAAAGATAGATTTATTAGCTAGGAGTTGAAAAAGATGGGATTTATAAAAAATATATTAGCAGTCATCGGTTTGATTGCATTAATCGGCGGAGGTTACGCTTATTCGAAGTTTAGCGGTGAGATGGCAGAGTTTAATAAGCTTGATGCTGGTGCTAAAAAAGTTTACTTGGATATGTGGACAGATTTAAAGAAGTACGGCAATTCTGCGGATGCCACGGTTTGGAGAAAACAATTAGACGAAGGTGTATCCCCAGAAGATGCAGCTGAAGCAATGAGCTCTGTTGCAACAGAATTAAATATCAAAGCAGTAGGTATTTTGCCATTATCAAAAGAAGTTGAGGGAAAAACGGGTAAAAAACAACGTTTACTGACTATTTACCAATACTGTAACCCATTAACAGCAATGACAATGGTCGAATATTCTGATGCCTTTTCTGCTTACTTACCTTGTCGTATAGCCATGGTTGAAGATAAAAAAGGTAAAGTATGGGTATATGCTTTGAACATGGACATGATGATTCACGGCGGAAAAACATTACCTGATAACCTTCTAAAAGAAGCCAATAAAGTTAAAGATGTTATTTTGCAAATAATGGAAGCAGGTGCGACTGGCGAGTTTTAAAATAGCCCAACCTATTTTATTTATGAAGAAGCGAGGCTAGTCCTCGCTTTTTTGTGGCTGAATACTTCTATAATAATCCCTAAAAGAAAAAGCCCTTGTGCTAAATACCAAATATAGAACCCTAACCCTAACTCTTTAATATGGATTTTACCAGAGCTAGTACCCGTGGGTATCTCAACAAAAATAAACGTCTGTGATGCTAAAATAAATGCCACAATGCTCAATAATAAAGCGACTATGGGACGTTGATTGACTAATAATAAGGCCAGTAAGTTTAATGGGTTTGCAAACCACGAAAACTGAAAAATAATCAAACCAATCCAACCAAGCGCTAATATCCAGTAACCTTGAATATCTTCACCTGAGGTAAATAATGACGTAAGGAGTAGAGAAAGGATAAAAAAGGCAAAGCCAGTGTAAACGACCAGTCTTGTTATTAACGATAACTCGGACAGCAATTGCTCATGTGCTTGACTATAGAGTGGTTTCTTGGCGATTTCTAGTTTTTTCATATCTTCCAATTTAGCTGATAATAGGCTAGAGGAAAATTACACCACTATAAAAGGCCATGATGTTATGACGAATGAAGTGTGATGTAAATTACAGTATAGTGACGCCTTTTGTCTGAATGGCTTTGTTCGATAGGCTGTTTTATCATAATATAAAAGAAAAAATAATAATAAATTTATAATGTCTAAACTATTTCATAGTCTTTTTAAGCAATCGGTTAGCCGTCTCGTTATGGGTAGCTTTGTATTCGTATTGCTTTTGCCACTCGGCTTTCTGGCTTCAAGTATGCCTGAGCAGTCGTGGGGTAGCGTAAAGAACGAAATTCTTGAAAAACATTTGCTCATCGCTAAAAGTACGGGTGAAACGATACGCCTTTATTTTTCGTCTTATCAAAAGTCATTACAAGTCTTTGCAAATACCGCTGATTTAACCAATACAAAAGAGCCTGAGAAGTTTAAAGCTAGAATGGCAAACCTTTTAAAATCTTTTGAGAATGTAGATGTAATCTCATATTTATCCTTGGATGATTACTCACGAATTGTATCTGTAAGACCAAATGCTCAAGGCACATTCAAAAAATCATTGGATGAGCCTTTCCTTAAGTATCTAACATTTGGTAATAGGCACTCATCGATTAGAGACGTTTCTCCAGTGTTTAAAAGTACGATCTCTAATCATCCAGTAGTTTTAGTAAAAACCTATGTTTATGATAAGCATGATACCAAGAGAGGCATTCTTTTTGTTGAAGTTGGCTTGTCATTTATTAATGACACCTGCGCTAAAATTGGCTCAGGCTCTAAAGAGTATTGTTCTATTGTTGATTCATTAGGCAAAGTCGTTGCTCATCCCAATAAACAGTGGGTAGATGAAAGCTTTGACCTTTCGATGCTGTCTATTGTTCAAAAAATTAAAAGAGGCGAATCTGGGACAATGGACTTTTCTTCCGAATATCTGAAAGAAGAAGCAGTTGCTGGTTACACTACGGTAGGAAAATTAGGTTGGGGAGTGATGATTTTTCAATCAAAATCTGCTCTTGATTCACCGTTAAAAGAGGTAATGAAGACGATTTTAAAGTGGTTGGTTTTTGGCATTGGGCTTGCATTGTTCGTTGCTTACTTCTTGACTCGCCAAATAACAAAGCCCATTAGTATGTTGGTGCTTAAGTCAAAAGAGTCTGGCGTGCGATCAAATACCTTTAATTTAGGTGATGTCCCAAAAAATACCCCTGTTGAAATTGCACAACTCTGGATTGCTATATCTTCATTAATATCTCGATTACAGCGCTCAAATAACGAAGTAAAGAAACTAAACTACTCTTTGAGTAAGGAAGTTAAAATAGCAACGGCCAAGTTAAGAGAGACAAACAAACATCTTTATAAAATAAGCAGTAGGGATCACTTAACAAAAATTGCGAATAGACGATATTTTGAAGATACGGTTACGAAAGTGCTTGATCTAAAGCAGGGCGATAATGCAAGTATCATTCTAATAGATGTTGATAAATTTAAGTATATCAATGATACCTACGGCCATGATGCCGGTGATTTAGCATTAGTGCATATTGCAGACTTAATGAAAAAGTGTACGCGTGATGGCGACCTCCCAGCACGTTTGGGTGGTGATGAGTTTGTTATATACATTAAAAATTGTGGTCCAAAATCTTTGAGCAGAGTCGCTGAGAACTTGCGGAAAGCGGTTGAAGATAACCCCATCATTTGGTCAGGAAAAGAGATTCCTCTCTCTTTGTCTGTGGGCACTGTTAATCATGAGATAGATGGTGAAATTACATTAACGCAGTTATTAAAATATGCTGATGAAGCTATGTATGTATCTAAAGAGAATGGACGTAACAAGGTTTCAGCTTACGAGTTTGTGGCAGATAATCCTGAAACAAAATCAGTGAACCTAGATGCTTTTGATAGCGTAGATAAAGTTATGTTTGAGCCAGCGGGTGAAGTTGTGATGGACATAATGGATGAAAAAACAAACGAGCCTGAGAATGAAGATATGGATAAGTTGGTAAATGAAGAGGATAGCCTTCCTACAGTTTAAAAAGTAGTTCTGCTGAGCTTGCCGAAGCACACCCCCCCCCCACTTTTACATGATGTTATATATGGTCATGTAAAAGTGGGGGGTGTGCTTACAGTTTAATGCTTAAACACAATCCTTCCATCTTCAACATCAGCCATAATATTATCACCTGATGCAAATTCACCGCCTAGTATTTTCTGCGCGAGTGGATTCTCAATCTCACTTTGAATTGCACGTTTAAGCGGGCGCGCGCCGTATACAGGGTCGAAGCCTTCTTCACCGATCATATCTAACGCAGCATCGCTGAATTCTATACTGAGATCATTTTCAGCTAAACGCTTACCAAGATTTTTAAGCTGAATCGCGGCAATTTTGCGAATCTCTTCTTTGCCTAATGGTCTGAATACCACACTGTCATCGATACGGTTGATAAACTCTGGACGGAAGTGCCTGCCTACTATTTCCATCACTGCCGCTTTCATTTCGTCATAGTTTTCCTCGCCTGCCATGGTTTGAATAACGTCTGATCCCATATTGGATGTCATGATGACAACGGTGTTACTAAAATCAACCGTGCGACCTTGTCCATCGGTTAGACGGCCATCATCCAATACTTGTAGCAATATATTGAAAACATCAGGGTGCGCTTTTTCTACCTCATCCAGCAAAATAACGGAATAAGGTTTGCGACGAACCAGCTCAGTTATGTAGCCGCCTTCTTCGTAGCCGACATAACCTGGAGGCGCACCGATTAAGCGTGCCACTGAATGCTTTTCCATAAATTCAGACATATCAACGCGCACCATTGCTTCTTCTGTATCAAATAGAAAGTTTGCTAAGGCTTTACTTAACTCTGTTTTACCCACACCTGTTGGGCCGAGGAATAAGAATGAGCCATTCGGGCGTTGAGGATCAGATAAACCTGCACGTGAGCGTCTAATGGCATTTGAAACAGCAGTAATCGCTTCGCTTTGCCCTATGACTTGCTTGCGTAATTCATCTTCCATACGTAGCAATTTGTCGCGCTCGCCCTCAAGCATTTTAGAAACAGGAATGCCTGTCCACATTGCGACAATTTCGGCAATTTCATCTTCGGTCACTTTATTGCGTAGTAATTGGAATTTCTCCGTTTCATCCACTTCGCTGGCAGTTTCTAACTGCTTTTCTAACTCAGGAATTGTCCCATACTGTAATTCTGATAAACGCTGTAAATCACTTGCACGATGAGCAGTTTCTAACTCAATTCGTGCTTGATCTAACGCCTCTTTAATATGCGCTGTGCCTTGCACGGCTGCTTTTTCTGATTTCCAAATTTCATCAAGATCAGAAAATTCTTTTTCAAGCGTAGCAATTTTTGCTTCAATCTCGCTTAAACGTTTTTTAGAGGCATCGTCGCTTTCTTTTTTCAGCGCCTCACGCTCAATTTTATATTGGATTAATTTACGCTCCAGCTTATCCATTGATTCTGGTTTTGAATCAATTTCTAAGCGGATGCGTGAAGCCGCCTCGTCAATTAAGTCGATGGCTTTATCAGGCAATTGACGATCACTGATATAACGATGTGACAACGTTGCCGCCGCGACAATCGCAGGGTCGGTGATTTCCACGCCGTGATGCGCTTCATAACGCTCTTTTAACCCACGTAAAATTGCAACGGTGTCTTCAACCGTTGGCTCGTCCACTATGATTTTTTGAAAGCGACGTTCAAGCGCGGCATCTTTTTCGATGTATTTTCTATACTCATCTAGCGTAGTTGCGCCCACACAATGCAACTCGCCACGCGCCAAAGCGGGCTTGAGCATATTGCCCGCATCCATTGCACCTTCGGATGCACCTGCGCCGACCATGGTGTGAATTTCATCAATAAATAAAATCACGTTGCCGTCTGATTTTGCAATGTCGCTCAGCACCGCTTTTAAGCGTTCCTCAAAATCACCACGGAATTTTGCACCCGCTAATAATGCGGCAAGGTCGAGGGATAATAGGCGTTTGCCTTTTACGCTGTCTGGCACTTCGCCATTTACGATGCGTTGTGCCAAACCTTCAACCAGTGCCGTTTTACCCACGCCCGGCTCGCCAATAATCACAGGGTTGTTTTTTGTGCGACGTTGTAGGATTTGCACCATACGGCGAATCTCTGCATCACGCCCAATTATGGGGTCGATCTTGCCTTGCTCGGCGCGTTCGGTGAGATCAATCGTGTATTTTTTTAAGGCTTCACGCTGATCTTCTGCATTGGGATCATCCACCGATTGACCACCACGCATGGCATCAATTGCATGGGTTAGCGCATCTTTGGTCCCCCCGTTATTTTTAAGTGCTTTGCCTAATACGCCTTTATCATCCAATGCCGCAAGTATGAATAGCTCAGATGAAATGTACTGATCATTACGTTTTTGCGCTAGTTTGTCAGTGACATTGAGCAAGCGTGATAAATCATTAGAAATATGAATATCACCCTCAGCACCACCGCCAGAAACCGATGGCATACTGTCGAGCGCATCACCCAATTGTGAGCGCAATAAATTCACATTTATGCCAGCTTGTGTGAGTAGTCCGCGCGCACTTCCACCTTCTTGATCAAGCAGTGCAATCATTAAATGGGTGGGCTCTATAAACTGATGATCTTTACCTAATGAAAGGGATTGAGCATCTTGAAGTGCAAGCTGAAACTTGCTGGTTAATTTGTCTGTTCTCATTTTAAAGTCCTATATTTTTCTGTGGAATTTATTGCTGTTTGTAAACAATGCTATCCACTAATAGATATAAGATGAGGTCTGCTAATGAGTATTCAAGCTAAGATAACAAGGACTTTAAGAAAGTTTGATATTGGTCACGAAAGTATAAAATTATCATTGTGGTGATGTAGCAATAACCGTCAAACCAAGCGCCGCCCAGCTTTGCATTCCACCGCGGAAATACTTGATTTTTGCTGCAGGATAACCCATCGAAAGTAACTTACGAATTGCGGTTGGCGACTGCCCACACCAGTTACCGTTACAATACATCACCAAGGTTTTCGCATTGCTAAAATTAAAGGTTTCCCCCGGGATGACTTCAAACTCATCTTCCATAATTTCTAGCGTACTTTCTGAGTTTGAAAATTGGGTAAAAGGGATATTCACCGCACCAGGAATCATCCCGCTACGTTTTACCCAAGCAGGGGTTCTTGAATCAATGATAATAATTGAGTTATCACCTTCTGACATTTTTTTGATGTAGTCAATAATTTCACGCTCACCAATGGTTTCTACTGCATGTGGCTTAAACGGATGCATGGATTGAATTGTGCCGCGTGTGGTTTTACGGTAAAAAGGAGCAATCTCATTTTTCTTATCTTGTACACGCATGATTTTTACCGTTTTATCATCGTGCTTCACATCGACACTTTGTAAGCCGTGGGTGATCATTATTTGCTTGGTTGTTTTTTCTTCCGCGATAGCAGAACTAAAAGGTATAAGAAAAATAAGAAAACTTGAAAAAAGCCTGAGAAAGAATTGTTTTAAGAATTTCATGGACACCACCATTTTATTTGTATCAAAAATAACTAATGAGAATTAGTAAGCGTGAAGCTCTACAGAATCAAAATTTCTAGTAAGCTGTCATCCTCAAATATTTTTATCGTGGATATTGTTCGTCATGTAAAAGTGGGGGGGTGTGCTTTAATACTACTAATAATCATGTTCAACATACTTCACTATTTGCCTTTTTTAAAGGGCTAGAATGGGAAAGGCTTAGATAACTTGTGCCACACAATGCTTTAATTGACTACTTCCTATTCTTATTTGGTTGTTTTGAAATTGTAACTTTGATCAATACTTTTACGTTCTTTAAAAGCTTGACCAACAATCGCAGGAAGGTTTACCAATAAGCTTTTGTGCATGGCTTTTACAGCAGGGTTGCTTTGAGAAAGCCCCAGTTTTAAAGCAACGTATTCAGCCTCAACGGCATATAAAATTTGGCTCATACGGGTGGTGCTATTTTTTTCTAAATCATTCCAATCAGTGATGACTTTTTCCAGTGGTATTTCTAGGTCTTGATTATCGAGTAGGTAGCTTCTCACTTTTGCAGCTTGTTGACCTGAAAGTCGAATGAGTTCTTGTAGTGTCTCAAATTCTTCAGCTAGCCTGCTATCAATTCTGGCTAAAAAATCAATTAGCTGTAGTTTTGTACGATCACTAAAATGTTTGATTTGCTTGAGCGTTGCTGTGTTTTTTGCTTTTTGTTTTTTTGATTTGGGTGGATTTCGATTAGTATCGAGCAGTTGTCTAGCGGCATCTATGTTTCTTACTAACGACGCTTGTACTGCGTGAAGTTGGGCTTGGTAATCTTTCTTTGCGTTCTTTATATTTGAATTAAGTTGTACTGCTTGTTTAGAAAATTTTGCCAGTACGTCACTACTGTCCATGGTTTTATGAGAAATCCATGCGTGTCTAATTTCGCGGTCTGCCTCTTGGTAAACTTTGTATAATCCACTTCGGCTGGCGTACCACTCTTCTTTTACTTTCTGAACTAAATTAGCGTGGCTCGGAAATGCTATTTCTAACGCTTCAATTTCTATGAGTAGCGTTTGCATTTCTTTAAGTGTTATTAACAGTTCTCGTTGAGAGTCAGCCAGTGGTTCGTATGCGCCAATAACGAAGTTTTCAATCTCAATGTGATTTTTTTCAAACTCAATTTCAGATTTCCAGTCTACAATGCCTTTAAAAACCAGCGCATAGATAACAATTGCAGGTAGGAATAGTACCATTACTAATGTTGGCATCTTTTCGGCAGGTAAGCGCCCATCCTTTTTGATCTGACGGATCAGTAAAACCAGTACGACAAATACAAGGAGAGAAACTATCAGAAAGACAATAAAAATAAAGTTAGCAAAGGTCAAAAGGTGTTTTCCAACTTTGATGAAAAGGAATTATTCTACACTACATGAAGAGTACATAGAATAGAGGCATCTTGAAGGAGAGTCTAATCAAGTCCAGTTTTTTCTGTGCTTAAATTTAATCGACTTAATCAGGCTCTCCTTAAGTTTATTTACAGTATAATTGCTTTGTTTTATAGTCGAAAATAAATATTGAGAATCTAATAAGGAATTAATAAATGACACTTGAGATATGGTTTTATTATTTACTCACGATGCTAGTATTAACGTCAACACCTGGGCCCAGTGTTCTTTTTAGCGTGAGCAATAGTCTCAATGGCGGAATCAAAAAAGCGTTTTTTGGCGCGTTGGGTGGAACATCTGCCATCACCATTATCATGATCTTATCTTTTACAGGCATGGGTGTGGTGGTTATGACATCTGAAGTGCTATTCAATATCATTAAATGGGCAGGCGTTGCCTACCTTATTTATTTAGGATTAAGCGCAATTTTATCAAAAGATGAAAGCTTTTTAGTCGATGGTGAAAATAATAAGCCAATCAAAAAAAAATCACGTAAAGCAACCTACATCAGCGGCTTTATGGTCGGCGCAAGCAATCCAAAAGCAATCCTGTTTTTTACGGCTCTTTTCCCGCAATTTATAAATCCAACTGCGGCACTATGGCCGCAGTTTCTAATTTTAAGTATTACCTTTATTATTTTTGAAATGACTTGGTTAATGCTCTACGCTTACTTTGCCAGTAAGGCATTACCGTGGTTGCAAGTTAAAGGTCGTGCGAAAATGGTTAATCGTATAACGGGAAGTTTGTTTGTGGGTGCAGGTGCATTACTGGCAACAACGTCTCGCAATTAATACATAAACCATGTAAAACTAGGGGGGTGTGCTTTTTGTTCATCGCTACCAAATTTACCAAGAGTTTAAACCACTAATATGAAACTTCTTCGTTCGGCCATGTTCTGGCTATTTTTTGTTATTCCCATGGCGCTTGGTGTGACTTATTACACGATGTTTGCCAGTGACCAATACGAGACCTTGGCGCACTTCACCATTGAAAAAAATGGACAAGGGCAATCCGATCCTTTAGGGGCACTCACGGGTTTACCAGGCAATGTTTCATCAACTCGCGATGCTTTAATCATTAAAGACTTTATTGAGTCCAATGAAGTTATTGCGCGTACAAAAGAAGATTTTGATCTTAGAAAAATTTATTCGCGCAATGATAAAGATTGGCTCTCTCGACTAGAAGAAGATGCCAGCCTCGAAGAGGTTGCTGAATATTGGCAAGATAAAGTACAGGTCGAGTTTGATGCAGCATCAGGCATTATTAGCCTAACCGTTTTGGCATTTGAGCGAGAAGAAGCAGTAACAGTAATTAAAGCAATACTGAGAGAAAGTGAAGAACTGGTAAATAAACTCTCTGAAAAATCCCGACAAGATAGTTTAGTTTTTGCTAAAAAAGAGCTGAAGAATGCCGAAACTAATCTAAAAAAAGCGCGCCAAAATGTCAGGGTTTTCCGTGATAAAGAGCAAGCACTTAGCCCTGAAAAACATGCAGAATCAAAACTAAACCTTGTTGAAAGTCTGGAGGCTGAACGAGCAAAAGCAGAGTCTACCCTGCAAAGTTTAAAGCTTTCTTTTCCTGATATTTCACCCAAAGTTATAGAAGCTAAAAATATCGTTATAGCGCTTAAGCAACAAATTGTAAAAGAGCGATCTCGTAGTTCTTATATTACGGGTAAAAATTCTAAAACGATGAGCATGATCATCTCAAAGCACGAAGAGCTTTTAACCGAGCAAGGCTTTGCAGAAAAGTCCTATGAGTCGGCGTTATTAAATCTTGAGAAAGCCCGTATTGATGCCACTAAGAAGCAGCGATATTTATCCGTAATCGTTAACCCAACATTACCCGACGAGCCTGCAAAACCTAATCAACCCAATGATTTTATTGTTTTGTTTTTAGCTTGTTTATTGCTTTGGGGTATTTTGAGTTTAATTGTGGCATCGATTAAAGATCATGTTGGATGGACGTAAACTATCGTGGAATTCTTCCAGGCATTGAATGTACAAGGGCGTGTAATTTCCGCGCTGACATTACGTGAAACACGTTCACGTTATGGTAATAGTAGGCTAGGTTTTTTCTGGGCGCTGTTCGAACCTTTTGCGCATGTTGTCGTTTTTATAGGAATATTTTCAGCGTTAGGGCGGGCAAGTCCCATAGGGGAAAGCATGGGGCTGTTTATATTAACAGGTATTGTCCCTTGGTTGCTTTATAGCAATATTGTTGGCAAAGTGATGGCAGGCTTAGCCGCGAATAAAGCCTTGCTTGGTTACCCCCAAGTGATGCCCATAGACATTACCATTTCACGCGTCATTCTTGAAGTGGCCACATTGATATTGGTGATGTTGTTTTTCCTCGGCTTGGCCGTTTATTCAGGTGTCACCATTAGAATTGATAGTTTTTTGCAAATGATGAGTGCTGCTGGGTTAATCATCTTATTGGCAACGGGTATTGGTTTAATAAACGCGGCTATTATTCCACATTACCCATCGTATCAAAATATTTACAGTGCTTTTTCTCGGCCACTTTACTTTATCTCAGGTGTGTTTTTTACCGCAGATTTCTTATCTCCCGAAGCTTATGCAATGGTTCAGTATAATCCGTTGATTCACTTGGTCGAATGGTTTAGGTCTGGTTTTTATACCAGCTTTAATAGTAACTTATACGAACCGAATTATGCAATATCAGTGTGTTTAGGTGTTTTTATTGTAGGCTTGATTGCAGAAAGAAAGAGCAGTAAAAGGGCTCGTCAAATATGATTGAGTTTCGTAATGTTAGAAAAACCTATGATATTAAAGGTGGCAAAAATATCATTCTTGATGACGTCAGTTTTAAATTTCCTGAGAATAAAAATATCGGTGTATTGGGCGTAAATGGAGCAGGAAAATCTACCCTTTTACGTTTGATCGCAGGTAGCGAGTATCCTGATAAAGGTAAGATCCTTCGTAAAGGAAAGTATTCATGGCCGTTAGGTTTCTCCGGCTCTTTTCATGGGAATCTCAGTGGTATTGAAAACTTACGATTTGCCTGTCGAATATATGGGGCAGATATTAAATATGTCACTGAGTTTGTAAAAGACTTTTCTGAGTTAGGGAAATACATCGAAGAGCCAATAAAAACATATTCATCAGGTATGAAGTCTCGATTAGCCTTTGCCCTAAGTATGGCGATAGATTTTGATGTGTATTTAGTTGATGAAATTATGGGTGTAGGTGATCAGGGCTTCCAAAAGAAATGTCATTCTGCCTTTGCTGCAAAACGTGAAACATCAAGTGTTATCATGGTTTCACACAGTATGAAAACGATTCGAGATTATAGTGACGTCGCAATATTACTCACAGGTAATGGCTTAGAAATTCATGAAGATGTTGATCACGCTATTGAGCTATATAATGGTTTAACGTCATAACACAAACCCAAAATACTAGATTTATTAAGGTTTTTATATTCATAAGCAACTAGTGATATACTTTCGCCAATTATTAAACTAATACAATAGGTAAACCATGGAAATCGAAGTAGACGGCAAAACAATTCAACTCAGTGAAGCGGGCTGGATGGAAGATTTAAGCGAATGGAGCGAAGACATCGCCGTTAAAATCGCCACAGATGTTGAAGATGTTGAAGAGCTAACAGAAGAGCACTGGGACATTATCAACCTTACGCGTAAAGCATTCTACGACTTAAACCAGGTTGCAGAGCCACGTAAGTTTATGAAGATGATGAAGGCAGAATTTGGCAAAGATCGTTCGAGCAATAAATACATCTTTAGTCTTTTTCCAAAAGGTGGCTTGATTAAATCTGCAAATAAAATTGCTGGATTGCCTCGCCCTAAAGGTTGTAGCTAATTTTAATTATTTAGCCTAGCTCTTAAACCACTAAATACTAAAAGCACACCCCCCTAGTTTTACATCATGTAAAACTAGGGGGGTGTGCTTTTTATTGGATGGATTGTATTAAAAACAACCTACATCTCGCTAATGAGGTTAAGAAGGGGATAACGAGCTGCCCATATCAAGGCAATAAGAGCAGAACCTAAGATGAAAATAACAATGAGTTTGGGCCTGTTCCCATTTTCCTGTTTGTTCTTTCTCAAAATGACACTCATTAATATAAGTTGGCATATCATCGCAGCAGCACTAATGATTAGCAAAACGAAGTTAGTTATTTCCTCATGCTTCATAAAATTATAATCAACGTAGAAGTTGTAAACATAGAAAGGAAACAGCAATAATCCTAGTAACCAAACCAACCAGAACATTACTTTTGAACCATGCAAATACAGTAGCGGGATGGCAAACAAGGTTAGTAAGGAAGAGAACCCAACGCCCCAAACAATCGCTGTGGCAACTGGCCCCCAGATTAAGGACTTTCCGCCTAGTCCTATTGCTAATGAGAACAAGCCTGCAACGGTGGTGAGGGTCGTTATTATTATAGGAATAACACGTCTGCGAGCAGCATAAATTACGGCATAGATTGAAGATGCCCCTGATGTAACACGACTATTAATCGCTGATACTAATACAATAGCGGCATTTACGGCTATTCCTGCAAGCGCGACAATGCCGTAAAGTGTGTAGAGGCTTAATGGATTTTGAGTAAAAAGTAAGCCTAGCGTAACACCTGTAAAAGCAAGTGGAACAGTAGCTAAAATAATTAACGGCTGTGAGTAACTACGAAATTGTGTGCCTAAAATTAAATACATAATACCCAAACCAAAAAGCATTAATACGATCAGTGACTTCATACTTTCTTGAATATCATCCAACTGCCCTGTGAAGTCTAAATCAATAGTTGGGAATTTATGCTTAACTTTATCCCAGCCTTCTATCATCATCTTATTGGCGGTGACCGTATCAAGTTGGCATTTGCTGTAGTCGCGCTTATCACCATACAATGCGGGGCGTAAGCGACAAGCCATAAAGTCTTCTTTCTCTTTGAGTTGCTCAATATTGGCTTCTAATGTAATGGCGCGGCGAAAATTATAGTGACGGATATTACCCAATGAGACTTGCCGTTTTTGAGTTACTAATTGATTCAGCGGAATACTCGATGCTATGCCGTCACGAATAATGGGCACTCTAAAATTGAGCAGGTCGCCAATATCTTGGCTACTGCCGCGCTCAGCTTTTACCCTGATTTGTAGCTTCTCACCTTGATCTTGCATTTCTGCAACCACTTCGCCATCCACCAAAAGGCGTATCGTTCTTGTAATATCTATGGGGCTTATGCCTGCACGCCTGATTGCATCGTGATTCATTTTTAGGGTGAGTTCCATGCGCCCAGCGTGTGCATCATCACCAATATCTTTTATGCCCTTTATACCTTTAAGAATAGTTGTTAATGTATCACGTGCTTTTTTGATTGTTTGGTAATTATCACCACGAATTTTAACGCTAATCGGCTTACTGGTCGGCGGCCCACCGGCCAAGGTGAGAAAAGAGATATTACTCGCGCCGATGACATTCACCACGTCATCATGCATTTCTTTTACAATTTCATCAACATCACGCGCACCTTCTTCCATTGGCAATAAGCTAACAACAATCTGCCCATACTGGTCACCAAAAAGCTGTTCTGTCTCGGTAAACATCACACCTGTATAACTCGCTACAGCACGCACATCTCCTTCATGTAGATATTGTTTGATAACTTTTTCAACATCTAAGGTGGTTTTAAGTGTTTTCTCAAGCGGTGTTGATGGGGGCATTGCTACGTTCACGTAAAAAATACGTAAGCTGTCCGCGGCAAAAAAGTCCATTTTAACCATGCCTGCACCGAGCGCTCCGACAGCCGTTAGGAACGCTAATAAAATGGCGAGCAGTGTTCGCTTTGGTCTACGTAAAGCTTTGATTAACACTCTGGAATATTTAAGTTGAATCCAGTGAATAAAGGATTCGCGCCAGCGCTGGATGAGCGACTTTTTAGTAAAGTTTAAATTTGCTGCATGTACATGTGCGGGCAACATCCAAAAAGCTTCGATTAAACTAATGGCTAAAGCCAGTGCTACCACAATTGGCACCACTTGCATGAACTTACCCAAAATCCCTGGTACTAACGTTAGCGGGAGAAAAGCAGCCATGGTTGTTAAGACAGCGGTAGTGACTGGCATAGCAACTTCAGACATCGCCTCGCGCACTGCTTGTAACGAGTCCATTCCTCGTTGCAGTCGATAATAGATAGACTCAACCACCACCACGGCATCATCCACCAACATACCCAACACAATAATAATGCCCAACAACACCATAATGTTAAGTGTTTCGCCTGTTGCCGCAAGTACGATAAACGTTGCGGATAAAATAAAGGGAATGCCAATGGTGGTTAACAGCGCAATGTGTGTGCCTAAAAAGAACCATGCCACCACTAAAACCAACAATAAACCAATCAACGCATTGTTCTGCATGATATTGATTGCGCTGGTGGTCGGCAGGGTTTGATCGTCCAACATTTTTATTTCAATGCCACTGCTTTGAATAACTTTATTTCGAGCATCTACCCATGTGTTTAAGCGCTCAACTAATTGAATGACATTGGTGCTGTCTTGTTTGAATACCGAGAGTAAAACGGCGGGCTTGCCATCGACACGGACTTCTTGTGAGGCTTTTTTACGTGCTCTTTGGATATTGGCAACGCGCGATAAAGGCACTTCATTCATTAAACCAGGAATGGGCAATTGCGCCACTGCCTCGGGGTCGCTATCCTTTCCTACAATACGCACCAACCAACTTTGATCGCCAATATCGGTTGTGCCTGCGGAAATATCTTGAAACCAAAGCTTGATGGAGTCAGATAATTGCCCAGGCGATAAGTTTAAGGCTTCTAACGCCTCAGGAATAAAACTTATCTGTAATTCAGGGTCATCCAGCGCTACCGAATCAACGCGGTCTACACCTGAAATTTGTTTAATAGCATCTTTGGCAAACTTGGCTTGGCGCCGTAGGTTTTCATCATCTGCATTGGCACTTAATGAAATCATAGCGGCAGGGAAGGCATTGCCTGTGGTGATCTCTAATATTTTTGTATCCAGCGCCTCTTCGGGTAATTCTGTTTCGACACTTTGAATTTTTCGCCTTAAATCTGTTAAACGTTTGTCATAGATTCGTTGGGGAATATCTTTAAAGCGCACTAAAATGGTTGATGAACTTTCGCGGCTATTGCTCGATACAAACATCATATCTGGCATACCGTTGATAGCATCTTCTAACGGATCGGTTATGCGTGTTTCTACATCCGATGCGGATGCGCCCGGAAAGGCTGTAGCAACCACAATCCAGTTAAAATTAATGGTCGGGTCTTGTTGGCGAGGTAAGCTTTTATACGATAAAAAACCTGCGACTAATATCAATATAAAAGTCAGATTTGCGAGTACGTTATTTTGTATTAAGCGCGAATACATAGTATTTGGCTACGGTTGCACCTTAAGTTGTTGACCATCTTTTGCACGATAGCGATTTTGATTGATGATAGCGGTGTTTTTAGGCAATGTAATATCAGCAGGTTGACCTTCGTGCGCATTGGTTAATGGAATAAATTTTCCCTTGCCAATACCTTCGACAATATCTTCTGCCACCATGACACCGAGTTGATTGTTACGTCTAATTAAAAACTCGGCGGGTAAGCGTTTTGCTTTATTGCTCCACACTAGCCGACCTGAAAGACCTGTCGCAATATTGGTGTTTTCTGGTAGTGACAATCGTACTTCTTGTGTTCGGGTGGTTTCATCAATGGTTTGAATGATGCTTCGTACTGTCGCTTTTAGCTTTGTATCGCCTGCTACAAATTCCAACGATGGAGATTCTTTTAATTTTTTAACATCTTTTGGAGAGAGCTTTGCTTGAATCTCTAAACGATTGCTTTGTATCAACTTGAATAGTGGCGTTCCTGCTGTGACTAACTGCCCTTTTTGTACTAAACGGCTTGTGATTTGCCCAGAAAAGGGGGCTTTAATTTGGCAACGGCTAATGGCTAAGTCAGCCGTTTCTATGGACACTCTTTGTAATGCAATATCCGCACTTGAAGAGAGTTGCCCTGCTTCTGATTTTTCAAAAATCTCACGAGAAATAATGCCTTTTCTCACTAAATTTTGATTACGAATCAACTGCTTTTTAGAATAGTTAAATTGTGTCTTCGCAACTTTCAACGCGGCCTTCGCCTGCTTTCTTGCCAGTGAATAACTACGGCAATCTATTGAAGCAAGTTTCTGATCCTTCTCTATGATGTCACCAATCTCTACTTTAATCTTAAGAACACGACCTGTTATTTCAGCACTAATTGTAGAATGATTTAAGCTGATGATATTAGCGGGCGCACTTAGTTTTGCACTAATCAATAAATCACTTAAGGGCGTTACCGTTACGTTGAGTGGCTCATCTTTAGCAAGTGCAGACGTGCTGTTAAATGGCGCAATACTAAATAGTGTAATAATTAAAAAACTAGGTAGAAAGCGTCGGAAGATCATGAGTGATATTCTCAATCATACCGATTGGTATGTCAAATATCATTATTTGTATTTATTGTATGTAAAGATCTTTTATAAGTATAACACACACTTTTTACATAGAGACCCAGCTTTCCACCGTTTCTTTTAAGCTCTCTGCTAATGGTGTTAGCGGATATATTGATGCTGCTGCGTATCCTTTTGCAGCATCTCTATTTGATTGAATGCGTAGATTTGGTAACGTAGGTCTTGGGTAAGTTGTTTGTAAGCCATATGTGCTCATCAAATTGCGGTTTGGGAATGCGTAAACTTACTCAGCTTATCCACTTTTCTAAACGATTAATTTAAATTGCACTTACGAGTTGAATTCGCGGGGTGTGCTTTGATCTTTTATATAACCTTAGAAAAGCTCTGCACGGTCTTCTGCTGGCGTAGATGATCATCAAACACCATGCAGATATTGCGGATTAACATGCGTCCTGCGGGAGTGACTTGAATGTCACTGTCTGAAAGTGAGAGCAGATCATCTGCTTGCATGGGCAGTAAATCTTTTAGCTCTGTAGCAAAATACTCACTAAACTGAATACTGTATTGTTGTTCAATGGTTTTAAAATCAAGGGCAAAGTGGCAACTTAACTGCTGGATAATGGTACGACGTAAAATATCATTCTCGGTTAATGAAAGCCCTCGAATAATGGGTAGCTTACCAGCATCAATGGCAGCGTAGTAACCCTTCAAATCTTTATCATTTTGGCTGTAGCTATTACTAACGCTGCTGATAGAACTTACGCCCATGGCGATTAAATCACATTCTGCATGGGTGGTGTAGCCTTGAAAATTTCGATGTAGCGAGCCTTCTGCTTGCGCGATGGCTAGCTCATCATCAGGTTTTGCGAAGTGATCCATGCCAATGTATTCGTAGCCTGCTTGGGTCAATGTGTCGATACTGTGTTGTAAAATATCCAGCTTTTCTTCTGCGCTTGGTAGCTCGTCTTCATTGATGCGACGTTGCGGTTTAAAGATATGAGGCAAATGCGCGTAATTGAAAATCGACATACGATCTGGATTCATTTCGATCGCTGTTTGCAATGTTTTGGCAAAGCCTTCGACCGTTTGTAACGGTAATCCGTAAATCAAATCGATGCTAACGGAGTGTGCGTTGTTTTCACGACAGGCATCAATGATTGCTTGTGTTTCTTCAATCGGTTGGATGCGATTAACGGCTTTTTGCACCTTTTCATCAACGTCTTGAACGCCGAGGCTAAAGCGGTTGAAGCCTACATCACGCAGTAATTTTATGGTGTCTTTGCTCACGCTTCGGGGGTCAATTTCAATGGAGTAATCGCCTGAGTCATCATCCAATAAATTGAATGTTTTTCGCGTGTACGCCATTAATTCGGCGATTTCTTCGTGGTTCAAAAAGGTGGGTGTTCCGCCGCCCCAATGAAGTTGTTCGACTACGCGTGATGAGTCAAAAAGCTTGGCTTGAATGTCCATTTCACGATAAAGGTATTGCAAATAAACGCCAGTTTTTGAGTAATCTTTAGTGGCGATTTTATTACAAGCACAATAGAAACAAATGGTGTCACAAAAAGGGATATGGAAATATAGCGAAAGTGGCGCAAGCGAAAGGAGTGCATCTGTAATGTTACTTTGCTTGGAATGACGACGGTAATCGTCTTCAATAAAATCAGGCGTGAATGCTACAGCTGTAGGGTAGGACGTGTATCTTGGGCCAGATTTGTCGTAGCGTTTAATCAGGTCTATATCAAATTTAATCTTCATCTGTATGCGTGCCGTTTGCACTATTGTTTGGGAATATGTTTGCGGCTCTTACTTTTTCATCATTATATTTCATTAGCTGTAAAGTGAGGTAAATCTTTGCAGGAACAGAAAGGAACAATCCACCAGCAATAAGGCCAGTAATTTTGAAAATTCCTGTTGTCCCTTCTGTTGTAGCAGTATCGGTAAAAGCGATAAAGTATATGCCCGTTAGGATTAGAAAAACCCCGATAAGAATCAAGGTCATCATCAATAATCTTATTTTGTGCTCGTTCATGAGCAATACATTACGAGAATATCTATTTTTGTGGAATGACCTTAGTCAAGATTTGGTAGATATTAAAGCCTAGTGAAGGGGTTTACTAAAGACTTGCCAAAGAGATTTGGGGATAGATTGAAATATTTTTTCAAAACGTTGATCACTTAAATTAGAACCTTCTACAGCGCGTATTTGAATCGCTTTAATATTTTTGGGGAATAACTGGTAAATTTTAGCGTATACATCAGGGTCATGTTCGCCGCTGTCGCCAATTAATATAAATTGATGTTTTGGGTAGCGCTTAATAATGCTTTTAATTTGTCCTATTTTATATTCAGCAGATGACTTTAAGAAATTAAGTAAACTAGAATCTTTTAAGCGAAAATCACGCAAAGTAATTGTACCTTTTGGATAGTGTTCATCCATAAAAGGCTTCAAGCTTGGCTGAAGCTGCCAAGGCGATGCTGACACATAATGAAAGTATGCGCCCTGTTTTTGGAGTGCTTTGTAATATTCAGGAAAACCCTCTGTTGTTTTATAAGGCTTAACAAAGGTGTTTTTTATGAGTACTTTTTTATCAAGCACCTCACTGATCTTAATCGTGTCGTCCACATCTGAAATTACGGTTAAGCCTTCCTCTGGAATTAGCTGAACTTCACCTGTGAACTTTTGAGAGCGTTTAATAGGGTCGATGACTTTATAGCTTACCCAATCACCCGCTTTAGCGTTACTTGCAGATGTTGCAAATATTATAGAAGTTGTTGCATGACCATTTGGATTGGTAAGATTTAGTTTTATAGCCTTTTTTTGCGATGCAAATGGTTTATTAAAGCAAATTTCTATTTGTTTATTGCGTTGATTATCAACCAAAAACCACATTAAGCGTTTACGAAAAATGGGAGACTCTGCTTCCTCTTCTGTTACCCCTATGCTCTCAATGACTTCTGATAGTAATTTTTGAATAATGATGCGCGAGAAACTTTTTTCTTCTCTCTCATGCACCCAATGATGAACTGGAATATTCCAGCTATTTTCTGCCGTGTAGTTTGCAGAGGTAGGGAAAAACCAAACATCTTCATCGCTTCTTAATGGGTTAGCACCAAATATCGAAAACTGTGCAATCATCAGCGCAAACCCAATGAGCTTTTTATAGTAAGACATAAATCACTCACCTTTCTTATAAGCAATTTTACCTTTCACAAAGGTTTGGGTCGTTTTGCCATTAAAACTCCAGCCTGAAAAAGGTGTGTTTTTTCCTTTGCTGAGAAGTTGATCCACATCTAACTGCCAAAACTCTTTTGGATCAAATAGGCTTAAATCTGCTTTCTTGCCTGCTTGTAGAGTACCTGCATTGCTATTGATAAGTGCTGCAGGCTTATGTGTGAGATAGGCAATAGCTTGGTTAATATCGATTATTTTCTCTTCAACTAAACGTAACACCAAGGGTAGCAATGTTTCAAAACCTGAAATGCCAGGGCTAGACTCTTCAAACGGCGTGAGCTTTGCATCAATCTCGTGAGGTTGATGATCAGAACAGATTGCATCAATCGTGCCATCAGAGACTGCTAGGCGTAGCGCATCGCGGTCTCTTTCTGATCTAAAGGGTGGTATAACATGGCAAAGTGAATTGTAATCGCACAAATCCATTTCGGTTAAAAAGAGTTGGTGAACTGCAACGTCGGCAGTGACGGGTAGCCCCCTGTCTTTTGCTTGTTTTAAGAGCGTAATGCTATCTGCGCTGGATAAGCGACAAAAGTGTACAGGGGTTTTAGTTTGCTCAACCAAAGTGAGAATTTGTGCCATTGCCGCTGTTTCTGCCGCGACAGGTATCGGTGGTAAACCTAGGCGAGTTGAGAGCGCACCTTCATGCATTCCGCCAGCCTCCATCAGCGAATGCTCTAGCGGATGAAAAAATAGGGGCAACTCATGGGTAGCGGCATATTCCATTGCCTTACGGAGAGTCGCTAAATCTTTCATCGGCTCCCAGCCTTGGCTCACGCCAACACAACCGACATATTTTAAACTACCCATATGACTGAGTTGTTCGCCTTCTAGCTTTTCGGTTAGTGCGCCAATCATACTGACTCTAGCAAAGCCTGCTTGTTTGGCTTTACTGCGTATTAATTTAACGGTTGCACCGCTGTCAATGGGGCTATGCTTTTCTGGCATACAGCAAATTTTTGTAATGCCCGCGCTCACAGCCGCATAGGTTTCAAAAGGAATTCTTGTTTTGTTTTCTTGCCCTGGTTCGCGTAAATAGCCACTTAAATCGATAATGCCGGGTAATACCCATAAACCAGAAGCATCTATGGTTTCATCTGCTTTAAATGATTGTGGGATTTCAGTGCCAATACCAACTATTTTAGTTTTTTGAATGGCTATATCAGCAATTTCATCTACACCGTTTGCAGGGTCAATAAGTCTGCCATTTTTGATTAGGGTATTCATGCATCATCACCCTGCGCCCTTGTTCCAATTACCATGGACATCACCGCCATACGAACGGCAATGCCATTGGTTACCTGCTGCAAAATTACAGATTGTGGACCATCTGCAACGTGTGAATCTATTTCAACCCCACGGTTTACAGGGCCTGGATGCATTACAATTGCATCAGGCTTGGCAAGTTTTAAGCGCTCTTCAGTTAAGCCGTAGCGCGCATAATATTCTCTCACCGAAGGTAGTAGAGCAGACTTCATACGTTCATGTTGCAAGCGAAGCATAATAACCACATCGACATCTTTAATGCCTTCTTCAATCTCGGTATAAAGCGATACACCCATTTTTTCGATGCCTTCAGGGATTAAAGTTTTGGGTGCTATAAGTCGAATTTCACCAGCACACAATGTTGTCAGTGCATGGATTTGGGAACGTGCTACGCGAGAGTGTTTGATGTCACCCACAATAGCGATTTTAAGCGGCGTAAAGTCACCTTTCTGCTGGCGAATGGTAAGCATATCCAGCATCGCTTGTGTGGGATGCGCGTGCTTGCCATCCCCTGCATTTAGCACGCTGATATGTGGCGCACAATAACGTGCAATAAAGTTTGCCGCGCCACTGCTGGGGTGGCGCACCACAAACATGTCACAGCCCATGGCTTCTAAATTGCGAATCGTATCAAGCAAGCTTTCGCCTTTGGTAGTCGCAGAATTTCGTATATCAAGATTGATTAAATCTGCGGATAATCGCTTTGCCGCCAGTTCAAATGTGGTGCGAGTGCGGGTAGAATTTTCAAAAAATAAATTCATTACCGTTTTGCCGCGTAGCAATGGTGCTTGAACTTGTGCTTTATTGGGAAGAGAGACGAACTGCTGTGCGCGATCGAGAATTTCTTCTAATAATAAAGGCGGTAAGCCTTCAACAGTAAGGAAATGTTTGAGCTTACCATCTGCGGTTAATTGCATTGATGATGGTAATGGGCCAGGGGTGATATTGCTGTTATCGCTCACGATTTATAATACTTAAATCCAATTTGTTGTTATCGTTTGATAGCTTAAAATAACTATCTGGCTCCATCACTTGCTTGAAACCGACTACCTGCGCTTCAACAGGTAGTTCTCGATTAGCTCTGTCTATCAATACGGCCAAAGTAATACTCGCTGGACGACCATAATCGAATAGCTCGTTCATCGCTGCTCTGATTGTCCGTCCTGTATATAGTACATCATCTACTAAAATGATATGTTTATTTTCCAGACTAAACGGCAGTTTTGAAGGTTGAATTTGTGGATGTAAGCCGATACGGCTGAAATCATCACGATAAAAATTGATGTTTAGCTCACCCAATTCTTCTTTTATATTAAGTGATTCGTGCAAGTGCTGTGCGATCCACACACCTGCCGAGTGGATGCCGACCATGACGGGATCATCTAGATTTTTGTCTTTGATAATACTTTGTAACTTATCTGTCATTTCTGACAAAATTTCTGCTACATCATATTCTGTATTTTTATCATTAATAATTGCGTTCATGGTTTAGCCCTAAACCTTAATCTAACACCTTCTCTCTCACTAGCAGGTAGAGGAGGTTTTTTAATTTATCTATATCCATTTTTTAGCATCCAGCTTTCTAAAATAATGGATGCTGCTATCTTATCCACCTCTTCTTTCATCACTTTCTGCTTTCGACCACTTTGGCGCAGTAGTTTTAATCGCTCTGCTGCTTCTATGGACGTGAATTGTTCATTTTCTTGATCAACGGGTAGATTATAACGCCCATTTAGCTGATTACAAAATCGATCAATTCGCTTCTTTAGTGGGCTTTCAGTGCCATCGAGTTCAATTGGAAGCCCGACAACTATTTGTGAGGGTTTCCAATCATTCATTAATGTGCTGATTCCATCCCAATCGGGTCGCTCATCTTTGCTCGTTAGTGTGCATTCTGGTGTAGCGCTACCCATTAGAGTGTTGCCAACTGCAACACCTGTCCGCTTTAAGCCAAAATCAAACGCGATAACTGTACTCATAATGTTTTTTTAAGCGTGACCTGCATCACCGCTGATGGCATTGACATCAATACCCAAGGTATCAACCGCGCCCGTCCAGCGTTTATCGTACGGCGTATTGAAAATTATTTTTTTATCGATGGGGCAGTTGAGCCATGAGTTACTCATCATTTCGGCTTCCATTTGTCCCGCTGTCCAACTGGCACAACCCAAAACTAATAAGAAATTATCAGGGCCATCACCTGCGGCAATATCAAATAAAATATCTCTAGAAGCAGTGACTGCAATCCCATCACTAACTTCTAAAGTATTTTCCCATTTTTTATTGGTGTCATGAACGATAAAGCCTTGTTCTACCTGTACAGGCCCGCCTTGCAATGCCGTCATGCCTTTGATCGCGGTATTTTTGGAGGGGATATCAAGTTGCTCGAACAATTCTGCAATAGTGACTTGCATCGGATGATTGATAGTTAAGCCAAAGCACCCATCTTCATTATGCTGGCAAATCAAAGTTACAGATTGCTCAAAATAAGGGTCGTTTAAGTTTGGCATAGCGATAAGCAACTGATTTTTTAAATAGCTACTTTGCTGTTCTAAATTTGGGCTCTGCTTTTCCATAAGTAATCCCTTTTTACCTATTTAGGTCTTAAACTACTTTGAATAAAATTTAACTTTGTTGTTTTTACCTCGATGAAAGACGATGGTGCGGGTAATATTGAGTCGATCATATTTTGCACGAATCTTTGGCGGTAATGGTTCATAAGGCGCAGCGAGCTTTACAATCTTGACTGCTGCCTCATCCAAAATCCTTGAGCCAGATGAGGTTGTCACTTGTATTTCAGTCACACGTCCCATGCGATCTAACGTAGCATTTAGGATGAGTGTACCACTTAAGCTTAGTTGTATAGCGATTTTGGGGAAATTAATATTACCAATACGCTCTAATTTTCTTGACCAGTTATGAATATATTTTGCTTCAACCGTTCCTTTTGCACTTAAAGAATCAACAAAACGAATACGAGGTCGTCGTGCGTAGCGTTGTTCTTGTTCACTCATTTCTGCCATCAATTTTGCGATAGCATCGGTTTGATCTGTACTGCTGGTTTTATTGGTTACAGGGTCTACATTCTTCTTTTCTTCAGGCTTTTTATCGACACGTTTATTGGTTTTGCCTTTGGTGGTTAAAATCTCTGGTGTTAATTTTGGTTTAACTTCAACTATATTTTTCTCTGTCGTAAAGAAGTCATCACCATTTTTATCGTTGTTTTCATCTGCGGCAAAGCGGCTCGTGATTTTGCTCTTTTCAGCTTTGCTACCACTACCGACTTGGTTGCTGTTAGCGATGAAGTCCGCTTTTTTAGGCGCTTCCACATTTTGAACATTAACCATGGTCACATCAAAAACCTTGGCTTTGGGAGTAGGCGGTCTATCGGGCATGGTAAAGCCCATCGCATAAAGCCCTGCGTGAAAAGCCAAAGAAACAGGTATGGCAAATACCAATGGATCGTGCCCGAAAATTTTAATCGCTGAAGACATAGAGTGATCTTTTATTATTTTAACTGTGTTTATATCAAATGTATTAAGTAGCCCGCGGCATAAGCCGATGCGCCCGATTATAACATGGGAACTTGAATTTAAGATGAACGAGAGTGATTGGGGTAAGTAATATTCTATTTAAAAGCAGTTCTGCTGTCAAAAGCACACCCCCCCACTTTTACATGGCTATTAATAACAGCCATGTAAAAGTGGGGGGGTGTGCTTTGCATTTATGTCACGCATTAAAAACCCCAAGCGATGCTTGGGGTTAAGTAGGTTACGTATTTGTAATGCTGGCGCATTACAACAGTGTTCATCCTCCAACAATCACTGCGAAAGGTTTAAGCCTTTCATTGTAACCATTCCTCGGGTGGTATGTGAGGAGCGGATATTGTACTACAAATAAAAAATTCTTAATAGGTTCTAAATAACCCTTCTTAATACCATTTACCAGGTTGTTTATCGTGTAATCGCGTGGCCTCTATTTAATATATTTAAGTATTTCAATCGCTAACAACCCATCTTTACCGTTAAGCCCATGCCCTTCTGTGGTTTTAGCCATGCCTGAGCGGTTTCTTAGTGCCCAAATATTATTCATATTTTGGCTGTAAGGTGGCACGATAAAATCAAATTTTATGGGGCGGGCTATTGATTTGTTATCACGCACAATCGAGGCATAGTGAATATCAGGGTGTTGTTGGTGATTCATCCAGTATAAAAAGTTAACAGGGCGCTCTTCTTCTAAGTCAGAAAATAAACCGCGTGCGTTTTGTAGCTCTTCTCCGCCTACAAAGCTTGCCATCATTCCCAGCGGTGAATTGCCTGCAAGGTTTGCTATGTTTGCCGCAGGTGTTCCTAAATGTGGCGATGCGATGGTGATTAATCCATTGATGGGTTTGTGCGCTGGGTTGAGGGTATAAAGCCTTGCTACTACGCCACCTGCAGAATGCCCTATCAAGGTAATTGCTTCGCCTCGTTGAGCATATAAATGCTCAAGGTAGCGCGCTAACAAGCTTTCTTGCCCTTGTAAATTCATCAATGATGGAAGCTCTACGCTAAAAAACACATTACCTTTTAAATAGAGTGAACGAGGCAACAGCATGGTTTGCGGCGAGAAGCCATAACCACCGCCATCTTTCCAACCTGCCGCGAGTAATGGCTGGGTAAAGCCTGATTGTCGCCAATTCATGCCGTCTGCGGTAAAACCATGCACCAAAACCAAGGTCTTCGCCTGCACATTAAATGAGGAAAAAATAAGGAAAATGAGTAACAACAATCGCTTTGCTTGTGACATATAATGCATCCATGACAATACGATGCATTGCTTTTGATTTAGACGACACGCTATGGGAGTGCCATCCTGTCATAGAGCGCGCAGAGCATCGTTTTTATGAGTGGTTAGAATTATATTACCCAAAGATTAGTCAAAAATATAGCGAAGCGGATTTGATAACGCACCGTATGGCATTTATGCACTCACATCCTGACAATCGACATGATTTAACCTATTTGCGCAAAGCATGGATGATGCAATTAGCCGATGAAGTGGGTTATGACCTCAAACAAGACAAGAGTTTTATCGCTAATGGTTTTGAAGTCTTCTGGCTTGCACGCAATGATGTGACTTTTTTTGAGGGAACTTTGGATTTATTAGATCAGTTATCCTCGCGCTATTCACTCGGCGTGATCAGCAACGGCAATGCCGACGTTCATCATATTGGTGTGGGGCATTTATTTGATTTTGTCTTGTCATCGGAAGCTGCTGGTGTGGCAAAGCCTCACCCTAGTATATTTGAGCAAGCACTTGGCTTATCAAACACAGAAAAACACGAAACGGTTTATGTGGGTGATGACCCTAAGCGAGATATTTTAGGCGCGCACGGTGCGGGCATTCATGCTATCTGGTTTAACCCAAGTTTAAAGCCGTGGCCAGGTGGTCAAACACCGACGGCAGTCATCCAGCATTTAAACCAGTTGGAAGACAAAATTGCTCATTTATGATAGACTGCGCCTCGGGCAGAATTACTAAAAACTAAAACATCATGTAAAAGTGGGGGGGTGTGCTTCATAGCATTTATAAACATCTCTTCATGGGATTAAACCATGCAACACAGTCAACTCAGTGATACCAACGAACGTAGCCGCGATGAGTGGATCGAGCGTTTATGGATTACTGATAGCCAAGAAGATTACGATCAACTCACACAAGCTATTGATCTTATGCTGGATGTGGCAGCGATTGACCGTGATTCACATATTCCGCTCAGCCTTGATGTGGCGGATATTCTTTGTAATATTCAAGTTGATCAAGTTACATTAATTGCTACAATTCTTAGCGACGTTCGTCTCAGTGATACTTATACGGTAGAAACCATAGCGGAGAAATTCTCCAGCACCATCGCCTTGCTGGTTAAAAATATGCGCTGGTTGCATAACTTTAAAGCGCCCACTGACAACGAAACATCTGAGCCTGAACAAGCCGAGCGACTAAGGCGAATGTTGCTTGCGATGGTCGATGATGTGCGTGCGGTGCTGATTCACCTCGCCTGGCGCTTGCAACATTTGCGTTTATTGGGCGATGCCGACTTATATGAGCGCCGCGCAGTTGCCACAGAAACCATGGATATTTTCGCACCGCTGGCTAATCGTCTCGGCGTGAGCCAAATCAAGTGGGAAATGGAAGATTTAGCCTTTCGTTATCTAGAGCCGATCACCTACAAACAAATCGCAAAATCGCTTACAGCAAAACGTATTGAGCGTGAGGCTTATGTTGAAACTTTCACCAGTGATTTACAGAAGTTACTAAAAGATGCCGATATTAAGGCAGAGGTTTTTGGTCGTCCTAAACACATCTACAGTATTTGGAAAAAAATGCAGCGCAAGCATTTATCGGTTGATCAGCTTTATGATTTGCGTGCTGTGCGCGTCATTGTGCATGATGTACGTGAATGTTATTCAACCTTAGGCTTGGTGCACGAACAATGGAAACATGTGCCTGCCGAGCTTGATGATTACATTGCCAATCGCAAGCCGAACGGCTATCAATCATTACACACCGTTGTTATCGGCCCCAAAGGTCGTTATGTAGAAATCCAAATCCGGACACACGATATGAACGTGTTTGCCGAACTGGGTGTTGCCGCACATTGGCGCTACAAAGAAGGCGGCGGGCAAGATGCAGCAATGGAGCGTGTGGTAGGTTCGTTGCGCCGTTTGCTAGAAAGCGATACTGATGACAGCGGATTATTGGAAGACTTCCGTGCGGAAATATTTCCTGACCGTGTTTTCGTGATTACGCCACAAGGCGAAATTTTAGATTTATCCAAAGGCTCTACCCCCTTGGACTTTGCCTACGCGATTCATACCAGCGTTGGACATCGTTGCAATGGTGCAAAAGTGAATGGTGTGATTGCGCCGTTAGACCATAAACTTCGCAATGGTGATCAAGTTGAAATTATTACTAAAAAAGAAGAGAAGCCGAGCCGAAAATGGCTAAACCCAGCGCTGGGTTATGTGGGTTCTTCCAGCACGCGCAGTAAAATTCGCCATTGGTTTAGGCAGCAAGATCACGACAAGAATAAGCGAGATGGTTTAGAGATTATCGAGCAAGAAAAGCATCGCTTGAACTTGAAGAAAATTGATCTTAAACCCTTACTAAAACGCTTTAGACAACAGTCGGAAAATGCATTTTTAATCGCGCTAGGGCGTGGTGATATTGGTGTAGTACAACTTACCGAAGCCTTGGATGTGCCTAAGAAAGAGGAAGTAAAACTCCGCAAAATTAATGTTAAAGACAGGCATGATGATCGTGGTATTCAAATTGAAGGCGTGAGCAATTTGCTGGTAGAAATCGGCAACTGTTGTAAACCAGTGCCAGGCGATGAGATTATCGGCTATATAACAGTTGGGCGTGGTATTACTATTCACCGTAGTGATTGCGCCAATATTGATGTGAATAACCTAGGCCCAGAAAAGGCAGTACGTCTAGCAGAAGCAAGCTGGGGCACAGAGACAACCGCCTACACAGTGGATATACAAATCACAGGCTTTAACCAGCCGGGCTTGATTAGTGACGTGGCAACCGTGCTTGCGAAACAGCAAATCAACGTACTCAGCATCAACACCCAGCGCGGTAATACGGAGCTAATTTCAATGCTTACGCTCGCCATACAAATTGAAAATACAGGGCAGTTATTTGAAGTATTAGAAAAAATAGCGCAACTGCCAAATGTAATGGATGCTAAGCGTTATAGCTAAGGCGTAGCACCGTACCCTTCGGGAACTGCTTAGATCGTTTTGGTTCGAGGCAGCTTCCTGAGCGGAGTAGAAGGGTGCGGATAGAATAGAGACAGGTAGTCACTAAAAATGACAAACAAAATATACATACCAGACACAAAAGCTATGATGGATTTTGGCGGCAAAATTGCTGATCAATTTCCTCAGGGGGGCATTGTATTGCTCAATGGTGATTTGGGCGCAGGGAAAACGACTTTAGTCAGAGGTTTGCTTCGGCATTTGGGCTACGAAGGTATTGTGAAAAGCCCGACCTACACGCTGGTTGAACCTTATCAGTTAGTGAATACTCCGAAGTACACCCCCCCACTTTTACATGATGTTTCGCCACAAGAACAGCAGCGGACAATCTACCATTTTGACTTGTATCGTTTGGCAGACCCAGAGGAGCTGGAATACATAGGTGGGCGTGATTATTGGAACAGCAATGCTCTGTGTTTGATTGAGTGGCCAGAGAAGGCGGCAGGCTATTTGCCAGAGGCTGATTTAGAAATAACCTTGCAGTATCAGGGCGATGCTAGGAAAATAGAAATCAGCAAAGGCAATATTTCTTTATAAAACAAGTATTTATTAAAATAATGTAAAATTCACTTGAATTATATGTGATTGAGTCTTAATATGGATGTCTAAATTGATAAAAATAAAGAAAAGACGGAAGGGCTTCCGATCAATTCAATCATTATCATCTTAGAATTATATTAAAGCTACGCTATTCATTGAATAGCATTACAGCAGTTACATATTGGGGAATATGAAAAATATCAGTCAAAAGCGCAGAAGCTTCGTACTGACTCTCGGCAAAGCAATGGGTGTTGCAGGTGTAGTAAGCGCCGCTCCGCAAGCATTTGCTAAAGGTCGCGGTCATGCAAGCATTCAATCTGTATCACTTAAAAAAGGTGATGGCGGGCAGCAGCGTCTCGTATTCAAATTGGATAAATCTATCAAACATAAAGTGATGACGCTCAGCTCACCTGATCGTATCGTTATTGATTTTATAGATACCAAACCCAAAGCCGCATTAAAGCTAAGCCGTAATTCAAGCACCCTAATTAAAAAGCTTCGTCAATCATCACGCAATAAAAATGATTTCCGTGTCGTGTTGGATATGGCAGGAAAAACAAAAGCAACAACCAAATTAAAACCTTCTGGAAATGGCTATCAACTAGAAGTTGCCTTTAATCCATTTGGTCAGCAAAGCGCTGGCAAATCAGCCGTCGGCAAGCCAAAAGCCGTTACGCCTGTTTCACGAAATAAGGGTAAGACAATAATTGTAGCGATAGATGCAGGGCACGGTGGCAATGACCCTGGTGCTGTCGGTAAAAAAGGCACCAAAGAAAAAAGTGTTGTTCTACAAATTTCTAAACGATTAAAAAAACATATAGATCGTCAGCCAGGCATGAAAGGTGTTTTGATACGAGATGGCGACTACTACGTGTCGTTGCGTAAGCGAATTGCAAAAGCACGTAAGAATAAGGCAGACCTTTTTATCTCCATCCATGCAGATGCAAACCCTAGTCGTAAACTTACAGGATCATCGGTTTATATCTTGTCAAAAGGTGGCGCATCAAGTGAGCAAGCACGTTGGCTAGCCAATAGTGAAAACTCCTACGAAATGAAAATGGCAGGCGCGCATTTGAGAAAACAAAATAAAGTCGTCTCGTCATTACTGCTCGAACTATCATTATCAGACACCATCGATAAAAGCCTCAACTTAGCGGGTGGCGTACTCAAAGAATTAGGCAGTGTAAATCGCTTACTTCGCCGACGCGTAGAAAGCGCAGGTTTTGTTGTGCTGAAATCGCCCGACATTCCATCCATGCTCGTTGAAACCGCATTTATCAGTAACGCCATGGAAGAAAAGCGCCTAAAGACATCGGCTTATCAAGAGAAATTAGCCAAAGCAATCTTTAAAGGCGTTCGCCAGTATCAAGTAGCTTCGATTGAGATGGAGCAAAAAGAATATTTAAGCTAAGGCATAGCGCTTTAGCCAAAGTAACCAAATTAACTTCTAATAATAAACTTCCTTCGATGTGATTTTCGCCGCTATTTATAGCGGCATTTTTTTGCATAACGCGTACAGATCACCTCTAGAATCTGCCAGCTCTGCGTTGGAAAATCATCACTTGCATCTGCAAACTCAAATTTTCTGCCTTGATCTGACAAATTTTAGAGGCAATCTGAGCGGTTCTGGTTGAGATTGAATGAGATAAAAGAAAATAAGCATTCTCCAAATCACATCCTGCATGCTTTTAGCGGGAATCTTGTTGTAAGTGGAAGATTTTCGATCAGAAATATTTGGGAATGAACGTATTTAAAGCACACCCCCCTACTTTTACATGATCATCATGTAAAAGTAGGGGGGTGTGCTTTAAATCACTACTGTCCCGTTAACATAAAAAGTAAGTGCCTGACTCCAAAATCTGATAAAATTGTCTTAGCAATAAGTCATTGAATCAAAGAAGGAATCAAGCATGGCACATCAT
>JAKIUW010000021.1 GCA_021647365.1 Cocleimonas sp. | reverse complement strand
CTGTTTCCATTAATATCACCTATTAAATTCCCCAAGCTAAAAACTTGGTATTAAACTACAAATAGGTGGGTCAATTTTCGATGCCAATTAACCCCTAAAGTGGGTCAGTTTTGCATGCTTATTAACAATCATCTTTGAATCCTTCTATTTCATAAAGATGGTGGCTTGATTTTTGAGCTTTTAAAACTAATGCTGATGTAATCATGATTTGGGAGTTGATCAAATTCAGATCATCTGAATATCCTTTAGATGCGAGCATTCTGCTATTTTTTTCTAATAATGAAAGAAGACTTTTTATAGGTTTATTTACTAGCTGATATACAGATGCTGAACGTGTATGTCGTTCAGCAATTTGTTTTGATGTTGGAATCATTTGAGCTTCTAGTTTTTCAATTTCTTCTGTAATGACAGAATTTAATAATGCATTTTTTGCATCCTGTTTTCTAGCTTCTGTAATTTCTGATGGTTCATTTTTCATTATTGGTTATCCATTGTTATTAAATAGGGTGCAGGTGAGCCAGTGAATGATAGGGTGTAAATTAATCACAATAAAAACCCTTTGAAGCTAACCCACCTGCAAGAAGATATAGAGAGTTTTTTTAGGAGACTCTAATTTCTATATCTACTTGTATTTATAACAATTGATTCTGTGGGAAATGTTGATGGGTAACGTGCAGGGAATAATCCATATAGACTGAATCAAACATCAAATACACCACTTTTCAAGACTGTCATGTGTTTTTAGAATTGACAGTGCTTAGGGGAAAAGTTGATGATTGTGGATGTATTATTTCTTGTGGCGTAGGATTTGGGAGTTTGGATGTATGGTGCAAAGATTGCGATACAAATAGGAAAAAGAGGTTTAGTTTATTTTAGATGACGTGTACAATTCTGCCTCGTTAGTTTGTAGCACAAAGTGTGTAACACAGTGGGCTACAAAACGACTATTTTATTAATCGTTACACGATAGATAAAAGCTTATAAGTGATGGTATAGAAGGATTTGTCTATTTTGGTAGATTATCTCTCCTTCTCCGCCATATTGTTTCTATTGAGAACTTGTATCGTACTCAATAGAATTAGAGAGTTTAGAACTCGAAAAGAGAGTTTGAGCTGGAGCAAAGCGAAAAGGATGAAAAGTCATTCAAAGCAAGCAATTCCCTTGACTTGTTACTTTTAAATAAGCAAAATACGCCTCCTTGTTTTACAAGACCTACGCGCTGGTAGCTCAGTTGGATAGAGTACCTGGCTACGAACCAGGGGGTCGGGGGTTCGAATCCTCCCCAGCGCGCCATATTACTCAACAACAAAGGAAACCTTCTGGGTTTCCTTTGTTGTTTCTGAGTTAGTATAATATTCGTTTTTCTTATTTGAAAAAATGATTAAAAGCACCCTTTTAGGTTTAAATGATCAGCTTATAGCTATTGATTAGTATCATTGGCACTGTCATTCTAGGCGCTTATTATCAGTATTATTCAATAAGGACTTATCATGGGACACACTTCAACAAAAGCAGCATTCATCCCGCTTAATATTGCCGTTATGACGGTGTCTGATTCGCGCACTGACGCTGATGATAAGTCGGGAAAGATTTTAGCCGATAGGTTAATTGATGCGGGTCATAATCTGGTGGAAAAGAAAATCGTTGTCGATGATATCTACCAAATGCGTGCGGTAGTTTCACAGTGGGTTGCTGACCCTGACGTTCATGCCGTTATCACCACAGGTGGTACAGGCTTGACGGGCAGAGACGTTACGCCCGAAGCGATGAAAATTTTATACGATAAAGAAATTGAAGGTTTTGGTGAAATCTTCCGTAAGATTTCTTACGATCTAATTAAAACCTCAACCATACAATCGCGCGCTATTGCGGGGCTTGCCAATGGTACGGTTATCTTTTCATTGCCTGGCTCGCCAGGGGCTTGTAAGGATGGTTGGGATGGGATAATTGTCCATCAGCTAGATTCGCGTGTTAAGCCGTGTAACTTAGTGGAGATGATGCCAAGGTTCATGGAGAAATAATATGAGTGCTTGCGGTTGTGACGATATTGGTTACGAAAGGGGCTGTGATAATGGTCAAAAACTAATGCCTATCGATGAGGCTTTGGCGCTTTTATTAGGTAATGCTAATCCTATTACCGAAACAGAAAAGCTATCATTGATTGAAGCGCAAGGACGCATTTTGGCAGAAGATTTATCATCAACTATTGATGTTCCTCCGCATAACAATAGCTCAATGGATGGTTATGCCGTGCGCAGTACTGACTTGGTTGGTTCAAGCGAGAAACTTCTCCCTATTAGTCAACGCATCCCTGCAGGTGTTATGGGTTCGGAATTAAAAGCAGGCACTGTCGCAAGAATATTTACGGGTGCGCCTATTCCAGCGGGGGCTGATGCTGTGGTGATGCAGGAAGTTTGTACAGTTGTAGGTGAGGGAGTAGACAGCGCTGTAAAAATTACAGGACCAGTTCCAGCAGGAAAAAATATTCGTAATGCAGGTGAAGACATTCGTACAGGTGGTGCCATCCTCAAAGCAGGGATAAAACTTAAACCACAAGGTATAGGTTTAGCTGCCTCGGTAGGCATAGGTGAAATTACTGTTTACAAGCGTTTGCGGGTCGGTATATTTTTCACAGGTGACGAGCTACGCGAGCCGGGCGAAACGTTAGAAGCAGGGCAAATATACAATTCAAACCGTCACACCATGCGCGGCTTACTCGAAAACTTAAACTGCGAAATAATCGACCTAGGCACAGTAGAAGATACCTTGGAGGCCACGAAAGCCGCGATGTTAAAAGCCGCCGAACAGTCTGATTTAGTCGTGACCAGCGGAGGCGTATCGGTAGGTGAAGAAGATTATATTCGCATCGCGCTAGAAGAAATCGGTCAGCTAGATATGTGGCGTATTAATATAAAGCCTGGGAAGCCGCTCGCATTTGGAAAAGTGGGCGATACACCCTTTTTAGGAATGCCCGGTAATCCTGTATCCGTCTTCGCAACATTTTGTATATTTGCGCGCCCCTTTATTTTGCAAAAACAAGGGGCAAGTGAAACTAAAGCCAATAGCTTTATGGTGCCTGCTGCGTTTGAATGGGCAAAAGCAGGCAAGCGCCATGAATATGTAAGGGCAAGAATAGAAAATGGAGCAATCCAGCTTTTTCCTCATCAAGGTTCTGGCGTGCTCACGTCGACCAGCTGGGCAAATGGATTGGCGATTATTCCTGCTGATACAACGATCCAACTAGAAGAGATGATTGAATTTATTCCCTTTAGTGAATTATCTGTTTTTTGAAGTTTTATTTTAGCGTGATGTTAAAGCCAGCTTATATAGCTGGCTTTTTTGTGAGTGAATTTTGTAAAAAGGCTAAAAGTTTGTATAGTTGGTTTTTTAACATACGCGCTCCTACTTAAAGCATCATGTAAAAGTGGGGGGGTGTGCTTCAAGTTAGGACAATCATATGCCACATCGATCAAACCCCGTCATTGCAAAGAAAGCCCCTTACGTTGTAGAGCTTGAAGCGGGTAAAACTTATTATTGGTGTTCTTGCGGACGCTCAGAAAGCCAACCTTTTTGTGATGGTTCTCACAAAGGTACTATCTTTGAGCCAGTGAAGGTTGAAGTGGAAGAAACGAAGAAGGTTGGGCTATGCGGCTGTAAGCATACGAAAGCTGCACCGTTTTGTGATAGAGAACATAGTAAGTTATAAACATGCTGTAAAAGTGGGGGGGGTGTCACTGCTGTTAAGTTAAGGAGAGTAATGACCAATGCTTCGACTCCGCTCAGCAAGCGTGCGATCGTTTATGGCGGTTCCTTGAGCGGAGTCGAAGGGTTCCCAGTATTTAACTTAATAACATTAGGAGTATGCTTCTCTTTTATTATTTCTTAAGCAAATTATCTTTATCAAAATTGCGTTTATAAAAAACGGCAACATTACCAATCTTCTGCACCAATTCAGCTTTGTGAGTTTTAGCAAGCTCATCCACAAGCGCATCTCTCACGTCACGATCACCCACGTTGATTTTAACTTTTACCAACTGATGAAAATCAATGGCGATAGCAAGTTCATCATTTATGCTGTCTTTCATACCATGTTGCCCAACGGTAACTATTGGCTTGAGTTTATGCGCTAATGCTTTAAGCTGTTTTATTTGTGATTTATCCATAACGTGGATTGTAAAGAGAACAATAGAAAATGGCGAGAAGTAAAAGCAGTGGAAATTGGTTAAAAGAGCATTTTGACGATGAATACGTCAAATTATCTCAAAAAGAAGGTTATCGCTCGCGTGCCATTTATAAATTAAAAGAAATTCAGCAAAAAGATAAGTTAATCCGCCCAAATATGCAGGTGGTCGATTTAGGTGCGGCTCCCGGTGGTTGGAGCCAGTATGCTACAGAACTCGTTGGGGACAATGGACGTGTAGTGGCAAGTGATATTTTACCGATTGATCCTTTGCCGTTTGTTGAATTTATTCAGGGTGATTTTACTGAGGAAAGCGTCTTAAATGAGATTTTAGACGTATTGAGTAAAGACGAAAAAAAGTACAAGGCAGATGTTGTAATTTCAGATATGGCGCCCAATATAACAGGGGTAGAGGCGATTGATCAGCCAAAATCTATTTATCTTTGTGAACTTTCATTGGATATGGCACGTCAGATACTTAAACCTGGCGGCTCTTTTGCGGTAAAAGTGTTTCAAGGGGATGGCTCTGATGCCTTTTTAAAAGACCTCAGAAGCAGTTTCAAACAGGTAAAAATACGCAAACCAGCGGCATCACGACCACGCAGTCGTGAAGTTTATATGGTTGGGCTGGGTTTTCAGCCATAAATGTATGGGTAAATGAACAGATAAACTAGCCGTAGTTGTGTAGAATGGCTGTATCAATAATAGTTAATTAAGCGCTACGGAATTGTAGTTTGCAGTAGAGGAAATTTTCTTGAACGATTTAAATAAAAATATTGTAATGTGGGTAGTAATTGCCTTAGTGCTGGTTGCTGTCTTCAGTAAGTTTAATGTGCCAGTAGATCAGTCAACGGGCTTGTCTTATTCTGAATTTGTAAAAAATGTTCAAAATAAAAGCGTACAACAAGTTGAGATTAGCGGTCAAGTTATTACAGGTGTTGGCTCTAAGGGAAAGTTCCAAACATTCGCACCTTACAATGATCCAGAAATGATCAATGATTTACTGAAAAATGATGTAAAAATCGAAGTTACAGAGCCAAAAGGCCGTTCCGTTTTAGTCGATATTTTAGTGAACACTATTCCATTCTTATTGATTATTGGTTTGTGGATTTACATCATGCGCCAAATGCAAGGTGGTGGCGGCAAAGGCGGCCCAATGTCGTTTGGTAAATCAAAAGCGCGTATGATGACCGAAGACCAAGTTAAAGTAACCTTTAATGACGTTGCAGGTTGTGAAGAAGCCAAAGAAGAAGTGTTTGAAATCGTTGAGTTCCTACGTGATCCAAGCAAATTCCAAAAGCTAGGTGGTAAAATCCCACGCGGTGTTTTGCTGACAGGCTCTCCGGGTACGGGTAAAACATTATTGGCAAAAGCCATTGCTGGTGAAGCGAAAGTACCGTTCTTTAGTATTTCAGGCTCTGATTTTGTTGAAATGTTTGTCGGTGTCGGTGCATCTCGTGTGCGTGATATGTTTGAACAAGCTAAAAAACACGCACCTTGTATTATCTTTATCGATGAGATCGATGCCGTAGGTCGTCAACGTGGCGCTGGTATGGGTGGCGGTAATGATGAGCGCGAACAAACCCTAAATCAGTTATTGGTTGAAATGGATGGTTTTGAAGGATCGGAAGGCGTAATCGTTGTTGCGGCAACTAACCGTCCTGACGTGCTTGATCCTGCGTTATTACGCCCTGGTCGATTTGATCGTCAAGTCGTTGTACCATTGCCTGATGTTCGTGGTCGTGAGCAAATCTTAAAAGTACATATGCGTAAAGTACCATTAGGTGATGATGTAAAAGCAAGAATTCTTGCGCGCGGAACACCAGGATTTTCAGGTGCTGATTTAGCAAATCTTGTAAACGAAGCGGCTTTGTTTGCTGCAAGAGCAGATAAGCGCACCGTCAATATGGAAGAGTTTGAAAAAGCCAAAGATAAAATCATGATGGGCGCTGAGCGCAAATCTATGGTGATGAATGAAAAAGAAAAAGAAAACACGGCGTATCACGAAGCAGGTCACGCCATTGTTGGTTTGACGGTTCCTGATCACGACCCTGTTTACAAAGTGACCATTATTCCACGCGGTCGCGCTTTAGGCGTAACCATGTTCTTGCCAGAAGAAGATAAGTACAGTGCGAGTAAGCAAAATCTAGAAAGCCAAATATCAACATTATTTGGTGGACGTATCGCCGAAGAAATGATTCTTGGAAAAGATGGCGTGACCACAGGCGCATCAAACGATATTGAGCGTGCAACCAGCATCGCACGTAATATGGTAACGAAATGGGGCTTATCAGAAAAGCTAGGTCCATTGTCATACAGCGAAGAAGAAGGCGAAGTTTTCTTAGGTCGCTCAGTAACGCAAACGAAACATGTATCGGATGATACGGCTCATGAAATTGATGATGAGGTTCGCCAAATTATTGATGTAAACTATGATCGTGCTGAAAAAATTCTTAAAGAGAAAGTGTCAATTCTTCATGCTATGACAGCGGCATTGATGAAATATGAAACCATTGATCAAGTGCAGATTGCCGCGCTTATGAAAGGCGAAGTACCGCCACCACCAGAAGATTGGACTGATGATGATTCATCGTCTAGCGCAGATGGCGATGATAGTGGTTCTGCGGTTGTTGCTGATATATCAGGGAAAGACTCTGATGGCTCTAGTAACAAGGGCGATGATACGGTTGTTGACCCAGCTTAGTCGCTGTTCAAACATTATGTAAAAGTGGGGGGGTGTGCTTTGAGAGCATGCTCCCCTTTTTTATTTTTTAATTGAAAATATATTGATTAGCACACCCCCTAGGTTTTACATGATCATTCGATTCTCCCATCGGGTTAGGATACTTGGATGTAAAAGTTGATGAAGGTTAGACTATTTATAGCTAGTTGAAGCAGGGAACTCCAACCCTAATGCGCCTCATCCCAATTAATCCCAACCCCAGTATCCACCACTAACGGCACATCAAGTTGCACCGCTTCCACCATGCGATCAACCACAATCTTTTCTACTTTCTCAATCTCATCTTCAGCAACTTCAAACACTAATTCATCATGCACTTGCATAATCATTTTTGTTTTCGTTGAACCTTCTAACGTAGCTTCTCGTAACCAATCATTCACTGAGATCATTGCCAGTTTTATAATATCTGCCGCTGTGCCTTGCATGGGGGCGTTAATCGCTGTGCGTTCGGCGTGTTGGCGTAACATGCCGTTGCGGGCATTGATATTGGGGAGATAAAGCCTGCGACCAAATAAAGTTTCGACATAGCCGTCTTCTTTGGCTTGCTCGCGGGTGTCTTCCATATAGTGTTTTACGCCTGGGTAGCGTTGGAAGTAGAGCTTCACATATTCCGCCGCTTCGGTGCGTGAGACTCTTAATTGTTTGGCAAGCCCGAAAGAGGACATGCCGTAAATCAGCCCGAAGTTGACCGCTTTGGCGGCTCGGCGTTGCTCTGTTTCTACGGCATCAATTTCTACGCCAAATATTTCTGCGGCGGTTGCGCGGTGAATATCTTTACCTTGTGAGAAAGCGCTAAGCAAACCTTCATCGGCAGACAAATGCGCCATAATGCGTAGTTCAATTTGCGAGTAATCAGCCGCCAGCATTTTAAAACCTTGTGGTGGAATAAATGCTTGGCGAATACGTCGCCCTTCGGCATTACGCACAGGAATATTCTGCAAGTTGGGTGAGGTGGATGATAGCCGACCTGTTGCCGCTACACTTTGATTATATGAAGTGTGAACACGCCCAGTTTGTTCGTTAATTTCTAATGGAAGTTTGTCGGTGTAGGTTGACTTTAATTTACTTAGACCACGATGCTCAAGCAACCAGCGTGGCACATCGTGTTCTTCAGCCAATTTTTCTAAAACCTCAACGCCAGTCGAAGGCTGACCTTTTTTGGTTTTGCTAATAATAGGTAGATTGAGTTTTTCTTCATTGAAAAAGACTTCTTGAATCTGTTTGGGTGAACCGAGGTTAAATTCTTCCCCCGCTTTTTCAAATATTTTCTTTTCAAGTGTAGCCATTTTGGTGGCAAGCTCAGCGCTTTGCACAAGTAACATTTCTGAATCTACTAAAACACCTGTGCGCTCAATGTCTGAAAGCACTTTTGATAAGGGTATTTCGATTTCGCGGTAGAGCTTTTCTTGTGGTTTGCGAGGTTGTAGCTGCGGCCAAAAGAAGTTATGTAAACGCAAAGTCATGTCAGCATCTTCTGCTGCATAGAAAGATGCGCCTCGTGATACTAGCTCTTGCTCGCCTGTTTCTTCTCCGTCCTCGTTTAGAACGGCTTTATAAGTATCATTCAAATCCACTTGATTGAAGGTGAGTTGCTTTTTACCTTTGCCCGCTACATCTTCAAACTTAATGCAGGTGTGATTGAGGTGTTTTAAACAAAGCGTGTCCATATCGTGTCGGCTGGCAACCGAATCTAACACGTAAGATTCCAACAAAGTGTCGTGCGCAATGCCTTTCAACTCAATGCCGTGATTGAGCAACACTGAGCGATCATACTTAAGATTCTGCCCTACTTTTAAACAGGTCGGGTCTTCTAATAATGGTTTGAGTTTTTGCAGGGTTTCATCAAAATTAAGTTGCTGAGGCGCGCCTATATAATCGTGTGCCAGCGGCAAATAAGCGGCAGTTCCTGCTTTGATACAAAATGACATACCAACGATACGTGCATCCATATACGCAAGACTGGTGGTTTCTGTATCAAAGGCAAAGATATTTGAGGCTTTGAGCTGTGCTATCCAATCATCAAGTTGTTCCGTTGTGAGAATAGTCTGGTAATCGATGTCTTTGATATCTTCAACGACAGGAATAGCAATGTCATCGTCGCTGCCAGAATCGCTACTTGCACCTAATGTGATAGGTGTATCGGAAGTGCTTTGTAAATTACTTAAACGCGTACGGAAGCCGTATTTTTGATAAAGCTCTGCCAATTCTTGTTTTTTTACTTCATTAAAGCAGGTGAATTCAGGCGACCAGTCTAAATCTAAGTCACACTTTATGGTGACAAGCTCGTAGGATAACGGCAAGAAATCTAAAGAATCGCGGAGGTTTTCACCTATTTTACCTTTGAAACTATCTGCATTATCCATTACGTCTTGAATCGTGTCGTATTCACTTAGCCATTTCACCGCTGTTTTAGGGCCAACTTTTGGCACACCAGGAATGTTGTCGGCTTTATCGCCCATTAGCGCAAGATAATCACGAATACGCTCGGGTGGCACGCCGTATTTATCAATCACGCCTTGGCGATCGTGGAAAGTATTCGACATAGTGTTGATTAAGCTGATTTGATCATCAACCAATTGCGCCATGTCTTTATCGCCTGTTGAGATAATCACATCACCGTCATAGCCTTTTGACATCGTGCCTATAACATCATCTGCCTCAACACCCGGCATAATTATCATCGGATAACCTTGCGCTTCTACAATTTTGTATAGTGGTTCAATTTGGTCACGTAACTCATTAGGCATCGGCGGGCGTGTGCCTTTGTAATCGGGGTACATATCATTGCGAAAGGTTTTACCCTTGGCGTCAAAAACCACCACCATGTGATCAGGCTCGTAGGTTTTTCGTAGGCTGTCTAACATATTCAGAACGCCGTGAATTGCGTTGGTTTGCATTCCATCTGGGCTGGTTAATGAGGGTGGCAATGCAAAAAATGCACGAAATAGGTAAGATGAACCATCGACTAATATGAGGGGTTTGCTGGTTTTTTTATCTGGCATGGGTTGGTATACTGTTTGAATAATATCCCCAGAGTATAGAGAATGTCATCACAAATCACAGCACCCATTGTTCCTCATTTTAAAACTCCCGTTACAGCTCAAATAGAATCTTTGCGCCCGCATTACACACCAGAGCAAAAAGAAGCGGTGAAGGATGAGATTAAAGCGTTATTAAAAGAGCAAGATGCCGTCTTAGTCGCACATTATTATGTTGATCAAGAATTACAGGAATTAGCTGAAGAAACTGGCGGCTATATTTCAGATTCGCTGGACATGGCAAAATTTGGCAAAGAACACCCTGCAAAAACATTAATCATTGCGGGTGTACGTTTTATGGGCGAAACGGCAAAAATACTAAGCCCAGAAAAGCGGGTACTAATGCCGACCTTAGAAGCGGAGTGTTCGTTGGATTTGAGCTGTCCGATAGAAGAGTTTGCGCCATTTTGTGATGCGCACCCTGATCATACGGTTGTGGTTTACGCTAATACCAGCGCAGATGTAAAGGCTCGTGCTGATTATGTCGTGACTTCGGGTATCGCGTTGGATTTAGTTTCGTGGCTAGGTAAGCAAGGAAAAAAGGTTTTATGGGCACCAGATAAGCATCTTGGTCATTACATAGAAAAAGTTTCAGGCGTAGAAATGGTGCGCTGGCAGGGCGCATGTATCGTTCACGATGAATTCAAAACACGATCATTGGGTAAGTTGATAGGCGAATACCCCGATGCTGCGGTTTTAGTACATCCCGAATCCCCTGAAGAAATCATAGCGTTGGCGGATGTGGTCGGTTCAACCACACAAATCATCAATGCAGCGAAAGACCTACCTAATAAGCAATTTATAGTAGCCACCGATAAAGGCATCTTCTATAAAATGAAACAAGCCGCGCCGGGCAAAGAGTTTATCGAAGCGCCAACACATGGCGAGGGCGCAACCTGTACCAGTTGTGCGCATTGCCCGTGGATGGCGATGAATGGCTTGCACAACCTATTAGAAGTTCTAAAAAGCGGCAAAAATGAGATTTTTGTGGATGAAGATGTGCGCGTTAAGGCGCTGAAATCAACACAACGTATGTTGGATTTTGCTAAGGATTTATCGAGTCGTAAGATTTCTGCCTAGTTTCTCTTTAAGTAAACTTAATCATGTAAATACTAGGGGGCGTGGAATCATGGGCACGTTGTTCTTATCAGTTGTTGAATCTGCGCCAAGCGCTTGTTTTTGCTTTTGTGGAGCAAGCTCAAACTACTTCGCCATATTTCACAGGATTTCAGAGGCTTTCCCCAAACTTTATAGAGAAATCCGAGGTTAATTTTCTGGCTGTTAATGCCATCTACGTTCTTATTTTCGGCGTAGATTTCGATTGCTTTTAAGTAGAGTTTTTCAGACTCTTCATATTTCTTTTTTTTGCGGTTAATGGTTGCCAAGTTGGCCAGTTGATTGGCTGTAGCAATGGTTCTTTTTGCATTGCTGTCAATGCCAGTATCAAGCAACAGTGCTTTTTCGAAATAGCCCTTCGATATTTCTGGCTGCCCATTTTTCTTGGCGAGTGTGCCGAGGTTGTTGTAAAGACCTGCAAGTTGCTTTTCAAAATTATTGTTTATGCTGATTTCTAAGGCTTTTTCATACTGAATCTGCGCTTTATCATTCTTCTCCATTGTCTGATAAAGGCTAGCTAATGCAGAGTAGGCTGTTACTGCCGCTTTAGTTTGTTCGTTCTTTTGATGTATTTTTAGTGCAATTAAATAATGTGTTTCAGACTTTTTATACTTCTTTGTTTTTTTATAAAGATTGGCTAAATTTTCGCTGGTGCTTAAGATTCCAGCATCATTATCAAAGGTGCTGTAAATTTCAAGTGCTTCTAAAAATGATTCTTCTGCTGCTTTCATGTCGCCTTTGGTTTGGCTAAGCAGTCCAAGATTAGCAAGATATAACGCTTGATTGGTAGTGCTTTGGCTGTCGAGGGCTTTCACTTTTTTAAAGGCACTTTCTGCTTTGTCAAAGTGTTTTAGTTGGCGGTGAATATGTCCTTGCCGATTCCATGCATTACTGTTATCTGGGTCTTGCGTACTGGCTTTTATATAAGCTTGCAGTGCTTGTTTTGTTGAGGTGAGGTTTTGAATGTTGCCAATATGCACCCAAAGCTTAGCAGACTCTTGTGGCGTTTTTTGATTATTTGCTTTGCTAGTAAGGCTTTGTATGACAGCACTTAAATTATTATTTTTTAAGTCACTTAAGATCATATTGGTATCTTCAGCGGTATTTGTATTGAGGTGGTTTATGGTGTTTTCTAATGCGCTAACTTCTGCTGCCTTATCATCCTCTGAACCATTAAAGAAATGACCCACTAGCGAAACTGCAATCTTGTTTGCTGAGAATTCTTGATGAACGACTTTGATAGGTTTTGACTTTGGTTTAACAGGCTCAGGTGTTGGATAGAGTACTAAAGTCGCAAATGCCACAGCAACAAGAAGTAACGGAACTGCCCAATTAAGCGTATTGTTTTTTGCTTTTGGAGTAGGCTCTTTTTTTGTTTTAAGCTTAGTGGTGAGTTTGGTTTCAAACTTTTCTTCGAGCTGTGTTTCTTGTTTTGTTTCAGTGCTAATGGTCTTTACCTATCATCATGTAAAAGTAGGGGGGTGTGCTTTTAAGTATTAGTAAAAAATGAGTTTTTAACTATCTTCAGGCTTATCTTCAAGAATACGTTTTTTACTGTATCGAATAACAACTTTAGATTTCTCGGTTTTTCGCTCTTGTGGGCTGGCGAAGTCTGACTGCCAGCCTTTGTCATTTTTAATACCACCACTACCTGGAGGTGGAGCAGTTCCTCTAGTGCTAACGCCAACTTTCACATTGCGCCCGCCTCGTCCTTTATTGGCATTATTACGATTATTATTTGTATTGTGCCCATTGCTTTGTTTGCGTTGTGCGCCACCATTTAAACGTCCAAAAGGGCCTTTGCGTTGACGACGTTGTCCGTCTGTTTGGTTTTCTTCATTTGAATTTGAATTCTGATTTTGTCTTGGTTTTCTATTCTTTGCATTTTTAGTATTTTGACGCGGCTTATTATTTGTTCGGTTGTTTTTATTGCGATTTTGATGAGGCTTTTTATTGTTGTTGTTTGAATTATTACGTGAGTTGTTTCGAGAAGGTTTGCCTTTGCTGAGATTTACGAAGGGGTTTAAAGGTTCTAAGCCCGGGACGGTTATTTGTTCTAAAGTTTCACCCAATGTTTTTTCGATGTGCTTTAACTCATTGTAGTTGTAGCCATCTATCATAAGAAGCGCTTCATCGTGGTCTTGAGAGTGATTGCTTAGGCGTTTCAAATATTGTTCTGTTTTTCTTGGAAGGTCAAAATGAATGATGTGAGTATCAATTTGAGGGTATATATTAGCATCCAAAACCGTTTTTTGTTGGTCACTGGAAATAAGAATATCAATATCTTTGATTTCATCTGCTTCTAAATCATCAACAAGTTCAGCGGCGTGGCCATGATTGGATAGATTTTCTTGGAGCATTTCTGCTGCTTTGTTCGTGGCGGTATAAATCAGCGTTGATTCACCTGCAAACTCATCCATAAGATGATCCATCATGGCGATTTTATGGGTGTAATCATCTGCGACATGGACTTTTTGTGCCATTAAGTTCTCAGGAACAACGATTTGGCTTGCTTGCTTTGAGTTTGGCTTTTGGGCAGCGTTTTGTTTGTTACTGTGCTTGTTGTTATCCTGAGCGTTCGCTTTGCCGTGTTGTGTTTCTGTTACAAATCCATCGTCATCTTCAACGTGTATTTGAACGGCATCAGGGAAAAGGTCTTCGGCATAAGCGCTGGTGTCATCATCGTTGCTAACAAAGGTTAGTGTGGTGCAATCATCACTTGCTTGTTTGATTATTTGCTCGACTAGGCCGTGTAGGTTCTTCTTATAAATGGCGGTGAGATCATCGATGATGAGCATTTCTAGCTGAGAAAAGTCAGCTTTGCCGTTACTCATTAAATCATTCAGTCGCCCAGGTGTGGCAATCATAATATCTAACGGGCGGCGCATTAAGCGCATTTGTGTTTGATAAGGTCTGCCACTTACGATAAAGCCAAAGCGCATTGTATGGTCTTGGCTTAGGCGTTTAATGGTGTAATTGATTTGACTTACGCGATCTCGTCGTGAGGTTAAAATTAAGATGCGAGCGCCGCGCTTTTCAGGTGCAGGGTTCTCAAGAATGTAATTCATTGCAGGAATTAAAAAGGAGCCTGTTTTACCTGATGCCGATTGCGTCCAAACCACGGCGCTTTTCTTTTCGGCGAGTAGTGGGATGAGTTGTGATTGAAGTGGCGTGGGTGATTGATAACCTGCGGCTTCAATTGACTTGATAAAGTCTGCTTGTAAATTAAAGTCTGAAAATGACAAAATCTGTCTCCCCTGTACTTATAGCACGGGTATTACGCTTGATTTTTATTTTATAGGTATTAAGTATTTTTAAAATATACGTATAGAATAATGAAAAGCTTGTTAATTAAAATAATGGTTTGTGTTTAACGTTTAACCTTAAAGAAAATAATTGATGTTAGCCCCGATAAGTAATTTCTAAATTGTTATCAACATCGATATGTAACTATGACATTCTAGCGAATGTGAGCATAAGCAGTTATTTGGTCTAGAAACTCAAGTATAACCGCGCTTAGTGTTAAATCTATAGTATCTATAGGGTTTAGTCAAGTAAAGGGCAGATTCGATAGGCTGGGGCAAATGGCAGATTAAGCAAATTAAGAAGGTAACTTGTCTCGCCAGTCCTTTTCTTCATCGCGCAAGGTCAAAATATCTACGCCATCAGCCGTTACTAATAACGTATGTTCCCATTGTGCAGATAGCTTGTGGTCTTTGGTGATCACGGTCCATTTGTCAGGTAAAACTTTGATGTGGCGTTTGCCTTGATTGACCATGGGTTCAATTGTAAAACACATGCCTTCTTTTAGTGTGATGCCCGTGTCAGCTTTACCATAATGTAAAACCTGAGGCTCTTCGTGAAATTGCTCTCCAATACCATGCCCACAATATTCACGCACCACGGAATAATGTTGTGCTTCGGAATAGGTTTGTATCGCATGGCCAATACTACCGAGCTTCACTCCTGGTTTAACCATATTAATACCAATGTAAAGGGCGGTTTGTGCGACATCACTAAGACGCAGAGTTGCGACATTAGGCTTGCCGATTAAAAACATTTTGCTGGTATCGCCGTGAAAACCATCTTTAATGACCGTTATGTCAATATTAATCACATCCCCTTTTTTTAGTTTTTTATTGCTAGGAATGCCGTGGCAGACTTGGTGGTTAACTGATGTGCAAATTGATTTGGGAAAACCGTGATAGTTAAGTGGCGCAGGGATGGCCTTTTGCTCGTCTACAATAAATTCATGACAAATTTTATCCAGCTCATCCGTTGTGATACCTGCGATAACGTGAGGTTTAATCATGTCGAGAACATCTGCCGCTAGCTTTCCTGCTATGCGCATTTTTTCTATTTGGTCAGCTGATTTTATTTGTACGGTCATGGGTTGGTAACTCGGGTTTCTGATTTTTGTAAAATAATTGCGAATTATGCCTTCTTTCAGTAGAGAAGCGAAACGCTTTATGGTATAAAGTGCGCCCGTTTAATTTGTAGCGGGAAAACTTAACTGAAGTATGCGGATCATTTGATCTTCACTTCAAATTCACACACATATCATCACGGTATTGCGGGGTGCTTGTTTGGTGGCAATAGCTATTAAATAGGTCGCTTTATCATATATGTGGAGGCCTAACCCAACGAGGAAAAACTCATGGCTAAAGTAACTATGCGCCAAATGCTGGAAGCAGGTGTTCATTTCGGACATCAAACCCGCTATTGGAACCCAAAAATGGCACCGTACATCTTCGGTGATCGAAACAAAATTCATATCATCAACCTTGAAAAGACATTGCCGATGTTTAACGATTCGTTAAATTTTGTAGGTAATCTTGCGGCTAAAGGCGGCAAAATCATGTTTGTTGGTACTAAGCGTGCTGCACAACAAGCTATTCGCGATGAAGCATTGCGTTGTAAAATGCCTTACGTTGATCAGCGTTGGTTGGGTGGAATGCTCACTAACTTTAAAACCATCAAGCAATCTGTTCGTCGTTTGCACGACATCGAAAAGATGGAAGCGGATGGCACCATCAACCGTGGTGGTAAAAAAGAAGCATTAATGATGACTCGCGAGCTTGAGAAGCTAGAAAAAGGCTTAGGTGGAATCAAACACATGCGCGCACTTCCTGATGCACTATTCATCGTGGATGTAGGGCACGAAGGTATTGCTGTTAAAGAAGCGAAGACATTAGGCATTCCTGTTATCGGCATTGTGGATACTAATAGCTCTGCTGATAATGTTGATTATATTATTCCTGGTAATGATGACGCGATTCGCGCAATCCAGCTTTATACATCGGCAATTGCTGATTCAGTTATCGAAGGTCATCTAGCTGCTGCAACCAATGCAGAAGAAATGGCTGCTGCGGCACCTGCTCCTAAGGCGGCACCTAAAGCTGATGATAAGCCAGCGGCTAAAGTAACTAAGAAAGTAGCTCCTGCGAAGAAAGAAGCTGCTCCAGCTAAAGAAGAAGTTCCTGCGAAGAAAGCAGCTGCTCCAGCTAAAGAAGAAGCTCCAGCTAAAAAAGAAGCAAAGAAAGAAGAGACTCCAAAGGCAGAAAAAGCACCCGCAAAAAAGGCTGCTCCTGCTAAGAAACAAGCTGCTAAAAAAGACGCTGCTGATGATCTAAAGAAGATTGAAGGTATCGGTCCTAAAATCGCTGAAGTATTAGGCGAAGCAGGTGTTACAACTTACGCAGGTTTGGCTAAAATGGATCGCGATGCAATTAAAGCGATTCTTGATACAGTTTCAACACTTAAATCTAAAGAGCCAAAAACTTGGCCTCAGCAAGCTAAGCTTGCAGCAGATGGTAAGTGGGATGAGCTTAAAGTTTTACAAGATGAATTAATGGGTGGTGTTTAATTTTTTAAATTAAGCCCAACTATTTATTGTTCAACAAGCCTCTATTATCAGAGGCTTGTTTGATCGTAGTTTATGGTTATTGATCAATATTAGAGGAATTTAAAATGGCTATTACAGCTTCATTAGTAAAAGAATTACGCGAGCGCACAGGCGCTGGCATGATGGATTGTAAAAAAGTATTGACCGAAACTAACGGTGATATGGAAGCAGCAATCGATGTGATGCGCAAATCAGGCGCAGCAAAAGCAGACAAAAAAGCAGGTCGCGTAGCGGCTGACGGTAAAGTAGTTATTACTGTTTCAGAAGACGGATCAGAGGCTTCTATTTTAGAAGTGAACTGTGAGACTGACTTTGTTGCTAAAGACGAAAGCTTCATTAGCTTCGTAGATGCAACAGGCGCAAGAGTATTGGCTGATAAGCCTGCTGATGTTGAAGCACTTTCGGCAATGCCATTAGATTCTGGTGAAACAGTTGAAGAGGTTCGTGCAAACTTAGTGGCTAAGATTGGCGAAAATATGAAAGTGCGTCGTTTTGAGATTGTTTCTGGCGATGCAGTTTATGCTTACAATCACGGTGTTCGTATTGCAGTTGCAGTAGCAATGACTGGCGGTGATGAAGCGTTGGGTAAAGATATTGCTATGCATATCGCTGCAAGTCGCCCTGAGTGTATCTCTGAAGCTGACGTTCCAGCTGACTTATTAGCAAAAGAAAAAGAAATCCTTATTGCGCAAGCAGAAGGTAGCGGTAAGCCTGCTGAAATCATCGAGAAGATGGTTGAAGGGCGCATTCGCAAATACCTAGCTGAAATTACATTGGTAGGTCAGCCTTTCGTTAAAGACCCTGATCAAACCATCGCTCAGCTATTAAAAGCTGCTGGCGCTGAAGTAACAGCATTTGTACGTTACGAAGTGGGTGAAGGGATTGAGAAAAAGGTAGAAGACTTTGCTGCTGAGGTTATGGCGCAAATTCAAGGCTAGTCTGTTTAGATTTTAGCTATCCAAAAAAGGAGCAATATTTATTGCTCCTTTTTTGTGCCTGTTTAAAATAGAAACATGGAGTAGTCGTGTAAAACTAGATACTCTATTCAAGGTCAAGGAATTACCGTGATACACATAAGTGTTTTCAATCATATTGAAGTATTATTCAACACATAAAAAACTTTCCATTGACGGATTTGTCTGTTTTAAGCAATGCTATGCACTGCGACAAGAAATTTTATCATGACGGCACAAGTAGCCTGTATCTTTTTCATTATCATTAATAAGGTATTGATAGAAGCTGAGTATATTTGGATTATGCCCAGAAGCGCTTATCGTACTCATATACAATGCTTCATGAATATATCGGTTGCCTGCTTTTCCAGTGCTGGTTCGTTTATTTACACTGGTGCCTGATTGAAGCTCTCTTGGGAAGAGGCCCGCATGATAAATCCACTGCTTCGCTGACATGTTACTTGCAAGTATGCCTAGTTCTCCAAGAAATTTGATAGCGGTTCTATCGGCAACACCTTTGATGCTGATGAGTCGTTTATAGCGTTGAGATACGTATATATCTCTTTTATAATCATTAAAGCTTGTTGATAGTGTTATCAATCTGACTCTCTAATTACTCAATTGTTCTTGAGAGATAACATACAAAGGGGGGGGGGCATCGCTATTGTTTAATTAGGTTAGCTTTTTAAGAACTCTTTTGCAAAGAGAGTCCATGTTTAAGTGTCGGGTATTTTAATTTTATACCTAATAGTATTAACATTTTTTCATTTTTTATGCGTCTGGATTCTTTTAAATAAGACACTAAACCTTCGCTCAAAGTTACCTCAGCTTCTTTCATACTGATTTGAGGTGGGCGTGGTAGGTTGGCGTAATCTGCCACTTGGTTAAAGTAATCAGTGATAGAACTAGGGTTTCCATCGGTAATATTAATAATGTGATTGGCTTGTTCGCAGTACATAGCTGCTTTACAAGCTAGGGCTAAGTCATCGGCATGAATGCGGTTTGTCCAGCCAGCTTCATGTTCGTTTACAGTGGCTATTCCTTTTTTAAGGCGAGCCAGTGGTAAACGGTCTTGCGCATAAATTCCTGGTACACGTAAAATCATAAATTCTTTGTCGTGGTTTTGTGCCCAGATTTGTAGTAATTTTTCGGCTGATGCGCGACGATGAGCACGATCTGTTTTAGGGTTGATAATGGCATTTTCATCAATCCATTCACCTTGACTATCGCCATAAACACCAGTGGTGCTGATGAGCACAATGCGTTTGGGTTGCTCGCTAACGGTTTTTAAAAACTGTTCTAAGCGTGGGTCACTTTTTCCTGTTGTCGGAGGTGGAGCAAAGTAGAAGATATGAGAGTTTTTGAGTGTTGGGATCTGCTTAGAGCTAAAAAAATATGGTTTATCAAGGTTGATGACAGTTGTTGTGATGTTTTCTTGCTCACAAGTGCTTTTAGATTTACGGCTACGAACAATTCCATAAATAGTTTGAGACTCATAAAGCCCTGCGACACGGCGTCCAATATCACCACAGCCAACAATCAAAAAGTTAGAGGACAAACAAGTTATCTCGGTGAATCACTTCGACTTCGCCCGTATAACCAAGAATATTGTTGATTTTATCGCTAGGTGTTTTATAGAGCTGGCTAACTTCTTTGTTGGAGTAATTCACAACGCCACGGGCAATAGTTTCACCTTCTGAATTTTTGCAATCAACCACATCGCCACGATCAAAATCACCTTCGGAGTTTTCTATACCTACAGGCAATAAACTGGTGCCATTTTGTTGGATAGCATTGCTCGCGCCTGTGTCTAAAAAGAGTGTTCCTGTAACTTGTACCTGACCTGCTATCCATTGTTTGCGAGCAGTGAGTTGTGTTTTTCTAGGCTTCAGTAGCGTACCAATTTCTTCTCCTTGGGCGAGACGTTGTAATATTTTATTTTCACGGCCTGATGCGATTACTGTAGCACACCCTGAATGTGCGGCGCGTTTCGCAGCGGTGAGCTTTGTCCCCATGCCTCCACTGCCTAACGTGGTAGTAATTTCACCTACAAATTTAAGCAAGTCAGCGTTGTTAGCAGAGTCTTCAGTAATTAATTTGGCATCACCATTATGGCGAGGGTCTTTGTCGAACAAACCTTTTTGATCGGTGAGTATGACTAATAAATCTGCTTCGATAAGGTTTGCTGCAAGTGCTGCTAACGTATCATTGTCACCCAAGCGCATTTCTTCAAGTGCTACTGTGTCATTCTCATTAATGATTGGCAATGCTTTAAATTTGAGCAGCGCGCGCAAAGTGTTGCGTGCATTGAGGTAGCGCTTGCGGTTACTAATATCATCGTGTGTTAGTAATATCTGGGCGGCTTGAATGCCATGTTTTTTAAATTGGTTTTCATAGGCTTCAATTAGGCCTGTTTGCCCAATGGCGGCAGCGGCTTGTAGTTCGGCTAGCTCTGTTGGGCGTTTCGTCCAGCCCATGCGGCTCATGCCTTCGGCAACTGAGCCTGATGAAACTAAGATGATTTCTATACCTTGTTTGCGAAGCTGAGCGATTTGTTCGCTCCAATCTTCAATAGCGGCATAATCTAAGCCCTTGCCGTCTTTTGTCAGCAGAGCGCTACCGATCTTTATAACCCAGCGCTTTGCTTTTTTTGTATAGTGCGCTCTACTCACTTGCCTTTTTTTCTTGTTGTTGTTTTTGTTCTTCCAAATACACGGCATCATCTATGCTTCGCATAATTTCTTTGGTGAGTTCTTTGGTGTTTAAACCTGTGGCGGCAGAAATCATAAACACTTTACCTTTCCAGTCTAAGTCTTTCACAATATTATCACAATGTGTTTGTTGTTCATCAGGTGGCAGCAAATCAATTTTATTTAGGACTAGCCAGCGCTCGCGCTGACCGAGGTCATCACTGAACTTTTGTAATTCTTTTTCGATGATACGAACAGACTCAACGGGGTCTTCAGTTTCATCCATAGGGGCAACATCAACAAGGTGCAGCAATAAGCTAGTGCGTGATAGATGCTTTAAAAATTGGATACCTAAGCCAGCACCTTCTGCCGCGCCTTCGATAATGCCTGGAATATCAGCAATTACAAAGCTCTGGTAGGAATCAACTTTAACCACACCAAGATTTGGGTAAAGCGTGGTGAAAGGGTAATTTGCTACTTTTGGATGTGCCGATGAAACCGTGGAAATAAGTGTGGACTTTCCTGCGTTTGGTAAACCAAGCAAGCCAACATCAGCAAGCACTTTCATTTCTAAACGTAGTGTTCGTGTTTCGCCTTCTGAGCCTGGCTTTGATTGGCGAGGCGCACGATTAACCGAGCTTTTATAACGTAGGTTGCCTAAGCCGTGATAACCGCCTTGAACGACTTTGAGGGTTTCTTCGTCTTTGGTTAAATCGCCAATGAGTTCGCCAGTTTCTTCAACATAAACCATGGTACCTATAGGCACTTGTACAATTTTGTCTTCGCCTTTTGCACCTGTCATATTACGACTAAAACCATTTGCGCCACGACCTGCTTCATAAAAACGTACATGACGAAAATCTGCCAATGTGTTTAAGCCTTTATTGGCTTGTAGAAATACACAGCCACCATCACCGCCATCACCACCATCAGGGCCGCCGTATTCGATGTATTTTTCACGTCGAAAACTGACGCAGCCATTTCCACCGTCGCCAGCTTTTACTGAAATAACAACTTCATCTACAAATTTCATGGTTTTATTTTATCAGTTTAGATTTGTTTTTTACAGGCAATAAAAAAGCCCCGACTAAGCGGGGCTTTTTTAAGAATGCGTTAACTTATGCCGCTTGGATACTTACATATTTGCGATTCTTAGGGCCTTTCACTTCAAAAAGAACAACACCGTCAGACTTTGCAAATAATGTGTGGTCTCTACCGATTCCTACGTTTGTGCCTGGGTGGAATTTTGTGCCACGTTGACGCACTAGGATATTGCCTGCAAGAACTTCCTGACCACCAAAGCGCTTAACACCAAGACGTTTTGATACTGAATCGCGACCGTTTCGTGTACTACCCGCTGCTTTTTTATGTGCCATTTTTTTAACCTCTGTAACTGATTGCAAGTACAAGTCTTTACAATCATTAATGTATTTGTTTAAGCCGCGAAATTCTACAAGCTGTTGTGCTTCTAGTCAAATACTATATTGGGTTTTATTTGCGTCGATAGCTATCTTAATTGACCAATAATCTTGACACTTACGTCACATCTACCTAGCATTCAGGTTCAATTAAAAAGCAAACTTATTCTGTGGATTATAAAGCAATACAAGCACTGGTTAAAAACGATATGGAAGCCGTTGATCATTTGATTCAACAGCGTCTTCAATCGGATGTTGTTCTTGTTAATCAATTAAGCACTTATATTATTAATAGCGGTGGGAAACGGTTACGACCGATGCTTGCGTTACTGATGGCACGTGCCTGTGGATATAAGGGCGAACGTCATGTTGATATCGCTGCGATTGTAGAATTCATTCATACAGCAACGTTATTGCATGACGATGTGGTTGATGAATCGGATATGCGCCGAGGCAAAGATACTGCCAATAATGTTTGGGGGAATCAGGCGGCAGTTTTAGTAGGCGATTTTCTTTATTCGCGTTCTTTTGAAATGATGATTGATGTGAATGAAATGCGTGTAATGGAAATTATGGCAAGCACCACCAATATCATTGCGGAAGGCGAAGTACTACAGTTGTTAAATGTGCATAACGCCGATACTGATGAAGCACGCTATCTTGATGTTATCTACTCTAAAACAGCCAAATTATTTGAAGCAGCATGCCAGTTAGGCGCGGTACTTTCTGGGTTGTCAACCGAAGAAGAGAATGCAGTAGCTGCCTATGGCACGCATTTAGGTACAGCCTTTCAGCTAGTCGATGATATTTTAGATTACAGCGCTGATAGTGAAGAAATGGGTAAAAATGTAGGTGATGATCTGGCCGAAGGCAAGCCGACCTTGCCATTAATTTATTCATTAAGAAAATCAGAAGAGAATAATGAGACCAAAGATGCTGCACTTATTCGTCAAGCGATTGAAGAAGGTGGGCTTGAATATATTGATGCCGTGATGCAAATCATTAAGAAAACCAAGGCACTAGAATATGCTCAAGCTGTAGCGGTAAAAGAAACAGAGCTTGCCAATGAAGCGTTATCACTTTTACCTGAGGGCGAATATAAAGTAGCACTTGTAGAACTGGCTAAGTTATCGGTTAGTAGAACAACCTAATGCCGTAATGAACTCATAGCACACCCCCCTAGTTTTACATCATGTAAAACTAGGGGGGTGTGCTATGTTAAGATAGAATTAATACGCAATTACTAAGAGATTTAGAAATGAAATTATCAGCTGGAACAATCGGGACATTATTATTCACAGCAGTGGCAACCGCTGTATTTGTTTGGATGGCTAAGCGCCCCGCTGTTGACGGGAGTGCTATGAATTTTGGTATGCCAATGCAATCGACAGCTGTGGTTGAAGGTAATGAACCAGTTTTAAACGAACCTAAGATAGAAGAAGTAGAACCAGAAAAGATGGAAGAAGCTACTTCGGCACCAGAAAATAGCACTCCTGAACCAACTAATACGGATGTGCCAGCGGAAATAAAAACAGAAGAATCCGCCCCTGAAGCTATGCCGACAGATTCAAATGAAAGCCCAGTAGAGCCTGAAACAATGCCAGCTACGGACGTGCCAACTAGCCCTGCGAGCTAATCTAGCTTAAACTCTTCCAGCACCAACGGCTTTTCTGCGCCAGTATTTGCTAAGCTTTGCAATTGAAACGCGCTTGCCTTTGCGTGGCGCGTGGATGAATTGTCCATTGCCTACATAAATTCCAACGTGATTTACACGTGCTCTCGTTCTACGAGTATGGAAGAATATTAAATCACCTGCCTGCATTTTTGATAATGAAACGCGTTTCGTATGTTTGTATTGTGCTGCTGCAGTACGAGGCAAATGGATGTTAGCTGATTTAAAAGCATAACGAGTTAAGCCGCTACAATCAAAACCTGTCTTAGGCGTTGAGCCGCCCCAACGATATTTTTTACGAATTTGCTTTTTTGCCGTTGCAACAACACGGTGGCGTACTGGAGTTGCTTTCTTCTTGTTGCTGTTTTTAGTTTTACGTTTTTTGGATATTTTTATACTTTTATGTGTAGGCTTTTTTAATAGACGTTGATAAGCCTGTTGCATTTGAGCCGCACTAATTTCGCTTTTTTTAGCGTTTTTCTGAGTGGCAGACGCAGTACTAGCCATGCTTAACAGGAATACACAGAGACCTGTCAAACAGACAGTTTTTGAAGTTTTCATTTTGGGTTGGCCCTTAAATTTTAACAAGCGGGGTTTATTGTTTTTGTTAGTGCTTGTTTGTATTGGGGGCGACTATAAGGAAAAAGGTTCAAAAGGACAAATTTAATGGATAAATGGTATTAGTCGGTTATTTTATAATCATGTGTAACTCTTGCTGTTTTTCCTAGCATAATGGATGCAGAGCAATATTTTTCAGCTGATAACTCAATAGCACGTGCTACACGCTTATCTGATAAATTATTACCCGAGATAATAAAATGCAGGTGTATTTTGGTAAATACCTTGGGTTCGGTGTCTGCTCTTTCTGCAGTGATTTCAACTTCACAATCAATTAAGTCTTGTTTGCTTTTTTTAAGCATAGAGACCACATCAAAAGAAGCACACCCACCAAGCCCAAGCAAAAGCATTTCCATTGGGCGAACACCTAAGTTGCGTCCGCCAAATTCAGGAGGCCCATCCATAACAATAGAATGACCGCTGCCAGATTCGCCCACAAAACTCATATTGTCTAGCCATTTTACGCGTGTTTTCATGAGAGGTTATCCGCTGTTTTTTGATCTAGCTCACTTTCAATTTCATCCATCAGTAGACCTGCAATATTGGCTGAATAAATGGTGTCGAGTTCTCGAATACAGGTTGGGCTGGTTACATTGATCTCAGTTAAATAATCACCAATCACATCTAACCCGACAAACATTAAACCCATTTCCTTAAGGGTTGGGCCAACGATGTTACAGATTTCAATCTCACGCTCAGTCAGGTCAACGCCTATATAGCTTGCGCCAGCAGCTAGGTTGCCTCTACCTTCTCCTTCTGCGGGGATGCGCGCTAAACCATGTGGAAAAGGCTTTCCGTTAATGAGTAATATGCGTTTATCACCTTGTTTAAATTCAGGCAAAAAACGCTGCGCCATAATAGTTTCAGTGCCGTTTTTAGTAACGGCTTCGATGATGACATTTTTATTAGTGTCGCCATCACGAATTTGAAAAATCATAGTGCCGCCCATGCCATCAAGTGGTTTAACGACTATATGCTTTAGCTCTTCTTGAAAGGCTTTGATTCTATTCATATCGCGTGTCACCAACGTTTCTGGTGAACATTCAGGAAACCACGCCGTAAATAATTTTTCATTGGCAGAGCGAACACTGGCAGGTTTATTAATAATCAAACAACCTTCTTTTTCGGCAAGCTCTAATAAATAGGTTGAGTAAATATACTCCATGTCGAAGGGAGGATCTTTGCGCATCAAAACAGATGATAATGTGTGTAATGGCTGTGTGATGTCATTGCCAAGTTCAAACCATTTTTCAGGATTCTCCATAACTTTAATGGGATACATCTTGGCAAAAACCTTGCCATCCTTTGCAAAAAGATCAGATTGGAGGATATAAAAAAGGGTGTAACCTCTGCTTTGTGCTTCTAGCATCATGGCAAAAGTGCTGTCTTTTTTGATGTTGATCGTATCAATGGGATCCATAACAATCCCGAGGCTAATATTTTTCATGTGATGATGTTTTTTTATGAGTACAGAGTTTATTGTACTAAACTTGGATCAGTTTGTTTTGGATATAATTATAATATAGTACGTATCAAGGGCATCTTTATTAATTTTAGACAAAAAAAAGCGGACACGAAGTCCGCTAAAAATTGCGAGGGAGTTGGTAGTAATGAACGGCTCGCTAGATACCGTTCATCAAAAGTTGGTCGTTTAATCCCCTTTGATCAAGCCCAACATAACTCCTTCGTCCGCTAAGTAGGGTTTGATTTAAATAAGGTTCAAATTTTTATGCTAATATATTAAAAATTTTTTATATTAGTATTAAATTACGTTTCTTTGAACATTTTATATGGGTGTATCTACAGATTATATGGGAGCAGAATTAAAAAGTGATTTGTCCCTTGTTGTTGACGACAGTAAAGTTGTTGGTGATAAAGCTCAAGAGGATGCGATTCTGCTCAAAAGAATAGCGGCGGGTGATCGTGAAGCTTTTACGACACTTTATTTAAGTTACCAACCTCGGCTGATTAAATTTTGTAGTCGTATTTTAAAGAATGATGTTGCGCTTGCAGCAGATATTGTCGACGAAGCTATGATTGAAGTTTGGAAGTCAGCAGGTAGTTTTGCAGGACGATCATTGCCGTCAACGTGGATCCATTCCATTACACGTTTTCGTTTGATTGGTTATTTGCGAAAGAACAAGGAAGTTTTACTGGATGATGACTCTATTGAGAAAAGCCTTGAAGATGATTCATTGTTACCCGAGGCGCGCGCATTGCTATCAGAGAGAAATGAAAATATTGTACATAGTTTGAAAAAACTAAGCGATAAGCATCGCGAAGTGATAGAGATGGTTTATTTTAGAGAGCTTTCCGTTAAGAATATCGCAGGAATGCTACAGATATCTGAAAATACCGTTAAAACACGTATGTTTTATGCACGTAATAAACTGAAAGAAATATTATTGAATACTGGATTAAGTATCTAATGAATTTAGAGAATAAAAATAATAAGATTTTTGAAGAGGCATTAAAACTATTGCCTTGGTATGCTTCTGGGCGGCTAACGTCCACGGAAATGAGTTACGTTGATGATGCGTTAAAGGTATTTCCTGAATTACAAGATCAACTAAAAACGGAATATAAAATACGTAACTTTCTTAATGAAGAAAAAGAACTTTTTTACTTTTCTGCGCTAGAATCTAGTGAGGAGAGGTTAAAAGCAGTCTTTAATCATGAAGTATTTAATGGTAAGAGTGCTCTTGCTGACGATGTGGCGAAAAGTCAAAAACAGACATCAGAGGTAAAAGGGTTTATACAATCTTTTTTGTCAGGTCGTATGACGAAAGCGCAATATATGGGTTTTGCATCGATAGTCACCCTTTCAGTTGCGCTATTATTTGCTTTTGTAGAGCCGTTGGTTAATCCAAAGAATACGTTTCATCCTGCATATATAGGAACAAGCCAAAGTAATGATACATCGATATTAGTAGGATTAAGCGTGGCCCCTGATGATAGTCGCTTAGTTGGAATATTAGGTAAATTTCAAACGAGGACCGTTGAAGTAGCGGGAAAAAAAGGCATGTATCGTATTAGCTTTACCGAAAAACCAAGTCCGCAAGATTTAAAGAAGCTACTTAAAAAATTATCTGAAGATGAAAAACTAATCTGGTTCGTGGGAGAATCTTATTAAGGTTTTGTATGTTTTTTTGTTTTTTTTAAGCACTTTTATAGTGAGCCTCGCGAGTGCAGAAGATAGAATTTATTTTTCAAAAGGGTGTGCAAAATATGATTTTGCCTTGTCGTGTATTTTTGGAATTAAACAAAAAGTAGCACCTCCCAAGCGTACAAACTATAAAAAAGATGAAGTAGTATTGTTGTACCCCTCAGATGCTAATATCAATATCAAAGATATAACAAAAAAATATAATTTAAAAGAGACCGAGAAAGTTGTTTTGTCATCTGTAAAAACTGGAATGGTCGTTGCGAATACGCAAGGTCAAGATTCTCTTGATCTAAGTAAAATAATTAATAAAAAAGAAAAAAAAGTTAGCAGTAGTTCAAATAACACTTTTAAACCTGCACTTGCAACGTACAGGGATGCTTATCCTTTGTATGAAACGGGTGTTAATCTGGTTCATAAAACAACAAAAGGCAAAGGTATCACGATTTGCATGATTGATACACCTGTTGATATTTTCCACCCATCATTGTCCAATGCGCACATCGAAACTTTAGATTATGTAGATTATAATCCTAAAGATAGCAGTACCATGCTGCATGGCACATCGGTTGCTGGAGTGTTGGTGAGCCAAAATAAACATATTGGCATTGCTCCACGAGCAAAACTATTTGCAATTAGTGCATTTAACACTACAAAAAAACGCCCGCATGTGTTGGAAGGTACCTCGGCTAATATTGCCAAAGCAGTTGATAGTTGCATTAAGCATAAAGTGGATGTAATTAATTTAAGCTTTACAGGTGGGCGTGATGCACTGATCAAAAAAGTAGTCGATAAAGCCATTAAGAAAGGCATCATTGTTATTGCCGCAGGCGGGAATGGAGGGCATTGGGGAAGCACTATTTATCCTGCACTTATTCCAGGTGTATTAGCTGCGACAGCGGTTGATGAGAATAAAAAACTTTTTGAAATGGCAGATAAAGGGAAGTTTATAGATTATTCTGCTCCTGGGGTTAATGTGTTAACTATCGCTCCTGGAGGAACATATAAAGTTGCTTCAGGCACATCTTTAGCAGCAGCTCACCTCAGCGGTATTACTGCTTTGCTTCTTTCTCAAGGGCGGCGCAGTGAGATAATTGACAAAACATTAACAGAAACGGCTACAGACTTAGGTAAACCCGGAAGGGATCAAGAGTTTGGAGAGGGCTTGGTTAGTGCAAGTCGTGCGCTAGCCATCATTAATAAAAGTACCCGTAATAGAAACTCGGCTAAAAAATAAAGTTTTCTTCTTCTGAGCCGTAAGCACCCCCCTAGTTTTAAACATACCTTTCTAATATCTCTTATTACTTATAAATACCTGATTCTTGATATAGGGCAAGTCATGCCTTGGTTGTATCTTTTAAAATACACATAAATTATCTAGTAAGGTAAGTATCATGAAAGATTTACTAATGAGTCAAACAGGTTTTTGGACAGCCGTTACTATCGGTTTCATTTTTATTGTAATGGCTTGGTTTGTTTATAAAATGGTTAAACTGTCTTCACCAAAAAAGTAAACTTACCTTATCCAGTCCTGTGGCTTGAGGAAGTGATTATATAAACGGGCCTCTTCACTGCCTATTTCAGGTTGCCAGTTATATTTCCACTTAACCAGCGGAGGCATGGACATTAAGATTGATTCTGTTCGTCCGCCCGATTGCAATCCAAATAATGTGCCACGATCGTACACTAAGTTGTATTCAACATAGCGACCACGACGGTATAGTTGGAAGTCTCGCTGTGCCTCGGTATATTCCAATGTCTTGCGGCGTGCCATAATGGGCAGATAAGCGGCTGTGTAGCTGTCACCTACGCTTCTTAAAAACTCAAACGATTTTTCAAAGCCCCACTCATTTAAGTCATCAAAGAATAGTCCGCCAATGCCACGCTGTTCATCACGGTGTTTTAAGTAAAAATAATCGTCACACCATTTTTTGTATTTATCAAAAGTTTCATCACCGAATGGTTCGCAGGCTTTTTGCGCGGTTGTATGCCACTCGATACAATCTTCCTCAAAGCCATAATAAGGCGTTAAATCGTAACCGCCACCAAACCACCAAACAGGGTCTTCGCCTTCTTTTTCAGCAATAAAAAATCGCACATTAGCATGAGATGTAGGAACCATTGGATTTTTAGGGTGGATGACTAACGACACACCCATTGCCTGAAAAGTACGCCCTGCCAACTCAGGGCGACCTGTCGTGGCTGAAGCGGGCATTTTACCGCCAAAGACGTGAGAGAAATTCACACCGCCCTGCTCGATAACATTCCCATCAACCAACAAACGTGTGCGCCCGCCACCTGTCATTGTAGGCTTTTTGGGGTCTACTTCACGCTCCCAGTTATCTTCATCAAAAACAGCTCCGCCATCTTCTTGGGCAAGTTGTTCGCAAATAGAATCCTGCAAACTCATAAGGTATTCTTTAACGGCATAGATGTCGGGGGATTGCATGATTTAATCTCAATAAGTATTGTTAGGATTAAAGCACACCCCCCCACTTTTACAAGATGGTTTAGGGCTTATGTAACTTTTAAGTGATAAATATCATCTTATAAAGATTAGCCGCTAACATCAGCACCAAAACAAAAACCAAGAGTCTGCGTATAAATTTGTCACCGCCTTTTATAGCAGAATGACTACCCAGCCAGCCACCGACAGAACTTGCCAGAAGCATCGGAATGGCAATCGTCCAGATGACTTTTTCTGCTAATAAAAAAGCGATGGCAGCGCCAATATTAGTGAGTAAATTTAAAGGTTTTATAGTGGCAGTGGCGAGTAGAAAATCAAATTTAAGCACCTTTCTCGCAGCGATTGCCATATACGTTCCTGTACCTGGGCCGAGGATGCCGTCATAAAATCCAAGAGGTGTGATGGCCAATAAAGTTTTTGGAAAACTATCTTCTATAGGCTGTTTTTCTTGTGATGGCTTGTCGCTTAAGACAATAAAAAGTGCAATAGGAATACAAATCAAAATTGCCCAAGCAAGCACAGTTGCGGATGCATTTAAAGCAAGCTTACCACCAATATAAGAAGCAACTAAGCAGGGAATTGCAGCATAGAAAACGGTGCGCCAACGAATGCGTTTTTCTAGCGCAAATTTCATAACAGCCAGCGTTGTGCCCGAAATCCCTGTAATTTTATTTACAGCGAGCGCTGAGACTGGCGGGACGCCTGCAAATAACAACGCAGGTAGATTCAACATGCCTCCGCCACCCGCCACGGCATCGATATAACCTGCGGTAAAGGCTATCACCGTGAGGGCAATCAGCCAGTAATGGCTTAGTTCAGAAAGATTATCCATAGACTAGATATTATAAAGAGCATGTAAAAGTGGGGGGGTGTGGTTTTAGCCTATTATATAAATAACTAGGGCTACGTAAGTATAGTTAGTTTACTTTACCCGAGGATTTTCTTGCTTCAATATTCTAGCGCGGCGTTGCTCCCAATTAACTTTAACTTTGTCAGGGGATGCCTTTTTATCAATCGCAATAATGGCTTCTTGAATTTCTTCTTTCTCTTGTTGCGATCTATGTGCTTCATGCGTTTTCTTTAGAATAGCGGCGCTGTCAGGTCGTGTAAGTGTTTTTTTACTAGGATCGTAATTGGTTAAGTCTGTTTCAAAATGGTTTATACCAAGCCCAGAAAGGTATTTTGCTAGTGTGTCTAGCTTTCTCCAAATGCGAGCTTTGCCGCTATTCTTGGCTAGGATTGTTTTTTCGGCATCGCCAAACTTTATTCTCAATGCCCACTGATCCGCGTTTGCGATAACGGTTGCAGTATCCACGGCACCTGCTTCAATGAGAAGTTTTAGCGCATTATGATTTATTCCATCTGACATTATTGTTCCCTATGCTTTTCTTATAAATATCCCAGCTATCAACTGTACGGTGCTCTTTTTATTGATAATAGACCATTCGTCGGCGTTGCTCCACTTTATTTAGTGAAGCTCTGCATAAATTTTAGTAGTCGTTAAAAAAACTAACAAGCTATCATGTAAAAGTGGGGGGGTGTGCTTTAAACTATCTGTAATGAACCATTATTAGTTACAGAGCCCCTTAGTATGGCAAAACAAAAAGCTATGACAAAACAAGATGCTAATCGCCGTTTTGGTGGTGTTGAGCGTTTATACGGCAAGCAGGCACTCCAGCAGTTTAAGCAATCGCACATCATAGTGATTGGCATTGGCGGTGTTGGATCTTGGGTGGTTGAAGCCTTGGCACGAAATGCTATTGGCAAACTCACGCTGATTGATATGGATGTGGTGGCAGAATCCAATATTAATAGGCAGTTACCCGCATTGAGTAGCACACTCGGGAGAAATAAAACCGATGTGATGGCAGAACGCGTAAGGGAGATTAACGAAGACTGTGAAGTTTGTATTATTGAAGATTTTCTCACACAGGAAAATATTGTTGACTTAATTGATAAAAATGCTGATTACATCATCGACTGCATTGATAATTCAAAGGTGAAAGCGGCATTGATTGCATGGTGCAAGCGCCAAAAAGCCAAAATTATTACACTGGGTGGAGCAGGTGGGCAGATTGATCCAAGCTTGATTAAAATTGCGGATTTAAGCCGAACAGCGCATGACCCTTTGCTTTCAAGAACACGTAAAATTTTACGGCAGAAGCATGGTTTTTCTAAAAACCCCAAGCGACGTTTTTCGATACCGTGTATTTATTCGCCTGAACATTTACTTTATTCGGGAGAGGATGGGAGTGTTTCGCAGCAAAAACCACAAGATGATATTGGTGGCTTGAGTTGTGCAGGGGGTATTGGTTCGTCGGTGATGGTGACGGGTAGTTTTGCGTTTATGGCAGTTGCTTATGTTTTGAGGAAGCTGGCAAACAAGTCGATAAGCAATTAGTTTAGTTGCTAAAAGTGCTGATTCAGCTTGTGCTCAGTAACTATCGTTTATTATAGATACAAAGAATAATAATAAAGCAAAAGGGGAAATCAGTGTTAAAAAAATTATCTTTAGTTACACCTGTGATTATTGTGTCTATTGGCATGACAGCATGTTCGGGGACTAGAACGGCAAATGTTACAACAAATTCAAACACTGCCAATGTTGTTACACCTATTCAAAAAGACGTTGCGGATGCAAACATAACACCAGTTGTTTATGAAAAACGTTCACCAAGGGCAAGGCGTGCAACACAAAGACGACCAAGCATTAATAGATCAAGTCACTACGGCTCTTTTGCTAAGAAATTATCCAATGCGGCGCTAGGGCGTTTACAGTCAAGAGTTCGATATGATGGTGCTTACATTAAAATTGGTTACCCATGGGGTGATGTGCCTGCCAATATCGGCGTGTGTACCGATGTGGTTATTCGCTCTTACCGCAAGCTAGGGATTGATCTTCAGTCGCAAGTTCATCAAGATATGGTAGGTGCTTTTTCTGCTTACCCCAATGTGAAGAAATGGGGATTATCGCAGCCTGATACAAATATAGATCATCGTCGTGTTTATAACTTAAGAGCATTTTTCCAGCGTCGTGGTGCGGCTTTGCCTATCACGCGTAACCCTGCCGACTATCGCCCTGGTGATTTAGTAACTTGGATGGTTGGCCCAGGCCTTCCACATATTGGCGTAGTCGTTGATAAACCTTCGCGCGCTGATCCACGTCGCAAGATGATTGTGCATAACATCGCAAATGGGCCAGAAATAGAAGATATATTGTTTAGATTCCCAATTTCAGGACATTATCGTTATACCGCAGCACACGCTAACCGTGCTCCAAAAACAATTTATGCATCACGTCCTGCACCAAGAAAATCACGTGGGTTTAATCGCACACAGCTTGCAAATGCTGTAACATTATTGGCAAATGCTCCAGTCCAACATCAGCAAAGAGCATCGCAAACACTGGGTAGGGTAGATAATGCTAATGCAATATCACAAACAACTAGCCGTCCTATTCAACTTTTGGATGCGGTCAATCTTTCTCCAAGTGCGCCAGTATCAGAAGTAAATGTTAGTCGAGATGTTAAATTGGCAACGCTTAATAAAAATGCAATAAGAGAGCTACTTGCTAAATAATATTTTTAGCAAGTCATGGAGCTTTGCATAAATTCTAGCAGTCGTTAAAAAAACTAACGAGCTATCATTTAAAAGAGGGTGTGCAAAGAAATATGTTTAGAGGTCTTTTTGACGTTTTAATAAAACATAAACCGCACCCGTTCCACCATCTTTTGCTTTGGCAGAATGAAAAGCTAAAACGCGCTCATGTTCGGAGAGCCAATGATTAACCTGTGTTTTTAACACGGGTTTTTTATTGCCCGAACGATGTCCTTTCCCATGAATGATTCGCACACAGCAACTTTCAAACTGTGGCGTTTCTTGTAGGTAATACATTAATATTTGTTTAGCTTGTTTGATAGTTGTGCCGTGCAAATCTAGCTCATCCGAAATACGGTATTGGCCACTGCGTAATTTACGAAAAACACTTTTTTGAATGCCCGACTGGCAAAAGCTCAGCGTGCCTTCTGGTTCTACTTCTTTCACGTCTAACTCATCTGACAATGGATCGTGAATTTCTAACACATCTTCTTCATAATGCTGGAGCTTTTTGGCGCTAGGTTTGGCAACAGAATTATTATCTTCATGGTATGCTCTATTTGAAGTTAAAGGGCTTACGCCACTCATTGCTTCTCGAAAAAAGTCATGATCATGGCTATCATTCACTTGTTGAATGCGCGCTTCTTTTTTGGCAAGCTTTTCAGTTTTTTGATTTTCGATTAATTGCTTTTTGAGTTTTTTAAGGTCAGTTTTATTCACGATGGTTTAATTATGATTTGGATATTGGGATAACAGTAAGATTAACATGAATATACTGCTGAGTAATGATGATGGTTTTATAGCGCCCGGAATAAATATTCTGCGCGATAAGCTGAGCGAATTTGCAAACGTCACCACCATTGCGCCTGATCGTGATAGAAGCGGAGCAAGCAACTCGCTAACCTTGGATGCCCCATTACGAATCACTGAGCGCGGCAAGCAATTTTACAGCGTCAACGGCACGCCAACTGATTGCGTGCATTTGGCGCTAACAGGTTTATACGAAGGTGATGAGCCTGATATTGTTATCTCTGGCATCAATGCAGGCGCAAATATGGGCGATGATGTTATTTATTCAGGTACGGTTGCGGCAGCGATGGAAGGGCGTAATCTTGGCTTGCCAGCCATTGCTGTTTCAATAGCATCCTTTACGCCCAAGCATTTTGAAAGTGCTGCAAAAGTAGTAGTTAATTTATTGAAAAAATTACCCAGCTTAGGGTTGACGGCGGAAGATCACGCGGCAACCATTCTTAATGTAAACGTACCTGATTTACCTTATGAAAAAATTAAAGGCTTTCAAACAACACGTTTGGGCAAACGCCATAAAGCAGAACCTGTCATTCGTAGTAAAGACCCGCGTGGTGATGAGATATTTTGGGTTGGGCCTGTAGGGGAAGAAGCGGATGCAGGCGAAGGAACAGACTTTTACGCCATTCAAAAGGGTTATATTTCAGTAACGCCGATTCATATTGATCTGACACGTTATTCTGCGATTGATGCAACTAAGGATTGGTTGGGCGCTGACAAATGAATGAGTTAAATATTCAAGGTGTTGGCATGACATCACAGCGAACGCGAGATCGCTTGATTGATCGTCTACAACAAAAGGGGATCACTCATCCAGATGTATTGCGCATTATGCGCCTTGTGCCTCGACATTTATTTGTTGATGAGGCAATGGCAACTCGTTCGTATGAGGACTCATCTTTTCCTATCGGTCATGGGCAAACAATTTCTCAGCCATACATTGTTGCGCGTATGACGGAATTACTAATGGAAAGTGAATCCTTAGAAAATATATTAGAAGTAGGTACAGGTTCGGGTTATCAGGCAGCAGTGTTGGGTGGCTTAGTAAAAAACTTACACACGGTTGAGGTGATTCCAGAACTCTATCGTCAGTCGCGAGATTTACTTTATAAGATTGGTTATAAGAACATCCGTACACATTTGAGTGATGGTAGTTGGGGCTGGGCAGATGCTGCGCCGTATGATGCGATTATGGCAACCGCCGCGCCTGATGCAATTCCGCCTGCACTAATTCAACAATTAAAAATTGGTGGAAGATTGGTAATACCCGTAGGCGCTCAAAATAGCGAGCAAGTTTTGCAAGTGGTGACACGTAATAGCGAATCAAAGTACTCTGTAGAGAATCATGAGTCAGTAGCTTTTGTTCCTCTCGTTAGCAAATGAGATGTTGGCATAAGTTGGGCTAGTAAATAGAACAAGTATAAATTAGGGAAAATATGAACGATATTATCTACACCATTCTTTTGAGTATCACGCCAATTTTTGAGCTGCGAGGAGGTATTCCCTATGCGTTAGCTAATGATATTAATCCTGTAACGGCTTATATCGTCAGTTGTGCAGCAAATATTTTAGCTTTTCCTATCGTGTATGTTTTTATGGGTTTCTTCCATGATCTGTTTAGTAAAATGGAATGGTACGCTAATTTATTTGAAAAAATAGTGGTACGCACACGCGCAAAAGTGGGTGATAACATAGAAAAATGGGGCTTTTGGGGGTTAATGGTTTTTGTCATGATTCCTTTACCTGTAACAGGCGCTTATACAGGTAGTTTTGCCGCGTGGGTTTTTGGAATAGAGAAACGAAAAGGATTTCTTGCGGTCTCACTGGGGGTACTAATTGCAGGTTTAATCGTTACAGCGATATTTCTTTCAGGAGCAGAGCTTTTTAGCTTTTTATTAAAAAAAGTTTAAAAAAACAAAAAAAGCCTTTAAAATTAGCGAGTTTTAGCTTGAAACTATTAAATTGCTTGTGTATTGTGTCATAAGTGCCTAGTTGCACTACTGTGAAAAGTAAAATAATAAAACTAATTTTACTTTCATAGGGCTTATGAGTGGTTGGGACCATTCATTAAAAATTGGGGTTATGGGCAAGTTCGGGTGGTCTAGTTTGACTGTTCGATAACTGAAAATTTGGGCAATTCTTGCCGCAAATATTTCAATCAATACCTTATAACTTTTTCACACATAAAGTAGATTCATAATCGAAGGGTATTATCATGAACGGAATCATGGATAAAAAAATTAAATTATTAGCGGTTGCTTCAATTGTTGCTGTAATGGCATCAGGTTGTAGTAATTATAGACTTGGTAACCAAGGTGGAGGAAGTGGATACTCATCGGGTGGTTCAAATACGGGGCAAGTAGCTCGTACAGGTCAGGTTTCACGCGGTGGTGGTTTATTTGGTCAGCGCCGAGCAGCAAGTTGCGGAACTTGTGGCACAAACAACAATGCAGCGCCGAAGAGCACTTACACATACAAGCCAGCGGCAAAACCAGTTTATAAAGCGGCAGCAACTAGACCGGCAGGACAACACAACCAGCAATATTACATTGACCGTTGGAACCGTCAGCAAGCTGCGCAAAATAATAAACAAAACTACACAGGCTATGGAAGCGGTAATGCAAATACTGGTGCCAGTAATACGAACTACTACGATTACAGCTCAGCAGGAAAAACAACGACCGCGGCGCCAGCAGCAAACGTAAGTGCAAGCAATAAAAGTATTTACACAGGCAGCTATCAGCAACCAACCTATAAGCCATACGCACCTACAACTTACTCAGGTGGTAGCACAGGAACAACCAATACAGCAAACACTTACAATGCAGCGAAAGCGGCAGTAGCAGGCGGCGGTAGTGGAAGTGCTTCTTACATGGTAAAGAAAGGCGACACAGTCTTTGAAGTAATGCGCCAGACAGGTGTTTATTGGAAAGATATTATCAGCATGAATAATCTAGTTGCGCCATACACGATTAGCCCAGGTCAAACATTACGTTTGAAATAATCTTGGTTAATCAGTTAGAAAAAAGCCCTCGTTTTTGAGGGCTTTTTTTTGGGTTACACAAACATCATGTAAAAGTGGGGGGGTGTGCTTCTAACTTTGATGTACCTTATGTCCATAAATAAATACTCAGTGATTACTTGATTCTGGCAACCTTAGAAGGTGCCTTAGTTTTTATCATTATTGATTTTCCAATAGCTTTTTAGCTGTTGTGATATTGTTAATATCAGTAGTTATTTCTTGTCCTTCAGGAATAGTAATCCCCGGTACCGTTAATGTGCCACCAAATACTTTAGCTTTTTCCTCTAACAGTGCACCCAAAAATCTGCCGTGATAATCACGTACACCGTTAGGCGTATTAATGCGTATGGCTTTATTATCGGGTCTATAATCCATCATGATGTTGGCAAATGCTGCACTTTGTTTTTGAAAGAATGAAAATTGATAAGGCCCATGTATGAGAAATACATCACTTTCAACAAGGCTACGATAGAGAACTAAATCGTGCATTAGCCAGCTATTATCATCCACAACGGAATATTCTACTTTTGCGCCATCATGCAGTTGTACATTATCACCCAGTACGCTATAGCGAACGACACAATATGCCCCGACACGACAACCTTTTCCAAGAATAGAGCCTTCTATGACTGCTGTTGGATGAATGTTTATATCGCAGTGAGTTTGCTTCCAATAAAGAGAGATACGTTGATTTAAACTGATTTTTCGCCTAGAAAATACGGCACGTATCCAGCTGAAAGGTGATGTTCTTAGCTTGTGATTAAGGTTTGAAAAAGTGGCAATTTGATTGGCAAATAAAAGATCATGGTCGCAACTGTAAGGCATCAACAGCGCAAGTGGCGTGTTGTTAATATCAGGCGAGGTAAGCGCGTGAGGGTATTGGATATCTGTTGATAGCTCATCAAGTATAATGAGTAATGTTTCTGCTGATTGTTTGTTGATACTTTTTATTTTTGTTGCTTGTATAGGTAAGCTTATAAGCTTGTTGTCATCTAAAAAGATGTTGTGACTGTAGTAATCGCGTAGTGCCTGTGATGATAGTTGTAACTTAAAATCTAGTTGTTGTGCGTGGCCTTGATAGGATTGAATCGTTTTTGTAACAGCTTGTAAACCTGCTAAATCAAAGAGTAAATTATCACCAAGCGATATTTTCCAGTCTGACAAAGTATTCTTATTGTTAACGACTAATAGTGTTTTTTGATGTGCTACTTCTACATCATTACAAAGTAGCCTACGCGTTTTAAGCGCTTCACAAAGCACATCTTGAGAAAAACTCATTAAGTATTAAGCGAATTGAAAGTGGCAAACTGTGGTGAACGACGGAGTATTTGCCAAACTCCTGTTACAAAAATAAGCAAGGCTATCCACTGATAAAAACCAATGCCCAAATAAATATTCGCTATTTGTTCGCGACCAAACTCAAGGGTAAAACGCAAACAACCGTAAAGTGCAAAAACGATAAATAATCGTCGCCCTGAAAATAAGTTCTTTTCATGGATATGCTGAATAAAGTAGAAAATCCCAAATAAGCCAATCGCTTCAAAATATTGAACTGGGATGCGTGATAAGCCATCGCCAAAATCTAACCCCCATGAAGCTTCTTTGCCGTAACAGCAATGTTGAAAAATACAGCCAATTCGTCCAATTGCCATCATCGCAATAGCGCCTCGGGCAAAACTATCACTGGTATCTAAATGATTTTTTGTGATTTTCTTGTAGATGGAAACAAAGATAAAAGAAGCTAGAATGCCGCCCATAACCGTTTTAGGTGTTATTGGTGTTGACCAAGCCAGTCCTTCAACCAATCCGCCAGAGAAGAAGGCAGGAATAGCAGAACCTGTTAATGCGCCAATAAATGCAATGGTCAATAACGTATAATGTTGAAAATGGGGTAGTTTCCACTTTGTAGAATCTTTACGAATCATCCAGCCACCCACTAACATGGCGAGAATTACAAAGAATTGATAAGTTAATCGGCTACCAGAGCTGATTAATTGGTGGTGACTATGTAAATCAATATCCATTATAAAAAATCATTTCCTCCACATACGATAAGAATAACAGCAATAAAACCAAGTAAAAGGACCCAAACTGTTGTCCAGCAGCCTCTGGCGCTTTCCTTTTTAGACTTGTCTGAATCAGGTGCTAACTTTGATTTGAAATGGTCAAGCTCTTTGGGAGGCCTTTTATTCTTGTCTTCACTCATTGCTTTAAACCATGCAAACAACAAACAGAGCAACAAAGCCTAATAGAGCAATAGCAGCTATAGATAAAAAGATATACCAAATAACTAAGAGTATTTCAGAAAAAGCATTGCTAGAGTTGTTGTTTTCTAATGGAGAGGGGTTCTCATCATTATATGGATTTTTATCAGTCATGTTGATTCCTAATGCATGGCTCAATTAAATGAGCATGTTTAATACGAGAACTTCTATTGTCTAATTCTATCAGGTTCCAGCTTAACCATGGCTTATCGTGATGTTCCCAGTGTAAACCATTGTTAAAGAAAAGAGAATTATACGTCTTGTTTGCATAAGTACAAATTGGCTCTTTCTCTATTGGGGGGTGTTGCCCATAGTTATGTAATGCTGAAAAGCCCCAGCCAAAGTAGGCTAAAGAGAAGTAGAGTATAAAGGCTTTTAAGCTTATAAATGCCATTGCAATGCAAAATAAAAACAAGGCGACTTTTTGGGGTTCTATTCTCGTTTTTATTTTAATTACATCCCCCCAAACTTCATCAAAAGGCTTGGGCTCTTTGATCGCCATAGCTAATTGTCGTAACCAGCCGAAGCTATAACGACAGGCTGAAAAGGCTGTTTTTTTACCATTTTGAAGGTGCCACGTGCTTGAAAAATCTTTCAAATCGTTTGCATAAGTATGATGATTAAAATGATGTACGCGATAACCATCAAAGGGCAGGCCTAACAAGAGCGTATTTATGATATTGATGCTCATCGGATATTCATCTCGCACATGCACACATTCATGAAAGAAAATATGGATGCTAAAGCTCAGAAAAATACCTGCAATAATGATGAATAAAAAAGACAAAAAATAATTGCCAACTAAAATTGCAGCAACAAAGAAAGCAAATTCAAATAGAGGAAAAATAGCGAGCTTCCAAGGGAAAGTTTTGTGAGACTCTTGACTCATAGTAATGAGAAAGCGGCCTCTAAATCACTGATCAAATCATCAGCATTCTCTAAACCAAAGCAAAGCCTGACCAAGCCAGTATTAATACCCATTGCCGTTTTTTCACTGTCGCATAATGATGCATGACTGCCAGACCATGGTTGTGCCACCATCGAACTTACACAAGCCATGCCTGTGCCTGTGTCGAATAAGCTTAATGATTCTCTAAAACTTACATATTTTTCTTGGTATTTTTCGTTAAACTCAAAAAATAAAATACCACCGTATTCACGAAGTTGATCTTTTGATGTTTTTGGCAGATATATTTTTCTCACTTCCTTGCGGGTTTTTAAAAACTCATAAAGTTGTTGCGTGATTCGTACATGCTCTCGCATACGAATAGGGAAGGTGTGCAAACTTCGGCGCAACAACCAAGCGCTGTTAGGGTCTAAAATGGCGCCCGAATAAAAGCGTGATTCTAATAATTCATTGGCTAATATTTCATCGTTTACCGCAATAAAACCGCCCATAACATCACTGTGACCAGAGATATATTTAGTCGCACTGCCTAAAGAAACATGGGCTCCAGATTCAAGAGGGTTTTGGAATAATGGCGTTGCCCAAGTGTTATCAACCACGACCAAGGCTTTTGGGTTTTTCTTTGTAGTGATTTCTGTAACTTCTTTAATTGGAATAGTTTTTAAGAAGGGGTTGGTTGGGGTTTCAAAAAGAATCATTGAAACATCATCAGGAATCGCTTCACGCCCTGAAGGTTCTGATAAATCCAAAATAGTCAGTTTTAAATTGAGTTGTTCAGCATAACGTTGAAAAAGTTTGTAACTACAACCGTAAATATATTGGTTGATAACTAAGTGATCATTTGGGCGCAGTTGTTGTAAAACCAGCATAATGGCTGACATGCCAGTGGTGGTGCAGATAACGTATTTTGATCTTTCTAAAAGTGCCAATGCACCTTCAAATTCTACGCTATTGGGGTTGCTTTTTCGTGTGTAAAAGTAAGGTGAATTTGCTGTAAATGCACTATTTTGATAGATGGGAGTAGCAACGGGGTGTGTTTCTGCATTATTAATACGATAGTGTAATGCTGCTGTTTCGGGGTGCTGTTTTTTCATGTAAATACGATTTCTTGTTCTGGTGGATTTGTAGGGTAATGGGCGCGATCTAAAACTGCTAGATTTTGATATTCGCAATCCGAATCCCAGCTAATGATAATACCTGTTTCATCGGCAGATTGGCGAGAAACAATAAAGCGATCTAAACCATGGGAAAGCTCTTTTATCTCTACGTGATTGGTATTTAATGAGCGAATATATATTTGATCTTTTTCTCCAGTACCTTTTATTTGTAAGATATGGGCGCTTTGGGCTTCATCATCCCAGATGATTTCAATGTTATTTTCCAACTCTGATGTCGCACCTGTCTTATTGGTGTTTTTCAAAGGCGCAATAATGGGAGACTGCTCACCACACTTGATGCAACAAGACTCATCAGAAAGGTTTTGTACTTGTGAATGCAATCCATAGCGTTTCACTAGAACTGTGCCACATTGTTGGCAGGAAGTATCATTCAAATCAGGCTCGTAAGCATTGCCTAAATAAACGTGCTTCATACCTTTTTTTAAGGCTAACGCACGCGCTTGTTTTAAAGTACTAATGTCTGTGCGCTCAACATGGATGTATTGATAGGCAGGGTGAAAAGCAACAAAATGCAATGGCACATCGGCGCCTACATGTTCTAAGACCCAATCAATGGTTTCGATAATATCTTCATCAGAGTCATTTAATTCAGGAATAACCAGTTGACTTAATTCTAAGTGTCTTCCCGATGCAGCAACTTGTTTTATGCGGTCTAAAACGGGTTGGAGCTTAGCCTTTGTCTGTTTTTGGTAGAACTCTTCATTTAAAGACTTTAGTGATAAACTGAAAATGTCAATACACTCAATAAGCTCTTTAACAGGCTCTTCTTCAATATAAAAAGCAGACTTGTAGAGTGTCTTGATACCATTTTTTTGTGCCAGTTTTGAGGTCTCAATGACAAATTCATGCCACACTACAGGGTCATTATACGTCCATGAAATAATGGGGATATTATTTTCTAGGCACATATCCACTAACTGCTCGGGCGTATAATGGCGCACCATTTTATAGTCAAGGTGCTGTATCTGTGAGGTTTCCCAGTTTTGGCAAAAAGAACAGGCCATCATGCAGCCAACATTGCCCATGCTCAAGATACGTGCGCCTGGGCTAAAGTGATTGACGGCTTCTGTCTCGATAATTTCTTCGGTTGCCGCAAGCGCTTCGCCGTAGTTAAACGTTTTAATTTCCCCATCAATTGTTCCACGTACGCCACAAAACCCCATGCGATTATTCTTGGGTCGGCAATGGCGTGGGCATAAGCGGCATTCTGCTCGGTTTTCTTTAAAAGGTTGCCAGTGCTGTGCCGGTCTGCCTTGCTTTTGTGTAATTTGAGTGGGTATCATGTGATCTTTTTGGCTTTAGGTATTTGCTTAAAAAAGAGTGTATCAAAAAGATCAGTGTCTATGTTATTAGGCTTTGATTTTATAGAAAAATTAACGTGAGAATTTATGGCTAAAATACAATTAAGTCCTGCAAAATAATTGGCCATTTTAATCGTTTCTGCCTTCTGTTGAGCAATGTCTTGATAAGATTCCCAGTGAATTTTTATCTCAGGCAATGCATCTAATTGCGCGTGGGGTGATTCAATACTTCGTTCATTTGCCCTTTCAATAAATAAGGGTATTAATTGTGTTTCAACCCAAAACTGGGTTTTAGGATGTGCTAATGAAACATGACGTAAAGCTTCCCAAGGTTCCAACGAAATTAAAATATCTAGCTGACCTTTTGGGATGCCTTGCCCGAGTGTTGGTAATTTTTGATCATCAATTCTAAACTCGGCATACACGCTGCCCAAAGATTGTGCGCCGCCTTTATGAATGGTGAATTGACAGTGATAGCCAGATTGAAGAAGCACATTTGCCAATACTTTGGCGAGGCTATTAATGCCTTGCCCGCCAATGCCTGAGATTATTAAATTAATCATTCGGGTCAATTACTTCAATGGCATTGTTGGGGCAAACATCCAAGCATGCGGCACAGCGTCGGCATAGGTTTAAGTCTATTTGTAGTATTCGTTTATGGTCTAATTGGGAATCATCATTCAAAAGTGGGGGGGTGTGCTTCTTATCTTTTACAATGGCAGGGCATTGCAGCTCTTCATAGCAAAGACTACAACCATCACATAATTCATTATGAATAATTAAGGTGCGCTCTTTGTAGCGTCGAAGTGATTCAGCGCTGGGTTGCAAAGCGCAGTCACCTTGTACCCAAATGGCTTTGACTCCTTCTAATTGTTTAGCATCTTCGATGGCTTTAGTCAGTTCGGATGAAACAAAGGCATCAACCTCAAAAATATGTTTTACGCCAATGCTTTTCAGTAGCATTCCCAAATCTGTTTTTCCCGATGATGTGGGGGAATCTTGATGACCTGTCATCGCCACACTACGATTATCAAAAATAATATGTGTGAGATTAATATTATTCTCTACGGCACTTTGCAATGAGATAACACCGCCATGAAAAAAGCTCCCTTCGCCACCAGTCGATACCAAAGGTTGATCAGGTAATAAATGGGCAATGCCTTGCGATATGCCAATCCCCGCATTCATGCACAGCAACCAGTCTGTGCGATGTGGCGGTAGCGATGAACAACCAATATCACCGCCAATAATACCCGTTGAATACATTTCTGTTGAGTACACCCCCCCACTTTTACATGATTGATTATTTAGGGCTTTATCAATACCGTAGAATGATGAGCGATGTGGGCAACCTTCGCAAAAACTGCCCGGTCGCTCGGGAGAGTCTAATTGTCCAAGTGCTGTTGAAAATACTGTGTTGCTAGGTGCTTTACACTCAAATTCTTCACTTAAATAATCTCTGACTTGTTCGTCTGATATTTCACCCCAAATTGGGAAGATATTTTTGCCATGAACTTCACAACTCACTTTCCCGAAAGCTTCGCGTTTAATCATAGTTTCTAAAAAACCATCTTGATCTTCGATGATGATGACTTTCTTTTTATTTTTTGCAAATACTAAGAACCCATTAATATTCAGCGGATACGTCAGCTCAATATTTAGCAGATGAACCTTTTCAGTTAATCCTAGAGATTCGATCACCTCACAACAAACACTGTAACTTGCGCCACGTGTAACGATGCCAAAAGAAGCTTGTGGATTGAAGTACGTTTGGTTTGATTGTGAATATTCTTGTTGGAAGGCTTGTAACCGTAAAATATGTTTACGGTGATTTTTAACGGCCCGAACATTAACGTTAATGAGGTTCTCTGGGTCTTTCTCAAATAAAAATGAGCGTGCAGAAACCTCTTCTTTTTGTCGAGAAATTAAGCTGGATTGATAGGCAATTCTACCTGGTACAAAAACCAGTACAGGAAGCTGTGTTTGTTCTGAAATTTCAAACGCCTGCTTTACGCAATCATAAGTGTTTTGCACGCTGGTAGGTTCGAGCAGTGGTAAATTAAACTGCGCCGCATACCAATGCACATCTTCTTCGCCTGTGCTGGTTCTTGCTCCTGGGTCGGTGCCAACCACAACAACCATGCCACCTTTTATTTTAATAACTGCAGAGTAGTTGAGGGGGTCTGCCGCAATATTTAGCCCTACGTGCTTCATCACCAAGAGCGAGCGTGCACCACAAAGGCTTGTACCCATCACCGATAATGCCGCGATGTGTTCGTTTAAAGCATGGTTAATAATATAACTTTCATCGTGAAGGTCGGCTTCTAAAACATCAATCACACGATTTACGGGCGAGCCAGGATAGTGAGAAATATAATTGACGGAGGCATCTTGTGCGGCCCACGCAATGGCATCGTTTCCATCACCAAAAGTGCCCTTTAGTTTATTCATCAATTCCCACCTGTTTAAGATACTTGTGCGCATCTTCAAGAAAATCAACATCACTGGGATGGAAGTCTTTACGAAAATAAGCAAGTAATAATTGGCGCATTCGTTTATTGATACCTTTGAATTTTTTCCCATATTGGCGTTTGTATTTAAAACTGCGCCACGGTGAAATTCTATCTTGCCACAATAGCATCACAGTGCTTAAGGTTGACCACAACAACATATCAAGCGACGTCATAAGAAATGCAACAATGCGGGTGGAGTTGCCTATACCAACGGCTTGCATCACATCAAAAGCAACGCTTCTGTGTTCAATCTCCTCGGCAGAATGCCACACGACTAGCTTTCTCATGGTGGGGTTAACATTTTCTAATAGTTCGGGGTGGCTTAAAACAATGCCTGCAATCGATGCGGTGTAATGCTCAGCAGCAGCGGTGAGCGCAAGGCGCAATTTAGGTGTGGCCATGCGTTCGACAAAAGAAGCATAGTTTTTATACCAGCGTAAAAAGCGTGTGATTTTGTAACCTTGTCTCTCAAGGACTTGAAAATAATCTTCATGCGCTTGTGCGTGTTTTGACTCTTGCCCAGTGAAACCTTTTATTTGTTCGAGCAGAGTTTCATCTGTTATTTGGTTTTTATAATGCATTACAGAGCGTACGAAGAATCGTTCAAACTCTGGGAATAATAAATTATAGCCATTAAAATTATGCGTAATGACAGGATTATCGTTAAACCAATAGCGTGGGATTTCTTTGTCAAAATCAAAGGTGGGATGGCGTATTTTTATGGAATGGTTTGATGGCATTTTTGTTTAATCTAGATTATTAGCTAATAGGTCATGTAAAAGGGGTGGTGTGCTTTCCTTCGACAATCTCTGAATATACTCGGGCTTAGCAGAGCTGCTTTAAATTATTGCTTGAGACCTCATTGAGCCGTTTTCTTATTAACAAGCTCATCCAAATCAATATAAGTAATAATCCCAACATGCTTATCAATAACTTCACCTTTGGGCGAGATGATATAGCTAGTGGGTATTGCTTCGACAATACCAAATGCTAGTAAAGCTTCTTCTTGTGAGCTTATGAGTGGGTATTGAATACCCAACTTTTTCTTGAAGGCTTTAACCTCAGCTATCGAGCTATCGCCTGCATCTATGCCTAGTGCTATAAAATTCTTTTTATTGTCTTGGGCGAAGCGATTAATATCTGGTATTTCAGCTAGGCAAGGTGGGCAGTAAGTTGCCCAGTAATTAACCAGTATCCATTTTCCTTTGTGATCGCTAAATCGATGTTTTTCCCCTTCTAGGTCAGTGTAAACAAAATCGTTGACCATTTCATTGGCGCCACTGCTTGTCGTGAATAAAAGCGAGAAGAGTAATGTGAGGGTCAAAAGGTATTTAGTGCTTTTCATGTTTACGCTGTCAGGTTAGAGTGAAAGGATATGTAAAGATAAACTGACTAAGAGTTTATCCGATAATAGAATAACTTAGAAGGAGTAGAAATGTCTGATTCAACCACGATCTATCACAATCCTCGCTGCTCAAAATCACGTGCAGCAATGGAGCTACTAACCGAAAAAGGGCTTAAGCTTGATGTTGTAAAGTATCTTGATACCCCGCCCAATAAACAAGCAATCACTGATTTACTTGATATGCTTGGCTTGGAACCATGGGAACTAATGCGCAAAGGTGAGCAAGAATACAAAGATAATAACTTGGCAGATGAAAGTTTGAGCCGTGATGATTTGATTGATGCAATGGTGAAATTCCCCAAACTGCTCGAACGCCCAATTGTAGTTAAAAATGGCAAAGCGGCGATTGGCAGACCGATTCAAAATATTATTGATATTCTTTAAGCCTAGGTTGGTGAGGTAATAATATGAAACAAGTCTTAGTGCTTTACTACTCACGAAGTGGCGCAACCGCCAATATGGCAAAGCTTATCGCGCGTGGCGCCGAAGGTGTTGAGGGTGTTGAAGCCATATTACGCACCGTTCCAGAGGTATCTGAAACCTGTGAAGCAACGGATGAAAAAGTACCTGATAGCGGCGCGCCTTATGTATCATTAGATGAATTAAAAACCTGCGATGCGCTCGCATTAGGCAGTCCAACACGCTTTGGCAATATGGCAGCACCGCTCAAATATTTTTTAGAAAAGACCAGCGGGCATTGGTTGTCGGGCTCATTGGTGGGTAAGCCCGCAGGCGTATTCACTTCAACATCAAGCTTGCACGGCGGACAAGAAACGACCTTGCTAAGCATGATGATTCCGCTATTGCATCACGGCATGCTGATTACGGGTTTGCCGTATACCGAATCAGAGTTGCTCACCACCACAACAGGTGGCACACCTTATGGGCCTTCTCATTTAGCGGGCGCGACAAGTAACTTGCCAATTAGTGATGATGAAAAAGCGCTTTGTATTGCGCTAGGTAAACGCTTGGCAACGCTAGCAGCAGCTCTGTAAGGGAGTATTGTAAGTGGCTAAAAATATGGATATAACAATTTTTTGGCGTGCGCTAGCAGGTATTGGAATTATTGGTTTAATAGGTTTGTGTGTGGTGTGGAACGGTTGGCTAACCCCTGTTCAAAGCATCCCACGCTCTATTGAAATCATCTTGCTAGTTGCCCCGCTACTTTATTTTGTTCGCGGTGTTTTACATGGAAACCGCGATACATTTATCGCCGTTATGCTCGTGTCATTTATCTATATGCTCATGGGGATTTGGTATGCCTTCTCGGAAGAAGAAAAGGTTTACGGCTATTTAATGATTGTATTCAGCCTATTTCTATTCTTCGGAAGCTTACTGAATGTTTGGATTTTGGATAAGCGCGACAAGTTAAGAAATGTAAGTTAATAATCCACACCCCCCTAGTTTTACATGATGATTTAAGAATAGCTAAACATCATGTAAAACTAGGGGGGTGTGAATTCATTGATTAAGGTTACATTTACCCCTATTGTGGTATTATCCGCCCTCTGAAAAAGAAATACTGAAAGATATGACAGATCGCACCGCCACTATTACACGTGATACTTTAGAAACTCAAATCACTGTCTCTATTAATTTAGACGGCACGGGAAAAGCCCGCTTTAAAACCGAAGTACCTTTTCTTGAGCATATGATGCAGCAAATTGCCTTGCACGGCATGATTGATATTGAGATTGATGCGAACGGTGATAATCAAATAGATGATCACCACACAGTTGAAGATATAGGCATTACACTAGGCCAGGCATTTGCAAAAGCGATGGGTGATAAAAAAGGCGTGCGCCGTTATGGTCATGCTTATGTGCCATTAGATGAAGCGCTTTCGCGTGTGGTTATCGACTTTTCTGGTCGCCCGCATTTGGAAGATACCGTTGATTATAAGCGTGCCATGTTGGGTAAATTTGATACCGATTTGTTCCACGAGTTTTTCCAAGGTTTTGTTAATCACGCATTGGTGAGTTTGCACCTTGATAATCTTCGTGGGCGTAATGCACATCACATTGCCGAGACTATTTTTAAAGCCTTTGGTCGTGCTTTACGTATGGCTGTTGAGCGTGATGAGCGCTGTGCTGATGCGATACCGTCCACGAAAGGTACACTTTAACCCCTTTTATAACTAAAGTTTAGAAGCTAAAGATGATTGCTGTTATAGATTACAGTATGGGCAACCTCCATTCTGTTCATAAAGCCCTTCAACATGTCACTAATGACAATGTTATTATCACCTCAAATCCTGAAGAAATTATTAAGGCTGATCACATCGTATTTCCGGGGCAAGGTGCTGCGCGCGATTGCATGAGCGAGCTAAACAAACGTGAGCTTGTCGATGTTGTTAAAGAGGTTTCAACTACCAAGCCGTTTCTAGGTGTTTGCATGGGAATGCAGGTGTTAATGGAGCATAGCGTTGAGGGTGGTGGTATAGATTGTATTGGTATTTACAAAGGCACAGTACAGCACTTTACGGATCATATCGGTGCAACTGATGCAAATGGTAACCGCTTAAAGATCCCGCAAATGGGTTGGAATCAAATTAAGCACACACAAGATCACCCGATTTGGAAAGGCATCAAAGACAACGCGCGTTTTTACTTTGTGCATAGTTACTTTGTTGAGCCAGAAGATAAAAGTATCATTGTGGGTGAGACTGATTTTGGTATCCATTATGCTTCTGCAATTGCTAAAGATAATGTCTTTGCTATTCAATCACACCCTGAAAAGAGTGCTGATGATGGATTGCAACTTTTAAAGAATTTCATAAATTGGGATGGCGCGAGCTAAAAGGAAAGAGCTGATGTTATTACTACCCGCAATAGATTTAAAAGACGGACAATGCGTACGCTTACGCCAAGGTCGCATGGAAGATACCACGGTTTTTTCTGATAGCCCTGTTGATACCGCAACACGCTGGGTTGAAGCAGGCGCAAAACGGTTGCACTTGGTTGATCTTAATGGTGCGTTTGATGGGGAGCCAGTAAACAATTCAGCCGTTGAAGCGATTGCTAAAAAGTTCCCTGACTTACCCATTCAAATTGGTGGAGGAATCCGCGATGCAAAAACCGTTCAAGCGTATTTAGATGCTGGTGTGACTTACTGCATCATCGGCACAAAGGCGGTTGAAGATCCTGAATTTGTAAAAGATTTGTGTAAACAATTCCCGGGTCATATTATTGTTGGTATTGATGCAAAAAACGGCATGGTGGCAACCGATGGTTGGGCAGAAGTTTCAACGGTTTCTGCAATCGATTTGGCAAAACAGTTTGAAGAAGCAGGTGTGGTAGCAATCGTTTATACCGATATAGCACGTGATGGCATGATGAAAGGTGTGAATATTGAAGCGACGGTGGAGCTAGCTAACAGCATAAATATACCTGTGATTGCATCAGGCGGTGTTGCTAATATGGACGATATCATCGGACTTTGTAAAGTTGGCTCAATAGGTTCTAAAGGTGTAACAGGTACAATTCTTGGAAGATCAATTTATGAAGGCACAATTGATTTAAAAGAGGCTCAAGAATACGTTGATAAATGGAAAAGATTGATTGAAAAAGCCGACCAACCGTGGATAGAGAGTTAAAACTAGATGGCACTCGCAAAACGCATAATTCCTTGCTTGGATGTTGATAACGGTCGTGTCGTAAAAGGCGTGAACTTTGTGGATATTCGCGATGCTGGTGACCCTGTTGAGGTTGCCGCCCGCTACAACCGCGAGGGTGCGGATGAAATTACATTTTTAGATATTACGGCAAGCTCGGATGACCGTGAAACCACGGTTCACATGGTTGAAGCAATCGCCTCAGAAGTATTTATCCCATTAACAGTGGGCGGTGGTATTCGCAAAGTTGAAGATATTCGTACCATGCTTAATGCTGGTGCAGATAAAGTTGCGATTAATACTGCCGCCATTCACAATCCAGAATTAGTCAAAGAAGCCGCAGAATATTACGGCTCACAATGTATAGTCGTGGCGATTGATGCTAAAAAAGTCAGTAAAGAAGGCGAACCCGATAAGTGGGATATTTTCACCCACGGCGGGCGTAACGATACAGGCATTGATGCGGTAGAATGGGCGAAGAAAATGGCCGATTATGGCGCGGGTGAGTTGCTCGTGACGAGCATGGATAAAGACGGTACTAAATCTGGCTTTAATATCCCTTTGACTAAAGCCATTGTAGATGCTGTAAATATTCCTGTGATTGCTTCAGGTGGTGTGGGCAACCTTCAACACTTAGCAGATGGCGTATTAAAAGCAGGTGCTGATGCAGTGCTTGCGGCGAGTATTTTCCACTTCAATGAATATACTGTGGGTGAGGCAAAAGAATATATGTCAGATCAAGGCATTGAAATGAGAGTATAAGCCCTTATATTTTGGGAATAGTGGAACAAAGAATGAGTAATACACTAACAGATGTTGCAAAAATACTAGAAGAGCGTAAATCAGCCGAAGCGGGCAGTTCTTACGTGGCCTCGCTGTACGATAAAGGCTTGGATGCTATCTTAAAAAAGGTAGGAGAAGAAGCAACTGAAGTTGTTATGGCGGCAAAAGATGGAAAAAGTGACAAAATAGTCTACGAAGTTGCTGACTTATGGTTTCATACCCTTGTATTATTAGCACAACAGAATTTACACCCAGACGATGTTTTAAAAGAATTGGAACGTCGGTTCGGGACATCTGGCTTGGTAGAAAAAGCTAGTCGAACAAAATAGAGAGGAAGTTAAAATGGTATACGGATTTGGTTTAGGGGGAATTAGCCCTTGGTCTTTATTGATCATCTTGGTGATCGTTGTTGTTATTTTTGGAACGAAGCGTTTGCGTAATGCGGGTGGTGACTTAGGCGGAGCCGTTAAAAACTTCAAAGACTCGATGAAGACAGGTGAAAACGAAGCTAAAAACGCAAAAAATGCTACTAAAGAAGCAATATCAGACGCTAAAGATGACGTTATTGATGTTGCATCAAAAGTAAAAGACAGTACAAAGTCATAAACAAAACATCAGTATAATTTACGATGTTTGACTCAGGTTTCCTTGAATTATTGGTTGTAGGAATTATTGCCTTAATGGTTGTAGGTCCTGAGCGCTTGCCTGAAGTTGCTGCAAAAGCGGGTAAGTTCATTGGTAAGATGAAAGCATTTGTAGCGACTACGCGCGAAGATATAGAAAAAGAATTTCGCGCAGAAGAATTACAAACAATGTTGAAACAACAAAAAGAAGAAATCAGCGAATTGCGCGATATGATGGAGAGCACAAAATCAGAAGTCTCTGAAGAATTTACAGAAGCTAGTGACTTATTGGATTCTAGTGTTTCAGATGCAAAGGCATCCATAGATAAAAAATGAGCAAGTCTGATACTAAAAAAACTGAAGTAGCCTCAGGTTTTCTCTCTCACTTAATAGAATTACGCGATCGTTTGCTTCGTGCAGTGATAGCCGTTGCGGTTATATTTATTCCGTTATTTCCTTTTGCGGCAGATATTTATGACTTTTTAGCTGCTCCTCTTGCACGAGACATGATTATTATTGGTCCTGTTGCGCCTTTCTTAATTCCTATGAAATTGACCTTAATGGTCGCGTTCTTGGTGGCTTTGCCTTATCTACTTTATCAGTTATGGTCTTTTGTTGCGCCAGGATTGTATAAGCATGAGAAGCGTCTGGTCTACCCGTTATTAGCTTCAAGTGTGTTCTTGTTTTATCTTGGAATAGTGTTTGTCTATTTCGTACTCTTGCCGATGATGTTTCAAGTTATTCCGCAATTTGTGCCACAAACCGCTGATTTTAAACCCGATATTGCACAGTACTTAGATTTTGTTGTGATGATGTTTATGGCATTTGGTATTGGTTTTGAAATGCCGATAGCCACTATTTTGCTGATTACAACGGGTATGACAACGGCTGAAAAACTAAGACAGAAGCGCCCTTATGTGATTGTAGGGGCATTTGTGGTTGGTATGTTGCTCACGCCACCTGATGTTATCTCTCAAATCATGCTGGCAATCCCCATGTGGATTTTGTTTGAGCTTGGGATTATTGCGAGTAAATTCTTTAATGTGCGCGTTAAAGAGGCGGGTGAAGCCAAAGAAGCACGCGATAAGGCAGACAATGATGCTCAAGATGCGAAGGCAGCCGCGGCCAGTAGCGCAGCGTATATAGAGGCTGATGATCTATGGTCTGAAGATGATCTTTATACCTACGAGGAAGATGATGGCCCATCAGATGACGACGCAGATCTGAGCGATGAAGAAAGAAGTATTCTGGGTAATGATCCAGTAGAAGATGATATTAACGATGATGAATATCTTCCAGAAGATGATGATGCTGTAGCTGAAGAACAAGAAGAAAAATTCTTCGATGGTGATAATGACGATTTTAATGAGCTTTCCGATGAAGAAATGGAAGAAGAACTAGATCGTATAGAAGCGCAAGAAGAAGCTGATAAAGCGGTTAAGAAAAAAGCGAAAAAACGCGCTAAGAAGAAAAATACGGGAAGCAAGAAAGATAAAAAATAAAAATAACCTTAAAAAACAATGGCTTTGATAATTATCAATGGTTTGGTAAAAATTCTACGTTAGAATTCATTTAATACTGGGGGAACAACGTGTTTCTTGGATTTAGCGGTCTTGAATTGCTCCCTTAGTAAAATAAATGTGATTATTTTCTGAACTTTTAGTTTTATTAAAGCACAAAGTATTCACTCATAAATAACACAAAGGGGAGCATCCTATGAAATGTTTTATTAAGAGTTTTATTCTTGGGTCAGAGCCAAGTGAAAGCAATAATGAAGAAGTATGTACTGTTGTAAATCCAATCGTTAGATCACTCGTGACTAGCGCAATGTTTATTATAACGATGGCAGTGATTAGCAATATGCTACATGTATAAAAACTAGAATAAACTTAGTTTTAAAAAAGCCCGATTAGCAGGAATGTTATCGGGCTTTTTTGTGTCTGCTAGATTAAAATCTATCAATGAATATATTTCTAACAGGTTTGCTATTAGGTGGCAGTCTTATTATTGCGATAGGCTCGCAAAATGCCTATGTACTCAAACAAGGCTTACTCAAAAGCCATGTGTTTTTAATTTGTTTAATCTGTGCGGTTTCCGATGCTTTTTTGATTGCACTGGGTACAAGTGGCGTAGGTGTAATTATCGAACAACATCCCGAATGGCTAAAATGGGTCACATGGTTTGGTGCGGCTTACTTATTTATTTTTGCTTTGATGAGTTTTCGTGCAGCATTTAGTGGTGAAACTTTAGAGGCTGCTTCAACAGGCTCTAATCAAAATACAAAAACAGTTATTACAACGGTATTAGCGCTGACTTTTCTAAATCCTCATGTTTATCTTGATACGGTCTTGTTAATTGGCAGTATTGCATCACCCTATACGGCTGATGATAGATTACACTTTACTCTCGGAGCTGTTAGCGCCTCTTTTATTTGGTTTTTTGGTTTGGGCTATGGCGCACGATTTTTATCACCATTGTTTGCTAAGCCTGTGGCATGGAAAATTCTTAATACAGTGATTGGATTTGTTATGCTATGGATTGCTTATCGTTTGGTAATATTCGTATGATGGTTTTAAATGCTGTTGCTAAGAATCTAAAGCACACCCCCCCACTTTTACATGATGTATTAACAAACCATTATGTAAAAGTGGGGGGGTGTGCTTCCTTTTAGGTTTATTGTTTATGGATAGTAAAAATCCTTCTAAGGAACTCGTATCGCAAGGTTATACTGTTTTACAAGGTTCAAACACCATCAACGCGTCATGGGGTGAATTGCTGGAACAACATAAAGCGGAATGGGGCGAATTTAGCCAAAGCTGGAATAACTTACCGCCTGATAACTTCTTGAGCGATGGAGGGCATTATCGTTTTCGGCGTTATTCTGTTTTTAATTTCTCAATGGCAGAAAGTGAACTGCAACTGCTTCCTCACGAGCCTCACTTTCAAAGTACTTATCGCAACAATATGAACGGTGGAATCAACCGTGACTACGAAGCATTTGATACGGCAACGATAAAAAGCCCTCTGCTGACAAGTATGATTAACTATGTCACTTCACAAATTAGTTTTAAGTTTGAAAAACAATGGCGTATACAAGCGCATCAATTTCGGATCCAAGCTAGTGCCGGTGAAGCAGGGCAGCCTACGCCCGAAGGCATCCATCGTGATGGTGCTGATTTTATTTTAATTATGGTACTAAATCGTAAGAATATGCGAGGTGGAGTGAACCATATTTATGATGATGCTAAGCGCTTAGTCTTTGGCGGAATCCTTGAAAATGCAGGTGACGCGGTATTAATTGATGATCGTAAGGTGTGGCATGGTGTGAGTGAGGTGTATCCTGTAGATGATAGCAAGCCAGCGCATCGCGATGTTTTGGTGTTGACGTTTCATCATGAAATGATGCTTTAGTTATTGTATTTCTTTGGGCGAGTGGTTGTGCCATTATGGACGAATTATGGGGTAAGGAGTAAACCATGACAGATAATCAAGAAGACCAAACTGAAACTAGCGGAGGCGAGATATTCTTTTGGATATTATGGGTGCTCGCTTTTGTGATATTCCCACTCTACGGATTTACATTCCTTTTTGAAATTAATGTGATGAAAAGTGATGACATCGGTAGTCAGATTGCCCCCATTATCGGTGCCGCAGTTTTTATTGCTCAGATAGCAGTTATGGTCATTTCATTTAAGCAGATGAAAAAAAAATTGCCTTTATCTAAGCCTTACCTAACCTTGTTGGGCGGTACAATTATTATTGGATTTATTTGGGTCGGTGGCTGTGTCATTATGGGCCCTTTTCACTTCTGATTGGATTTGACTGATGGTTCTTCATCTCATTGTAGACATACTTGCGGTGATTCTCACAGGTATAACCAATCATTTTTTTCGTAAAAAGTATGGCTTAAATAAGCCTGCCTCTTTACCCAAAGAACACCACCATAGTTATCTTCTGGTGCTGATTATTGGCTTGGTCGCGGGTAGTATTTTTTTTGGCACATGGAATATTCGTTTATCAGGCGTAGAAGGTTTTTCTAAAAGTTTAATTGGTGGTATTGCTGGCGCTATCTTATTCGCTGAGATTTTTAAACGTCTATTCTCAATAAAAGGCTCTACAGGCTTTTATTTTATCCCCGGTTTATGCGTGTTGATTGTTGTGGGGCGTATTGGTTGTTTTGTTGCGGGCTTGCCCGATTACACTTTTGGTATCCCAACCGAATCATTTTTTGGCGTTGACTTTGGCGATGGAATACAACGTCACCCCGTACAACTTTATGAAAGCTTTTCGATGGCGCTATTTTTATTCATCGTGTTGTTTGGCTATAAGAAGCACCCCAAATTTTGGACAAGCCAAGGCTTCTATTTATTTGTATTATTTTATGCCGGACAGCGATTTATCTGGGAGTTTTTAAAGCCCTATGCAACGCTTATCGCTCAATTTAACCTATTCCATTTACTGGCTTTGCTAATGATTGCTTACGCTTTGTTTATGTTAATCACCATGAAGAAAAAATATGCCTAAAGCTCGTCCTTATATTTTTTACGGTCAAACACAAGCCTTGTGTGAAGAGTGCCTTGAAGTTGTACCTGCAAAAATCATTTTCCAAAATGACAATGTCTATTACCAAAAGCGTTGCTTAGAACATGGTGTTCAAAAGACACTGGTTTCTACCGATATTGACTATTTCAAACTTTGCAAGGAATACTTAAAACCTGGTGATGTACCTGAAAAGTTTCAAACAGAAATCAATAAAGGCTGCCCGCATGATTGCGGATTATGCCCCGACCATGAACAACATTCGTGCTTGGCATTGTTTGAAATTATTGATGAGTGCAATATGAATTGCCCTGTGTGCTTTGCCAATTCAGCACCGGGTATGGGAAATCCGCGCAGCATGGATGATATTGAAATCATGTTACAAACCTTATTAGAGAGCGAGCATGAACCTGATTTGGTGCAAGTGTCTGGTGGTGAGCCAACGCTACATCCCGAAATCATCCCCATTTTAAAGCGATTAAAAGACAGCCCAATTCGTCACTTAATGCTCAACACAAACGGCATTCGCATCGCCAATGATCCTGAATTTGTAGAGCAGTTAAATGAAATAAAGCAAAACTTTGAAATTTATTTGCAGTTTGATTCATTGCAAGCTCCAGCGCTTAAAAACCTTAGAGGCGTGGATGCACGTGGCACCCATAAAAGAGCTTTGGAGCAATTAGAGAAATACAATATATCGACCAACTTAGTCTGTGCCGTCCGCAAAGGCGTGAACGATAATGAGATTGGTGAAATTATTAAGTTTGCACAAGAGTGGAAATGCATACGCGGTATTACCTTTCAGCCCATTCAAGATACTGGTAGAAACCTGAATAACCTCAGTGGCAACAAAGATGACTTTAGAATTACGCTAAGCGAAATTCGCCAGAGCATCATTGATGCAGATAATCCTTTTAACGCAGAAGATATGATTCCGCTACCCTGTCATCCAGAAAATATCTGCATCGGTTACGGTATAAAAATGGGAGGAACTATTCAACCCATTACAGGCTTATTACCCAAAGAAGAATTACTCAAAGGCGTAAACAACACAGTCACTTTTGAAAAGAGTGCGGCATTAAAAAATGCCTTCTACAAGTTATTCTCGCTTGATGCTTGCGGTGAACAAAGCACTGAAAACCTGCAAACGATGTTGTGCTGTTTGCCTAAAGTTGAAGGCTCAGAAGACCTGGCCTATGATAATGTTTTTCGTATTGTGATTATGTCGTTTATGGATAAGTATGATTTTGATTTAGGGTCGATTAAACGCTCTTGTACGCACTTTGTTGAACCTGATGGAAAAATATATCCTTTTGAGACATGGAATATGTTTTATCGCTCATTAAAAACTCAAATAGTGAAAGAAAAATAAGGGAAAAATTTTCTACTACACTCTAAAGGCTACATAAAAATATAACTACCCTAGGAGAAAATTAGTGAATATTACCCAAAAAATGATAACCCCATTGCTTGCCATTTTTTTATTATTCGGATTATCAACAAGTGTGAGTGCAGACGAAGCAAAACATAAACTCGTTATTCAAGTGAGTACGGATGATCCCAGAACTCAAAAAATCGCGATGAATAATGCGGTGAATCTACAAAAGCTTTATGGTATCGATAATGTTGATATTGAAATTGTGGCGTATGGCCCAGGTTTAGGAATGCTGACTCAGAAGAGTAAGTATGCAGATCGTGTTAAGAGCCTTGCACTACAAGATATAAAATTTAGCGCTTGTATGAATACCATGAATAAAATTAAGAAAAAGACAGGTCATTTACCAAAACTAACTGAAGGCGTTGGTTCGGTAAAAGCGGGTGTCGCACAAATTATGGAGCTGCAAGAGCAAGGTTATTCTTACGTTAGACCTTAGTAGTGCAATCATAGAAAAGTAAAAAAGCCGAGCGCAACTAGCTCGGCTTTTTTACTGAAGCGTTATAAATTAAGAATAAATAGCGGGTGCGCCTAATTTTTCATGTATCGCATTACAATCTTGGTGAGAAATATTTAAACCTTTGGCTAGTTCATCTAAATAATGTGCTTCTTCGTTAGAATCCAAATCAATTGCAAATAAAGACATCATGTAAACTTGTTTCTCCATACCCCTTGGTACGCTTCTAATAAAGCCTTCAACATCACGAGGAGACATTAGCTCATTTTCAACAAAGCTTCTTTCATCACCCAAGTTTTCAAGTATTTTATTTTTCTCAGCATCATCTAAGTGCCCATCTGCTTTGGCGGCATAAATCATTGCTCTCAATAAAACTTCAGCCTCTGACTCTTGTTCTGCTGTTGTGTAGGTTGCTGCTTCGTCGTTAAGTGCGCTGTTCAATAGGTCGCCTAGCCCGCCTCCACCAGAATTTTTGCTGATTTTAGAACCACCACCGAGTGAATCTAAAACACCGCCCAATCCACCCGCGCTGTCTTTGCTGGGGCCTCCACTAATTAAGCCACCGAGTAAGTCACCCAGTCCGCCGCCACTGCCACCAGTACGACCGCCGCCGCCCATCATTTTGCCAATACCTTTAGCAACAACAATGCCCATGGCGACTTTACCTAATGTTCCCATTAAACTCATGTGTTTCCCTCTGCGCGATATTTATAATAATAGTTGTGTGCCTAAATAGTAGCATAATCATTACTTATAGCTATGCTTATTCGTAGCTAATCATGTAAAACTAGGGGGGTGTATTCTGGTCGCTATCAGAATATTTAGTTATCTGAAATTATACGTTTAATCATTTTAAGTCCCTTTCTCAATGTGTCTTCATCTTTTGCATAATTAATACGAATACACTGATGTTTGTGAGCCCAGTCATCGTTTATGCCAATAAAGAAGTTATGTCCAGGGATAACGTAAACATTCTCTGCTTTGAGCTTTTCATAAAGCGCTTCGCTGGTGATGCCCATATCTTTAAACCAAAGCCACATAAAAAATGCACCTTCAAGTTTGTGTAAATACACAGGCATGTCGGCAAAAATTTCATTAAAAAGTGCTACGGCGGTTTCGGACTTACTTTTGTAATAGGGTTTGATGACGTTATTGCAAAGCGGGAGTAACTCCTTGTCTTTAATCAGTCTTGTCATCAAAACAGGGCCAACACTATTTGGGGCTAAGATCATAATGCCATTGATGCGACTCATAGCGCGGATAATGTTTTTGTTGGCAATGACGATGCCTGTGCGCAAACCCGGCAAACCTAGTTTTGAGAGTGACATGCAAAGAATAGTATTTTCATTCCATGTCAGTGTGGCATCGGTATAAATTGCTCCGGGGAATGGATGACCGTAGGCATTATCAATAATGAGAGGAATCTTGTACTGTTGCGCTAATGCATCAAGTGACTTTAGCTCAGCATCGGTAATCACATTACCTGTAGGATTAGTTGGACGTGAGACACAGATAGCGCCAAAATCTTGCTCAGATTCTAATATTGCTTTTAAAGCATCAAAATCAATTTCATACTTAAATTGCTTATTATCTAACTCATGGATAGTGGGCTTGATCGAAACAAACATATCCTCTGATAAGCCCTGATCAGCATAACCTACATACTCAGGTGCAAGCGGAAAGAGGATTTTTTGCTGACAGCCATCATTCATTTCGCCAGCCAATAAATTGAACAACCCAAAGAAGTTGCTCTGACTGCCATTGCTCAGTGAGATGTTCTCAGCATCGAGCGTCCAACCATAATGCTCGTTTAACATATTTGCCAAAGCAATGCGAAACCCATCATGGCCCTGTGGACCATCATACAACCCGATCATCTGATCGACCTGCGAGCTGCTAATAATCTGCTGTAATTCTTTGACAAATACCACATTAGATTCAGGAATAATCGCAGGATTACCACCGCCAAGCATCACAAGATCAGGATTATTGCTGCTATTGGCTTTACCCAAGTCATCCATTAGTTGAGTGATGCCATTTGGGCGTGTGAATTTATTGCCAAACTTTGAAAAGGTCATAGTGCGCTGGTGAATATTTTAAATGTGAGAAGTATAACGCTTTTATTGCAATAGACATGTAAAACTAGGGGGGTGTGTCACTTCTTTTTTCTAAGAGAGACCTCAGTATAACTAGTGGTTCACAACACAAAAGCCCTATCTTTACTCAGATGAAGCTGAATTCAAGTTCCAAGTGCAACACCCTGAGCTAAAAAAATAGAAAATACATCGTAAGAATTCTGATAACTTTAAATCACCACAATATTAAGTTAAGGAACCTTACGATGTATTATTCACATTTA
>JAKIUW010000045.1 GCA_021647365.1 Cocleimonas sp. | reverse complement strand
ATGCTGGTGTGACTTTTAGTATTTTTAAAAACACCATCCTCTCCTTGATAAGTAAGTAATAACATTTTGAGTATACATAATCTTTTGGAAGGTTAGTACGGCTTAAGCCCAGTATAATTTCCCGCGGGATTATAACTACAAACCCAAGTTTGTGATTTATCATTACACACTTTTATGGCACAACCGACTTCGGTAGTTTCTTTCCAAACCGCTTGGGTGTAATGCCCGCACTGTCGACCCGGCTGACAGCTGTTGTTTCTGTAGTTATACCAACGCTCTTCATTCGTCCAGGCTTTAACAACTTCTTTTATGGTAACAGGGCTGATTTCTCGTCGCCCATCTGACCAGACAATCGCGGTTGATCGATATAGATTTTCACCGTAAGGAGGCGTTCCAGAGCGATGATACATTTTACAACTATTTCCAGTACCCATTTGGTTGGCCCACTGCTGAGAATATTTTGCAAGCTTGTCGGACCACTTTAAAGCAGGAACTTTGTGCTTTGCACGAATTTTATTATGCGCCTCTAATGCGCCAGAAAAGCGTTGTTTATAGGATAATGCTGGGCGTGGAGTCCACTTAGGTATCTTGGGTTGCGCTTCAATAATATCATCATGGTGTGGTAAAGGTATTGTTCTTGGTAAAACATCTACAACTACAGGAGGTGGAGAATCAGCGTTCATTTGTGATGAAGAATCTTGTTTTTTTACGGTGTTACTACATGCGACTAAAAAACTAGCAGTTAGAATCAGCACCGTAAGGTTTATCATTTTTTTCATTATTTAATGCCTAATTACATACCAGCCAACTATTTGAACATTATGGAGCTTTGCATAAATTCTAGCAGTCGTTAAAAAACTAACGAGCTATCATTGAGCTCTGCATAAGTTCTAGTAGCCATTCAAAAAGCGAATGGACTATCACTTAAAAGTGGGGGGGTGTGCTTTATATTTATTATTATTTGACTGCAGAAGGCATTTTTTCAACCTCTGCTTCAATCCACTCTCTAACCTTATCATTAATTTCTCCAGGGTCTAAACCCTTTACGCTAAACGGTTGACCGATGCTTACCGTGATAGTTCCCGGGCGCTTGATGTAGCTATGTCTTGGCCAACATTCACCTGCATTATGTGCCATGGGATAAATAGGGTAACCTTCACCGTCTTCTGAGTTTTCAGCACAATAATGGGCCAGTAAAGCGCCGCCCATTCGGTAGCGCTTTTTCTCCCCAGGATTCACCCGCGTACCTTCAGGAAAAATGCATACCCAGTTGCCTTCATCCAGACGTGCTTTGCCTTTTGTTTTGACTTGATCGACTGCTGAGCTTCCTGCTTCACGGTCAATCGCAATAGGTTTAACACGTGAGAGCGCCCAACCAAAAAAAGGAATTTTGAATAACTCTTTTTTAAGTACCCAAGAAATAGGTGGAAAAATAGTTGGGACAAGCAAAGTCTCCCATGTTGATTGGTGGTTGGCTAAGACGATACCATTGCGCTCTAAATCAATATTTTCTTTACCAATCATATTGTACTTAATGCCACAAGTAACCTTAATCCACCAAACATTAAAATACGTCCACGGAACAAGGATTTTATAGCTAGTTTCATGAGAAAAAGGGAGGAGAAAGGGAGACATTAAACCCACTAACAGCGTGCTGAGTGCAAAGCCTATCCAGAATAATGTGGCGCGAATATAAAGTAGAAGTTTATACATTGGCATCGCTCATCAGTTTTAAAATTTGCTGTAAAGCTTTGCCACGATGGCTGATTGTGTTTTTTTCATCCGCTGATAATTCAGCAGAACTCGTACCATGCGTTGGCACAAAAAATAGCGGATCATAACCAAAACCATTAGCACCTGAAAGCTCGTGCAGTATTGTACCTTCCCAACTTGCATCTGCAATCAATGGCGAAGGGTCATCGCCGTGACGCATATAAACAATGCAGCAACGAAAGCGAGCCGTGCGCTCTCCATCAGGCACATCTTTCATTTCTTCTAACAGCTTGATGTTGTTTGCATCATCCCCTTTGCCAGAATAGCGGGCAGAATAAATACCCGGGCGACCGTTTAGTGCATCAATCTCTATGCCCGAATCATCAGCCAGTGCTGGCAAGCCTGTATGTTGCGCGGCATTGCGTGCTTTTATAATGGCATTTTCGACAAAGGTAAGCCCAGTTTCTGGTACGTCGACCACATCGTAATCCGACTGTGGCGCAATCTCAAAACCCGCACTGCCGAGTATTCGGAAAAACTCACGCAACTTACCTGCATTGCCACTTGCTAATACCACCTTCTTTGTCATTTTCTACCTAACCTATCTACTTTAGTTACAAGCTCCCTTGTTCCTGAGGAGGCTGTTGTAAAAGGGTAAATTGTAGGTTGGTGTGAGCTTGCGAAGCCCTACGACCTGTGTCATGTTGGGCTTCGTGCCTCAGCACCAACCTACAGAAATGTGCTTTTACAACACTCTCTGCCAGGAAGAGGAGACTATATTATCTCAAGATTTCAAAACCTCATCCTGCATAACAATAATCTCATTAATACCCTTCTCTGCCAAATCCAACATAGCATTCATTTCATCACGAGAATAAGCATGACCTTCTGCCGTACCCTGAACTTCAATAAACTGCCCAGCATTGTTCATTACCACGTTCATATCCGTCTCAGCATTTGAATCTTCAGGATAATCTAAGTCAAGTACAGGCTCGCCTTTGTAAATACCAACAGAAATAGAAGCAAGCTGACCAATCAAAGGATATTTCTTTATCTTCTTTTCATCAAGCAAGGTTTGAACCGCATCACACAATGCAACGTAACCGCCACTAATTGAAGCCGTACGCGTTCCACCATCGGCCTGAATCACATCACAATCAATAATAATCTGGCGCTCGCCCAAAGCTTTTAAATTCACAACGGCGCGAAGAGAGCGACCAATCAAACGCTGAATCTCCTGCGTACGCCCGCTTTGTTTACCACGCGCCGCTTCACGACCTAAACGAGAATGAGTAGAACGTGGAAGCATCCCATATTCAGCCGTCACCCAACCCTGACCTTTACCACGCAACCACGGAGGCGTACGGCTATCAACCGTCGCGGTACATAACACTTTGGTATTACCAAACTCAACCAAAACCGAACCCTCTGCATGCATAGTGTAATTACGAGTGAACTTAACTTGACGCATTTCATCATTCGCGCGACCACTGGGTCTCATAGCTTATCTCAGTTAATAATTAAAATGAGAGTATACATAAGTTTTAAAAGCACCCCAATGCCGTTGAATCAAGCTCTAACTTTTTGATTATTAAGAAAACCCGCATTCGTCATACTGGTGAAGACCTGTATCCATTTACGATAAGACGATGTTTCAACCTTGGATTGCGGTCTTCACCGCAATGACGAGCTGACAATAGACTAAGCTACAATCAAAAAAACAATGATTTACGGTTTAATTCAACGGTATTGGTGGTGTGCCTCCAGAGATACAAAATAATAGATAAAACAATTTTTTCAGCTTGATTTAAGCTTACCCCGTTAAAGTGACTCCATTACTAATAAAACAGATAGAGTTTAAAAATGAAGAACACTCAAAAAACATTAAATATCGCTACTTTACTTACTGGCACTTTAGCCGTTTACGCGCAGGGGGGAATGTCCTTTGCAGACTTTGATGCGAATAAAAATGACCTTGTTTCTGAGCAGGAATTTAATGCAGCAAAAGCCAATAGAATTGCAGGGAAAGCCAAAGAAGGTCGTCAGATGAAAGGCTTAGCCAATTTAGCTACTTTTGCTGAGATTGATAGCAATGCTGATGGCAAAGTTTCTCCAGCAGAGTTTGCTGGCTTTCTTCAAGAGCATGAGAAGAAAGGACACTAATTAATATCGACGTTGCAGGTATCATGTAAAAGTGGGGGGGTGTGCAATGCCGTTAAGTTAAGAAAAAGTCCCCTCCACCTAGCAGGAGGGAGGGTTAGGGAGGGGGTAGAAAGCTCATAGTCATCACTGGTCTTGGGGAGCTTCTACCCTCTCTCCAACTCTCTCCGTGCTAGGGAGAGAGGGTTTAACTCAACGGCACTGGGAATTCTTTAGTGTTATGCTTATTCAAATCTTAGGTTTATTTAATTTCTTATGCGGTTGTTATTAGTAGAAGATGATGCTGAACTCAGCCAGAGTTTGCAGCAACAATTAAAGAAAGAAGGCTTCGCGGTGGATGTGGCTGATAACGGCATTGACGCTGAATTTATGGGCGATGAAGAGCCTTATGATGCCATCATACTTGATCTTGGTTTACCTCAGCGCCCAGGTTTAGAGGTGCTTAAAAACTGGCGACAACGCGATAATAAAGTGCCTGTGATTGTGTTAACCGCACGCGACGCTTGGCATGAACGTGTTGATGGATTTAAAGCAGGGGCGGATGATTATTTAGGCAAGCCGTTTCACACTGAAGAATTACTGGTTCGGATACTCGCTTTGGTGCGCCGTAATAACAATATGGCAGGAGATACCTTAAAAAGCAGTGGCTTAGTTTTGGATGAAGAACGTCAACAAGTTTCACTCAATTCAGGAGAGCCGATTGAGCTCACTGGCACAGAGTTTCGCCTACTGCGCTACTTCATGTTACACCCCGATAAAATCCTCACTAAAACGCGTTTGACCGAGCATGTTTATGATCAAGATTTTGATAAAGACAGTAATTTGATTGAAGTGTATGTGCGCCATTTGCGTAAAAAAATTGGCAAAGAACGCATCGTAACCAAGCGTGGGCAAGGTTATATCTTTTGCCGAGAGCTTACCGAAAAAAACACATGAAATCATTAGAGCGACAATTACAAACCAGCTTAGCCATTGTGTTGGTTTTGATATTGCTGGGCTTGGTGCTTGTTGCCAACTTCTCAACACGAAGCTTGTTGGAAGAGTTTGTTACCTCACGTTTGAATGATGATGCGACACGACTTTTTGATGCGCTAGAGCTTAGCCAAGGTACGGCTAAAGTGAGATGGCGACGTATAAATCCTACTTACAATACGCCAAATTCAGGTCATTATTATGCCGTAAAATTGGCAGATGGTAGGATACTTTATTCGCCGTCATTGGGTGAAACAACCCTCCCAATGCCTACTGATTCTCAGCTTCTTCATAACACAGCGACGACGGTACATGATGCTGCTGGACCAGAAGGGCAACATTTAATTATTTGGTCAAAAGCGTATAACAAAAATGGGCAAGGGGTGGTTATTTCAATCTCGGAAGATATGAGTTTGCTGATGAAAAACCGTCAGCATTTTTCGTTGCTATTTATCAGCATAGGATTGGTTGGCTTTTTCTTGATGCTGGCTTTACAGCGTTTTGTGATTCGTCGCTTATTTAAACATCTTGATCATTCACGGCAAGAAATCAAACAGATTGAATCAGGGCAACGCCAACAATTATCAGAAAATGTGCCTACTGAGATTTATCCATTGGTAAAAGAATTCAATCACAGCTTATCGCTGATGCAACAGCGTATGGAACGTTCGCGAAACTCTTTGGGTAATCTTGCTCATGCCTTAAAAACACCGCTGAGCTTGTTGATGCAACAGCTAGATAGCGGGGAAGACTTGCCTCAAGCAAAACGCCAAGCAGAACGCATTCGCCAATTAACAGAGCGAGAATTAAAGCGTGCGCGCTTGGCAGGCTTGGGTAATACCACGCAACGTTTTGACCCGCGTGAAGAGCTGCCTATCTTGATCAGCGTATTAAAACAGGCGTACAATAAAAATGACCTCAAAACAGAACTCGTCATAGAGAGTTCGGTGAAGCTATTTGGCGACCGCGAAGATATGTTAGAGCTGTTGGGCAACTTGATGGATAACGCTTTTAAGTGGGCAGAGTCGCAAATACATTGTTCTGTTTCTTTGAACGATAAAAATATCAGCATTATTCTTGAAGATGATGGTGCGGGTAAACAGCCTCAGGAATTAGAACAGCTCGCCCAAAGAGGCGTGCGTTTGGATGAGTCAGTCGAAGGGCATGGTTTAGGATTGGCGATTTGTAAAGATATTGTGAAGCTTTATGCGGGCGAAATTCATTTTAATCGTTCTGAAAAACTGGGTGGCTTCCAAGTTGAAGTGTCATTGCCGCTTATATAAAAATCTTGTAAGGCGATAGGTAACCACTGTTTATTATTGCTATAATCCAACCCGCTTGATATGCAATGGAGTGCATTTATGTCATTAACTTTTTTATTAAAACCTCTACCTCGGTTTACCTTTTCAGCGTTTGGCTGTCTTATTGCTTGTTCACTGACATCATCGGTAATGGCTGAAAACCTTTTACAGGTTTATCAACATGCAAAACAAAATGATGCTCAGTTAAAAATTAGTGAGACAGGCTACCTTGCGACACTTGAGAAAAGACCACAAGCATTGTCGGCTTTAAAGCCTCGATTAGATTTAGGCGCTAGTTCTAGCTATAACTTGAACTACCTTAATACCAAAAGAAGTGAGGATGGTAATGCCTCTTTAAATTTTGGCTATGACTTAACTTTAAGCAAGCCACTTATTAATAAACAGCTTAAAGCACAAATTGCTCAAGTTGATGCCTCCATACTTCAAGCAAAAGCAAACTTAGAAATAGATCGTCAAGCGCTCATTATTCGTGTGGCGGAAGCTTACTTCCAATTTCTAAATTCCGAAGAAACTTTGGCATTTAGAAAAGCAGAAAAAGGTGCAATAGGTCGTCAGCTTCATCAAGTCAAAGCGTACTTTGATGCGGGTCGTTCAGCGATAACCGATGTGAAAGAAGCGCAAGCACGATATGATTTAACCAATGCTCAGGTTGTTGCTGCCCAGCAAGGCATTGATGTGGCGCGTGAAGCATTAAAAGCGATAACTACGCGTTATTATAAAAAACTAAAGGGCGTTGCAAGTAAAACCCCTCTACTCACGCCTAACCCAAATAGCATTGCAGCTTGGGAAAAAACAGCAATAAAAAATAGCCTTCAAGTTATGGCGGCTGAACAAGCGATAAAAGTTGCTCAAAAAACCATTGATATTGAGCGTGCTGCAAGAGCACCCACGCTTAACCTTTTTGCTACACATAAAGGAGGCATGGCTTTTGGTGAAGATGCTGTTGATAGAGATAATTTAGACGCCTCTGTTGGTGTGAACTTTAGTATGCCACTTTTAGAAGGTGGGAAAATTTCATCACGTGTTCGTGAGGCACGCCATAAGTTACAACAATCAAGACAACAGCTAGAGCTACAAAAGCGTTTAGCCACACAACAAACACGTGCGGCATACTTAACGATTGTTTCGGGTTTATCTCAAGTAAAAGCGCTTCAACAAGCGCTAAACTCAACTCAAACAGCGGCGAATGCAACCCAAGCAGGATTTGAAGCTGGCACGCGTACCGCGGTTGATGTATTGCTTTCGTTGCGCGAAACTTTTTCGGCGAAGCGTGATTATAGTAGTGCGCGTTATGACTTTTTATTGAATACCTTAAAGCTTAAACAAGCGGCAGGCACATTGTCTGAAGGTGATGTTGCGGGCTTGAGTAAGCTGTTGACTAAATAGTGGTTTGTCATGTAAAAGTGGGGGGGTGTGCTATCTATAATAAAAAGCACACCCCTCCACTTTTACATGATGTTTTCAGTATTAGTCCTCACCTAAGCGAGATATCCTGCTGGTAGGAGCCACTGCTTAGGCAAAAAAATATTTACCGCTTATCTACTACAGAGGAGCAAATTATTAAAATATGGTAAATTTAATCTTTCATTGAGAATAATAAAAAGAGTGAATATGATGAAAGTACTAAGTATATTGCTAGTTTTAGCAGGCACACTACTCATCACAGCCTGTGATGGAGAGCCTCAAAAGCCCAAAATAAAAAATCCATTGGCTGGGCATGTGAAGGCTTTAGAGAAAGCTAAAGATGTTGAGCGTCAATTACAAGAAAGTCTTGATAAGAGAATGAAGGACTTTAACTAATTCACGGGCAACTTTGCACGTAGCTCATCTTTATCAAACCACCAATCGCCTTCAACAATCGCATCAATGACTTGGGCTAATTTTGGTAAAAATTGTGCAGGGTCATTTAGCTCTAACTTATCCATCCAGAAATTTAGTTGCCCTTGATCTTTCACGCCACTGTGACGTTCGGCAACTTGTGTGATGAGGTTCTTTGTTAAAAACATAACGCTTTCACGTTTCTCATCTTTAAGGCGTAAATCAGCAATATAATGTGCAGTCGCTGCTGCAACTGCCGCGCCGTCAGATTTTGGCGGCGTATCATCAATTAGATTCTTCATCATCACAATACTGAGTTCAGGGTCAATTGGATAGGTTACCGACAACCACATTGCATGGCCAAGCGCGGTAACGGCGGCAGGTAACTCAGTGCGATAAAGCACGTCGCAACAATGTACGGCATCTTCAATCTGGTCATGCTCCATGTAGATAACAAAGGCTTCTTTCGCAAGCCCCCACGCCGCTTCAGGCATTCCGCTTCCGCCAGAATCCAGCATGATTTCTGCTATATCATATTGTAAGCCTGCACGTTCTAGCGGGTCACAATCAATCGTAAGCGCCGCCAGTTGAGCTTGTTTTTTATCCAACTCAGCGCGTAAAAACTCTTTTGATTCTGAGGCTTCTGTAAAGTTTAAGGCAGAAGATTGATCTTCAGGGTTATATTGTGTGTCGTTTGAATCAGGCATAGTTTTTATGTGTTTTGTGAATGTATCGCGTATATTAGCAAATAATTATAAAGATTACAGTTTCAATGATTTTGGTGTGACTAATTATTATTAGTCATCATGTAAAAGTGGAGGGGTGTGCTTTCCATTTATCTTATTTAAGGCTGTGCCAACAACAACGGCACTGCGCCATCAACACCTTTCGTCTCAAGCGTAAGCTCAAACTTCAAAGGTGCAGAAACCTTGCTATCAGCATCAAATGCTAATAATACTTGTGTTGATGTGGGCTTGAACGTAGCGCCAGAGATCGGTGCATTACTCTTACCATCCAAATCATAAATCCATAGATGCAACACCTGTGTATCGCGTAGCGTTGGTAAGTCAAAAAGTTTGATAATGCCTTGTTGTTTTTGGCTGCTCCACAGCACGCTTCCTTTTGTATCTTTCACTAAAGGGTTGAGCGTGTGAAGCCAAGCCGTATTAATCACATCATCTTGCTCAAGAATAGATTGCTCTAATGATCTTAGTTCTGTTTGTTGTTTTTTATTTAAGTTTTGTATCTGCTGTTGCTGGTATTGGGTGACGGCAAAACTACTCATAGCAATAATCACGGTAGAAAAAAAGACCACAAGAATCCATAGAGGAATTTTCCCCTTCTGCGTTTGTGCCGATGAGTCGGTTGGTGAAGTTTTTTCTGTTGTCATACTAACTATTATCCGCTGATATTCTATACTCTATCAAACTTACAACATAAGCCAAAACTATTATGCCTACGCAAACACACATACTCGGCAAAGATGCTGCTTTAGAAGATTCGATCAATGTGATGCAACAAAAGTTGCAAAATATTGGCTTTAATATCATCGAACAATCATGGCTCAACCCGATTGCCAACGTGTGGTCGGTGCATATTCGCGACCGTGATTGTCCGCTGTTATTCACCAATGGCAAAGGTGCATCTAAAAAAGCCGCACTTGCTAGCGCCTTGGGCGAATTCTTTGAGCGCCTTTCCACGCATTATTTTTGGGCTGATTACTATCTCGGGGGTGAAGTCGCCAATAGCAAGTTTGTACACTACGCCAGCGAAAAATGGTTTGCCACAAATGCTAATGGCTCTTGGCCAGAAGGTGTGCTCAATAAAGAGCTACAGGAATTTTACAACCCCGATGGAGAGCTAAATGCCAGCAATTTGATTGATACAAATTCAGCCAACCGAGAGCGCGGAATGTGTTGTTTACCCTATGTGTGTGAACGTACGCAAGAGACGGTTTACTTTCCTGTTAATGTCATCGGTAATTTATACGTTAGCAACGGCATGTCGGCGGGAAATACAAAATATGAAGCACGCGTACAAGCGCTGTCAGAAATTTTTGAGCGCTATGTAAAATTCAAAATCATCGCCGAAGGCATCTGCCTACCCAATGTGCCAAACGAGGTTTTAGCGCGCTACCCAAGCATTCAAGCAGGCATACAAGAGCTGGAAGCGGCGGGTTATCCGCTGCTGGTGCAAGATGCATCGCTGGGTGGAAAATATCCTGTAATGGTTGTGACTTTACTCAACCCTGAAAACCAAGGCGTATACGCCAGCTTTGGCGCGCATCCAAAATTTGAAGTGGCGCTTGAGCGTGCATTAACCGAGTTGCTACAAGGGCGTGGTTTGGATGCGCTAGGAGGCTTTGCAGAAGCAGGGTTTGATCTGGATGAAATCGCCAGCCCACAAAATTTAGAAACACATTTTATAGATTCCAGCGGAATAGTAAGCTGGGAGTTTTTGCGCAATGAACCAGACCATGAATTTAGCGACTGGGATGGAAAAAGTGAAACCACCCAAAAAGAATTTGATTGGCTGTGTGAACACATTCACGAAGAAGGCAATGATATTTTCATTATGGATTATGAAGAGCTGGGCGTTTACGCCTGTCGCATACTCGTCCCTGGACTATCAGAAATCTATCCACCCGATGATTTAGTTTGGGAAAATAACAATGCAGGTATGGATATTCGCACTGCCATCTTAGCCAAAAATAAAAGCAAAGAAGATTGCGAAGCCTTGATTGAAAAGATAGATGAATTAAATGCGGATGATCAACATCCTGTTGCCGCACTCATCGGCTTGCCCGCAGATAAAGACAGCATTTTTGCTGATTTACGCATTGCCGAGCTAACCACTTTGTTAGCATTAAAAGTACAAGATAACGAACGCATCCAAGAAGGCTGTGAGTGGTTATTGCATTTCAGACAAATCAATCCACGACGCCTAAAAACCTACCAATGCATCAACACGCTCTTGCAGTTTGAAGGCATGGTGCAATACGGCGCATCGCTGGAAAAACTTTATGGAAAAAAAGTATTGGCTGATGCGCTAGCACTGATTGATGGTGAGGATATTTTTCCATTAGATAGTGATTGGGTGATGCATGGTCTGTTATTGGATGGTTATAAGAAGGTGTTGATTTAGCTTTAATGGGAGCACCCCCCCCC
>JAKIUW010000020.1 GCA_021647365.1 Cocleimonas sp. | reverse complement strand
GCGTAAACATCAAACGTTGGGAGCAACTCCCGACTTGATGTATGATGAATTTAGCGGCCTAAAACAGGCGGCTTAATGTGTGAAAGTAGTTCTTAGCTAACTGTCCGAATTTTGGGGTACAGCTCTCAACTCCATTAAAGGTAGGTTTAAAGGTTCATTTTTTTTATTATAACGAACAATTTTTTCTAATTGTGATATAACCTTGCTATTTCCTGAGTAAGTATCAAGCTGTTTATTAGCCGCATTAATAGTGGTTTTCAAGTCATTTTTTTCTTTAATATAAACGAAAACAACATACCCATACAAAATAACTTGAGAGTACAAAAGAGCATTTTTTCTTATATTCTCAGGAACATCATCAGCTTTCATCGATGGCAAACGTTTTGCTGTGCCCATTAATACATGGTACATAACATCATCAATTACTGGTTTAGAAGTTACTTTTTTTAATAAAGCATTCAATTCTTTTATATTAATTTCTATACAACCCATATTTTCTCCATCAGTTTTTGCGATGTCTTCTTCATTTAATATACTAAATGTGCATTAGAGTGTGAAGTACAGGGGGACGCATATATTTATAGCCTAACGCCGCAATAATGGGCTTGCGTTAATTGCACATTGCTTAAAGCTTGAGATGCCCGACTTACGCAAGTCCATAATTAATTGCCTTGTTATGTACTTTAATGATTTGCTGAATTCAAGTTCTAAGTGCAACACTTCGAGGTTTTAAAAAGAACCTCGTAAGCTGTTCTCTATTGTATATATTTGAGGATTAAGTTAATAACTTAACCTGGCGCAAACTGAATAAGTTTTTTCACACCTCGTGATGAACAATCAAGGCTAACTGCCTTGCCATCATTAAATTTCACTTCAACAATATTACTTTTTTCTGTGTAATACGAACCAGTAGCTGCAATAACAAGGGCAATTATTACGCCTAGGATATTTAGAAAAATACCTAGAACTACACTAAGTAAAAGTGCTCCTATAATAAAACCAAGAATACCAAATTTCTTTTCCTTTGCTACATTTGCAGTCACTGATAAAATTTGTGCTGGTGAATAAGTACTTTCTTGTGCGCCCTCAATAACTAATCTTTTATCTCTATTCCTTATCCAAACAGATCCTTTTATACCGAAATTTCCGCCAATGATTCTCACTTTATTTCTCCATTTACAATATTTTTCATTTGTAAAATTTCTTCTTCATAAAAATCTTCTCTGCTTTTAACATATTTCTTAACAGCTTCAATTAATTTCTTTCTATCTTTAGAGTCACAAACGGTTGCAGGATTCCAACGAGACTTTAAATCCATATTGCATGTTTTACATGAAACAGCTTTGTTTTCATTATCATTACTCCCACCACTAGAGGTTGGAATTATATGATCAATTTGGAAGCTTTTATAATTGCTAACTGATTCAAAAAAATCTAAACCACAATATTCACACTTGTGATCGGCTCTCTCACTTAACATGGCTGTGTTTATATGCCATTTACCTGTTTCAGCTAATTTTTGAGCAATATTATTCATGTGTTTCACTTGTTATTATTATTTTCTAATAGTTACATAGTTTTGATTAATAGAAACTTAACCTTTGTCAATATTGGTAATATTATTGTTTTTGCGTCGCAGACACATAACGCCCGCATAAAGCGATCCACGGCATATTGGCACAAAGCTTGTTTTAAAACTGAACTATAACACGAGATGAACTATGAAGATGCCCGACTTTAGTGGGTCGGTTTTTAATGCGCTTGTTAGCTTTTAGTTTTTTAATGCTGATACTAGCTATTGTTTTTGGTTACTATTTATCTCTGCTAAAATAGCATTTTGTAAATTTACTACTTCTAAATTTGTCTTTTTTTGTATACGCATTTTAAGAATAAAAGATATTATGAAAATAGGAGCAAGTAGTATAATTACATAAAGACTGACCATATAGCTCATGAAAATTAAACCTATAACGATAAATATTCCAACCAAACCAAACCCAAAAAATGAGCCTAAGACCGTTTGAATAATACTTTCGATAACTCCAGCCACCTCAACTATAAAATTAAGCAATGATAAAAACAAATTGCTGGTTTTCTGGTTTTTTTTCTGATAATAACCTACTAGTTCTTCGAGCTTATCTTTATCACTCTCTAATATTTCGACAGTTGAATCATAGTTAAATACTTTATGCCATGCTTCAGAAGTTTCTAAGTCAACCACAGATATTGGTATTGAGTTACTTTCGCTATTACCGAATCGGGCGTACACCTTTTCACCAAAGAACTTGTGTTCAAGTTGATTCATATTTCTAACCTCAGCTATTTTATTAATTTTGCAGAATGAGAAACTTTCAAAATACATCCCGATAGAACAGTCATTTCAATATCTTCTGCAAAAAGAGGAGGTGAAATAGTCATTACAGCCATAGCTAAAAATAAGTTTACTTTCATTTTTTCTCCTAAATGTAGTCAATTCTTATACCTAAGCAAATTAGGTTGATAGGTTATATTAATGAGGATAATCTAACAAGCTTAAAAATCACCCTTACGATAAACTACAATAATTTGATATTGCGCCTTTGCGTCGCAGACAGCTAACGCCCCCATAAATTGACCGCCAATGAACTGGCACGAAACGCCTTAATAGCGACAAACTATAGCACATAGACAATGCCAGCAAAGAAGCCCTGAGTAGGCGGTCAATTTAATGGGCTTGTTAGCTGATAACTATTGAAGCAGGTGGACGATGCCAGCTATAACAACAAGAAAAAAGATGAGCTTTTCAGACTAGCTAAGCTTTAAACAAAAAGTATAAAGCATGTTTAGTTTTTAAATCTAAACGTTACAACACAGCTACCACAAGGCAAATACGCAAGATAAATATAAGCAAGTGCTTCCCGCATCAGCGCGGAATAAACTTAAAATTGGCGCGGTAAGAAAGCTCACCCGCATATGCGCACGAAATCGGTTGAGCTTGGTACAATTATAATGCTTTTAACTAAGAATAAGGGTCAAACCAAAATTGCACTAAAATCATTCTTCGAAAGAAATAACCCGATAAGGGCAGCTAACAGTTTATTATACAGCTTCCGTATTTTACTTGTTATTACAGCTTCGATCTAATTCGTATATAACTGCCATCTAGAACACTATATTTCACAATGAAAAAGGGACGCAAACTGCGTCCCTTTTAATGGATAAAACAAATATATCCGACAGTGATTTAAAGCAGGATTTTTGTTCAAGATCAAGGCGGGTATTGAATCTCAGGATCGAAACGTACGATAAGTACGTGAGAGTCTGAGATTCAATGCCCAACGCTGAGATTGGACAAAAAGACTATTTAAATCAAAAAGACGATTAATTTTTACATCATGCCGCCCATTCCGCCCATCCCGCCACCCATATCAGGCATAGCTGCTGCACCTGCTGGCTCTGGCTTATCCGCTACCATTGCTTCGGTCGTAATAATCAAACCCGATACAGATGCTGCATTTTGAAGTGCTGCACGAGTTACTTTAGTTGGATCAAGTATTCCCATCTCAAGCATATCGCCGTACTCAGCTGTGCGTGCGTTGTAACCGAAGCTACCTGCGCCTTTCTTAACGGCGTCTAGCACGACTGATGCTTCGTCGCCTGCATTGGTACATATTTGACGTAGTGGCTCTTCCATCGCACGTAGTGCAATTTGTACGCCCATGTCTTGGTCTTGGTTGTCGCCTGTTAGGTCTGATATTTCTTGTAGTGCACGTACTAGCGCTACACCACCACCTGCTACTACGCCTTCTTCTACTGCCGCGCGTGTTGCGTGAAGTGCATCTTCTACACGGGCTTTCTTTTCTTTCATTTCAACTTCTGTTGCTGCGCCTACTTTAATGACTGCAACACCGCCTGCTAATTTAGCAACACGCTCTTGAAGCTTCTCTTTATCGTAGTCTGATGAAGTTGACTCTAACTGTGTACGAATCATGTCAACACGCGTTTTGATATCTTTCGCATCGCCTGCACCGTCGATAAGCACTGTGTTTTCTTTATCAATTACGATACGTTTTGCAGAACCTAAGTCTTCTAGCGTTACTGCTTCTAGGCTCAAACCAATCTCATCTGAGATTACTTTTGCGCCTGTAAGGACAGCAAGGTCTTCTAGCATGGCTTTACGACGATCACCAAAACCTGGCGCTTTAACAGCTGTTACTTTTACGATGCCGCGCATATTGTTAACAACTAATGTTGCTAGTGCTTCGCCTTCGATGTCTTCTGCGATTATTAGTAGAGGACGACCTGCTTTTGCTACCGCTTCTAGTGCAGGAAGTAGATCACGGATGTTTGATATTTTTTTATCGTGCAAAAGAACAAATGGCTCGTCTAGCTCTGCCGTCATATTCTCTTGGTTGTTTACGAAATATGGTGATAAGTAACCACGATCAAACTGCATGCCTTCTACAACATCTAGCTCGTTATCCAGTGCTGTGCCTTCTTCTACGGTGATTACGCCTTCTTTGCCCACTTTATCCATAGCTTCTGCGATGATGCCACCGATGCTTTCATCAGAGTTTGCAGAGATTGAACCTACTTGTGCGATTGCATCTGAGTCTGCACAAGGCTTTGACATTACTTGTAGTTGTTCAACGGCAGACTTTGTTGCTTTATCGATACCGCGTTTAAGATCCATTGGGTTCATACCCGCTGCAACGGCCTTCATGCCTTCGCGAACAATTGCTTGTGCCAGAACAGTTGCTGTCGTTGTTCCGTCACCTGCGATGTCGTTGGTTTGAGAAGCAACTTCTTTCACCATTTGCGCACCCATATTCTCAAACTTATCTTCTAAGTCGATTTCACGTGCTACTGACACCCCATCTTTTGTGATGGTTGGCGCGCCGAAAGATTTATCAAGTACTACATTACGACCTTTAGGGCCTAATGTTACTTTAACTGCGTTTGCTAGGATGTTTACGCCTGCAACCATGCGTGAACGTGCATCATCACCAAATATTACTTCTTTAGCCATTTTCTTATTCCTCTAAATTTATTTATAAAATGAAAGATTGATTGTTCGAAAGGATTAAACTTCCAAAACCGCCAAAATATCTTCTTCTTTCATCATTATTAATTCTTCACCATTTATTTTCACGGCTGTACCAGCGTATTGACCGTATAGTACTTTATCGCCAACGTTTACATCCATTGCACGAACATCGCCTGAATCTGTGATTCTGCCGTTGCCTGCTGCGATGATCTCACCGTTATTTGGCTTTTCTGTATTTGCGCTATCAGGAATGATGATTCCGCCTGCACTTGTTTTTTCTTCTTCCATTGGGCGTACTAAAACACGGTCGTGTAAAGGACGAATATTCATGTGGTGCTCCTTTGATATCTTTAATTATGTATCGTTAAACTCGGCTCAGCAACGAGGCTTTTAGCACTCTCGCTCAGGGACTGCTAATGATAGGGTTGGAATTTATTTTTTCAAGGTTTTTTTGATATTGTTTTTTGTTATTTCTTATCAACTGGACTGATGACGAGAGGATTTTCTTCAACTTCGGTGAATTCACCTTCTACAACATTCGGGTCGTGCGGTGTTTGCTCCGTATAAGAGCCACTAGCAAACCCGCCCATTTGCGCTCCCATACCCGCCTTTATCTTATCTGCCGAGCGCTTCATAATGTTTTTAGCGATAAAAGTACGGCTAAAGGGCAATAAACAAAGAAAGCCCATTGTGTCAGTGACAAAACCTGGTGTCATCAATAATGCGCCTCCGACTGCTAGCAGTACGCCTTCAATCATTTCTTGCGCGGGAATTTTCCCCTGCCCCATGTTTTTTTGTAAACGCGCGAGTGTGGATAAGCCTTGTTGGCGTAATAGCCCCGCGCCAATGACTGCGGTTAGCACAACGAGTATGATGGTGGGGAATGCTCCGATGATATCGCCTACTTCTAAAAGAATGTAAATTTCAAGGATGGGGATGACTAGGAAGAGGACGGTGAAGATAGGGAATGAGCGCATGGGTACTCCAATTTATTGACACCTCTTATAAGGAGAGGAACTAAAACAACAATCCTAACAGGAGTCCTCGCTTATGCGAGGTAGGTTATTTGATGTAGTAAATATAAGAAAACACTTCTTAGCCTAAGCTAGGACTCCTGAATACTATTGAGGCGGTCAGCCAATATATCAAGCAATAACGGATGCTCACCCACCAATGGGCATATACCAATTTTAAAATCTGGATAACGCTGCATCACCGATTCACAAATGGATTCAATATCACCACCCTCACCTGCATGGCGACCAGGTAGTGAGAATAACAGGGAAACAATTGCGCTTACCTCCCCCTGCTCTGCCTTTGCAATTAACCAGCCCTCAAGAAGCTCTCCGTTAAAATCATATTCCTTTCCTTCTCGGCGCTCCATCACGGCTTGTTCTAGTTTTATTTCTTGCCCAAGCTTTGCTTGAACCTCTTTAGCCACCCTATTCCGCACCGCAGTTATTTGTGGGCTGGGCGAGCCGTGATCTACCAAAACAATATTCTTTAATGAAGCACAGTTCTGCTGAGCGGAGTCGAAGCACCCCCCCACTTTTACATGATGTTTAGGAAATTCTAAAACATCATGTAAAAGTGGGGGGGTGTGCTTTGAAAACAAAGATTCTTGTGCAACTATTTGAATATTGTCGAAAATAATATCTACCAATCTCGTATCACTTTGCGGAAGCGGGAAAAGTGTATCGGATATTTTTAAATCAAACACACCAAACTCTTTTTCTAGTTCAGCTTGTACATCAGGGATAAGTTTAGTCAGCGCTCGGCTATTGCCAAAAAATAAAGGCAAAACAATAAAGCCTCGCTGCCCCTGCTGTAGTTGCCCCGTTAAAAATGAAGTAAATACAGATGCTTTCACCCCACCCAATGAATCTGTAGGTATTACATCGGCATGCTGCAAAGAAACTGGATGAATTTTTAACTTGGTTCGTTTGCTCAACTGCGCTGCTATCTTTCTAAGTTGCAATGTTGCCGTGGCTTTGATTGACCCATTGTCGACCAAGAGTATTGTAAGGGGAAGTGACATCTCGTTATTCTACTACGCTATTTTTTATCACACCATAGCTCCGTGCAAAGGTCTCTAAAATAGATCTAAGTCGCTGATTTTTTTGCTTCTTCTATATAGACTTCTCTTAGACGTTGAGCAATCACTCCTGGCTTACCATCACCAATCATTTGTCCATCAATCTCAATCACTGGGCATATGCAAAGCGTCGAGGAGCTAACAAATGCTTCTTTGGCATTTTGAGCTTCTTCTATGCTAAAAGGTCTTTCTTCTACTGTTAGGTTAAGTGATCTTGCACATTTTAAAATGGCTACACGTGTTATGCCATGCAAAATTGTATTCGATAGGTGTCGTGTCACAATGACATTATCTTGTGTCACAATATAAGCATTATTGGAAGTGCCTTCGTTGACTTTACCTGCATTGACTAGCCACGCATCATCCGCACCCTTAGACTTTGCTTCCATTTTTGCCATTGATGGAAATAATAATTGAACCGTCTTGATGTCTCGCCTGCCCCAACGTAGATCTTCGACCGTGATGATTTTTGCCCCTCGCTCAACCAAAGGCTGGTTTATGATGCCCTGTTTTTTTGTGAATGCGATCAGTGTTGAAGGAATCTTATCATCAGGATATTCAAAATTGCGATCTGCAACACCTCTTGTTACTTGTAAATAGATACATCCTTCTTCTAAGTCATTGGCTTTTATTAGCTTTTGATGAATATTAAGCAACTCTTCATCGCTACACGCCGCTTTCATCGTAATCTCATTCAATGAACGTTTAAGCCGTATAGTATGCGACTTGAAATCAACCAGTTTCCCATCCAATACCGTGGTTACCTCGTAAACACCATCGGCAAATAAGAAACCACGATCAAAAACAGAGATTTTAGCTTCTTCTTCTGCCAAAAACTTACCATTAACATAAACTACTCGTGACATTGTGTTCTCCAAAGTAAAGTATCTCTAACTTTCCTAGTATAGAAGCACCCCCTCACTTTTACATAATATTTGATCAATCATCATGTAAAAGTGGGGGGGTGTGCTTTACTAGCATAATAAAATAAATATAAATCCATCTGTATTTAAACAAATAGCCTGGTTTTGCATCTTCATAGTTAGCCGTGCATGTGATACCTTCTCATCCCATGACTATTCGTACAAAAATTTGTGGCATTACTTCCATCGAAGATGCACTTAATGCCTGCAATGCTGGGGCAGATGCGCTTGGGTTGGTTTTTTATGCGAAAAGCCCGCGTAATGTGAGTAGCGTACAAGCCGCAGAGATTTGTAATGCGATTCCACCCTTTGTTACAACGGTGGGCTTATTTTTAGATGCTACGAAAGATTTCGTAAATGAAGCACTAGAAATAGTGCCTTTGGATTTATTACAATTTCATGGTTCAGAATCCCCTGAGTATTGCGCCTCGTTTAATCACCCTTATATTAAAGCGGTAGGCATGAAAGAATTTATAGAAGACGGCGATGTAGAAGCAAGCTTTAAAAAATATGCAGATCAATATCCAGATGCTCAAGGCTTTTTGGTAGATAGCCACGGCGCAGGAAAAGCAGGTGGAACTGGCGAGGCATTTAACTGGAATAAAATACCGCAAGGCATTGATAAACCAATTATTTTAGCTGGTGGCTTAAACCCAGAAAATATTTCAGAAGCGATACAAACGGCTGACTCTATTTACGGCGTAGATTTAAGCAGTGGCGTTGAAAGCGCACCTGGAATAAAAGATAAACAAAAGATAGAAGCATTGATGAAAAACATACGAATGAGTGAGGTACGACGTGTCCAGTGTTGAGAACGATAAAGACCTAATCGGCATAGATTTAAGCACCGTCGATTGGAATTCTTTTCCTGATGAGAAAGGTCATTTTGGCATTTATGGCGGGCGCTTTGCTGCTGAAACGTTGATGGATGCGATTGAAGAGTTGGGTGATGCTTACGAATCACTCAAAGATAACCCACAGTTTCAAAAAGACTACGATGATGATTTACGTCATTACGTCGGTCGCCCTAGCCCACTTTATCACGCTGAACGCTGGTCAAGAGAGTTGGGTGGCGCACAGATTTATTTAAAACGTGAAGACTTAAATCACACGGGCGCGCACAAAATAAACAACACCATCGGGCAAGCATTACTCGCTAAACACATGGGCAAGCCACGCATTATTGCCGAGACGGGTGCAGGTCAGCACGGTGTAGCAACAGCAACGATTGCGGCACGTTTAGGTTTAGAGTGTGTGGTTTATATGGGCGAGGTTGATGTCGCCAGACAAGCGCCTAATGTCTATAGAATGAAGCTGTTAGGCGCAGAAGTTATTCCTGTTACTTCAGGTTCTAAAACACTAAAAGATGCACTTAACGAAGCGATGCGTGATTGGGTAACCAATGTTGATAATACCTTTTATTGCATCGGCACAGTCGCAGGTCCACATCCTTATCCCATGATGGTACGTGATTTTCAAACCATTATCGGGCGCGAAGCCAAAGAGCAATGCCTAGAACAAACAGGTCGCTTACCTGATGCGTTAATCGCCTGCGTAGGCGGTGGCTCAAATGCGATTGGATTATTCCACGAATTCTTGCCAGACCTTGATGTTGAAATGATTGGCGTTGAACCTGCGGGGCTTGGTTTAGACACAGACAAACACGCCGCACCTTTGAGCATGGCAAAACCTGGCGTACTGCATGGCAACCGTATGTATTTGCTCGCAGATGAAGATGGACAGGTAACAGAGCCACATTCAATTTCTGCAGGGCTGGATTATCCGGGTGTTGGACCCGAGCATTGTTTTTTGAAAGATACGGGTCGTGCGAATTACGTTGCCATTAAAGATGATGAGGCGATGGAGGCATTTCATGCGCTGACACGCATCGAAGGCATCATCCCTGCATTAGAAAGTAGCCATGCACTCGCTTATGCGATGAAGCTTGCACCAACAATGTCTAGCGACAAAAATATTATTGTTAATCTATCAGGGCGTGGCGATAAAGACATTAATACCGTTGCAGCTTTAGAGGGGATTAAGTTATGAATAGGCTAACAAACTGCTTTGAAAAGCTAAACCAATCAGGCAAAAAAGCCTTAATGCCCTACATTACCGCTGGTGACTCTAATCCTTCAATCACCGTACCACTCATGCATCGCATGGTTGAATCAGGTGCTGATATTATCGAATTAGGTATCCCCTTTTCTGACCCTATGGCAGATGGACCAACCGTGCAATTAGCCTGCGAGCGTGCCTTAGTGCATCACACCAGTTTACGCGACACCATTGCGATGATGACTGAATTTCGTAAAACCGATGACACAACACCTGTTGTACTGATGGGCTATTTAAACCCTGTAGAAACAATGGGCTATGAAGAGTTTGCTCAAGCAGCTTCAAGTGTAGGTGTTGATGGATTACTGACTGTTGACCTACCACCAGAAGAGGCGACTGATATTGTGCCAATTTTAAAATCACACAATATCGACCCCATCTTTTTATTATCACCCACCACTACGAATGAACGCATTAAAAAAATATCCGATGCAGGTAGTGGTTTTCTTTACTATGTCTCACTAAAAGGTGTGACGGGTTCTAACGCACTTAATGTTAATGAAGTAGCGGAACGTGTACAAACCATCAAATCTATTTCTTCACTGCCTGTGGCAGTTGGTTTTGGCGTTAAAGATGCGGAGACTGCCTCAGCTGTATCCAAGGTTTCTGATGGTTCTATTGTTGGTAGCGCAATAGTGAAAATTATTGAAAATAATATCGACGATGCTGATACAATCATGGATCAAATAGGTGCGCTGTTAGTTTCAATGCGCACAGCAATGGATAAGAGTTAATAAAGCTCTTCTTGTCCCCTCTCCCTAGCAGAGGGAGGGGGCTAAAAACAAAGCACGGATATAACTTATGAGCTGGTTTGAAAAATTAATCCCATCACGCATTCGTACCGAAGGTACAACCTCAAAAAAACGTTCGATTCCAGAAGGACTTTGGCATAAATGCCCTTCTTGTAGCGCTGTTTTATACCGTGCTGATCTTGAACGTAACTTAGAGGTTTGCCCTAAATGTGATCATCACGAAAGATTAGGCGGGCGTACACGCCTTGATCTCTTCTTAGATAAAGAAAACCGTGAAAATATCGCAGAAAATATAACACCCATTGATATTCTAGGCTTCAAAGACGATAAGAAATACAAAGACCGTCTTACTACGGCACAAAAGAACCGTGATGAAAAAGATGCATTATTGGTAACTAAAGGGCAAGTCCACGGCATACCATTAGTCGCAGCTGCATTTGATTTTGGCTTTATGGGCGGATCGATGGGTTCGGTAGTGGGCGAGCGTTTTGTACAGGGTGTTGATGTTTGTATCCGTGAAAAAATCCCATTCGTGGTTTTCTCTGCCAGTGGTGGCGCGCGTATGCAAGAAGCGCTTTTCTCTCTCATGCAAATGGCAAAAACCAGCGCGGCTCTAACCAAACTTTCAGACGCTGGTTTACCGTTTATTTCAGTACTTACCGATCCTACCATGGGTGGTGTTTCGGCAAGTTTTGCCATGCTGGGTGATACCATCATCGCCGAGCCGAAAGCCTTAATCGGATTTGCAGGGCCTCGTGTTATTGAACAAACTGTAGGTGAAACATTGCCAGAAGGTTTCCAACGCAGTGAGTTTTTAATTGAAAAAGGCGCGATAGATCGAATTATTCCTCGCCATGAGTTACGTCAAGAAATTGCTGACATGCTTTGTATAATGACGCATAAACCACGCCCCCCAAATATGGCAGAAATTGATGCTATTGTTCAGCCAGAACCCATCACGGCTAGTGAAACAGATGAAGCAGATGAAGAAAAAAGAGATGAGAAAAAAGCCAGCTAATACTGTGAGACCTTTGCACAAATCACAGCGATCATAACCATGAAAAAGACATTAGCGGAATGGCTAAGCTGGCAAGAAACACTTCACTTATCTGAAATTGATCTGGGCTTAGATCGGATTCGTGAGGTTGCCAAAAAGCTAGATCTGCTCTCCCCTACTTTCCCCATCATCACCGTTGCAGGTACAAACGGCAAAGGTTCTACAGTAGCCTTATTTGAATCCATCTTAAACGCGCAAGGTTACAAAACAGGTAGCTATACCTCTCCTCACCTGATCGATTACAACGAACGCATAAAACTTAACACCATTAATGCAAAAGATGATTTGATCGTAGAGGCTTTTGAAGAAATCAATAAAGCTAGAGGTAACACCAGCCTCACCTATTTTGAATTTGGCACACTCGCCGCCATGATTATTTTTTATCAACAAAAGGTGGATGTAGCAATTTTAGAAGTGGGCTTAGGTGGACGCTTAGATGCATCAAACCTATGGGATACCTCACTTGCAATCATCACCAATATTGGCATTGATCATGTGGACTGGTTAGGAGATGACCGTGAAGTCATTGCCGTAGAAAAAGCGGGCATTATGCGAAAAGGCATTCCAGCAGTTTGCGGTGACTTAGATCCTCCCGATAATATTGCAAATGAAGCACAACGCATTAGCGCGAACCTATATCAAATTAATCATCATTTCTCGTATCAAGAAAACAATGATGAAACTTGGACATGGAAAGGTTTTAGCAAAAATCATACCTTACCTTTGCCCGCCCTCGCAGGGAAATTCCAACTCAATAATGCAGCAACTGTGCTTGCAGGATTACAGCTAATTAATAGCTTATTACCCACAACACAAAATTCTATAAAACAAGGGCTTAAAAAAATATCTTTAACAGGTAGATTACAAACTATCCAGCATAATCCTGAATGGTTGATTGACGTGGCTCACAATCCACATGCCGCCAAACAGCTATCCAAACACCTGCAAGCACAGCCCATCAAAGGCAAAAACATTGCGCTATTTTCAATGCTAAAGGATAAAGACATCCAACAAGTTGTTGACATTATGGATCAACACATTGATGAATGGCATATCGTGGAACTTGAAGGATCGAGAAGCAGCCAATTAAGTGAATTAAAAGAATTAATTAACAAACAAAACCCCGACAAAGCCGTTGTAGCGCACCAAAGCTTTTCAGATGCAATAAAATCCATTAAAACTAGCAGTAATTTACAAGATAGAGTAGTCGCTTTCGGCTCTTTTCTGGTAGTATCCGAACTTATAAAATTAATGAGACCTTCTGCACGGGGAAATAGCAAATAAAGGTCTCAGTGCATTGTTAGTTAATAAGCTAAAAATGCATTAATCAAACAGCAGCACTCACATAAAGGAGCAGGACAGAATCATGGATAACGCAATGGTAAAACGTGGTATTGGGGCAATCGTTCTAGCAGTAATTGCAGCATTGTTATTGGGATACTTACTTAAAGACAAGAGCAGTCAACGACAGGAAGTTGTCGATATGAAACTCCCAGGCGCTCCTGAAATGAATATTCCTAGCCTTACTGGCTCATCCGATACAGATACTGAGACAACCAGTACCTTGCTTGCTGCAAGTAAAGATAGACTTGATAGTTCTGTTAGTAGCATTAGTGATAAAGCAAAAGGTGCAGGTGTAGCCATTATTGCTTCTGCAGAAGGTGTAAAGGAAACAGTTGCAGATGCAATAAAACCAACTGTGCAACCAACAATGGATTCAACATCTGCCGCAATACAAGGTACAAAGCCTGGTTTTGCCATACGACCTTCACTGCCAAACGAGCAAAAAGAAATCGTTGATAATACTGACACCACAACAACAGCGCCAAAAATCGAAAAAACCACAAAAACGGTTAAAGACAGCGTTGTCGCAACGACTAAAAAGGTGACAAAAGCATTTAAACCTGAAATTGTAGAAAAGAAAAAGCCTGCAAAGCCATCTGCGCCAAAACAAGCTAAAGCGCCGAAACAAAACAAAGCACCTAGCAAGCCTGAAAAAACAGAATCATCAGCCCCTATTCCATCGACGGCTCCTGCAGGAAAATACTCTATCCAATTATTGGCTACTTCTAGTCAATCACGTGCTGGCAAGCTTGCAAAAACAATGAAAAGTGAGGGTTACAACGTATTCGTTACCCAAACAACAAGGGATAACAAAGTGTTATATCGTGTTCGTGTTGGTGGACACAGCAGTAGAAATTCTGCAATACAAGCTCAAGAAGGCATGAAAAAACGCTACCAAAAGAACTTCTTTGTACAAAATAGCTTGGTCATCTCTAATTAAGAGCTAACTAAAAGTTGTACAATCGTCCTAACCCCTCCCCCCTCAAAGGATAGTTTTAAATGGATGTTAATTATATCGATATAACCATCGTTGTTATCATTTTGATTACGGCGCTGATTGGCTTTATGCGTGGTTTAGTTTGGATGGCTACGTTCATAGCCACATGGATAGTCGCTGGTTTTCTTGCCTTTACTTATAAAGATCAACTTGCCTCTGCGCTACCCATAAAACTGGGTAGTGATTTTGCCCAAACTGCCCTAGCTGCTTTATTAATATTTTTAGGTGTTTTAATTGTTGGCGCTATTATTAACGCGATTTTCAACAAGCTAATCAAGTCAGTTGGATTTGGGACTTTTGATCGTATTCTAGGGATAGGCTTAGGCGCTCTTTTAGGCGCATTAGCAATAAGCTTGCTAACAATGCTATTGGGATTAACCGAATTACCTAAACAAGAAGCATGGGCAAAGTCCAAGTTTATTCCTAAGTTTCAAGAAGCTGCTGCATGGATAAAGTCTAAAGTTCCAGATGATATCAATAAATACATTGATGATAGCTTCGGCAATACAACGCCCCCAGCTGTAAATCCTAGCTCAACCATACTTAGCCCTACTCCTACAGATAGCACCGCAGAACCTGCAATCACCCCTTCTAGCAACTAACAACTGATTAAAGCTCCCCCAAGCTTTTTAATCTCGGAAAAAGAACCCCATGTGCGGAATTATTGGCATTCTTAGCAACAGCCCCGTAAATCAAGAAATCTACGACGGCTTATTAGTACTTCAACACCGCGGACAAGATGCCGCAGGCATGGTGACCAGCGACGGCAAGCGCTTATACATTCGCCGTAAAAATGGGCTGGTAAATGAAGTTTTTCATGAAAAGAACATGCAAGGCTTGCAAGGAAATATGGGGATTGGTCATCTTCGCTACCCCACCGCAGGTTCATCATCAGCTTCTGAAGCTCAGCCATTTTATGTGAATTCCCCCTATGGAATTTCACTGGCACACAATGGTAATTTAACCAATGCACCCGCTTTAAAGAAAGAGCTCTACAAACAAGACCGCCGCCACATCAACACCGATTCTGACTCTGAAATATTACTCAACATCTTCGCACAAGAGCTTCAAAAGTGTGCGACTTATCGCGTACATCCCGAAGAAATATTCACGGCAGTAGCGGGCGTGCATAACCGTTGCCAAGGTGCTTACGCCGTAGTCGCGATGATAACGCGTGATGGCATTGTCGGTTTTCGTGATCCTAATGGCATTCGCCCCTTAGTGTATGGCAAGCGTGTAACAGAAAATGGTACAGATCATATGATCGCCTCTGAAAGCGTTGCTTTAGTCACCCAAGGCTATGAGATTGTTCGTGATATAGAACCTGGTGAGGCGATATTCATTACCCCAGAAGGCCAAGTACACACAAAGCAATGCTCTGATAAAGCCCGCTACAATACCTGTATTTTTGAATACGTTTACTTTGCGCGCCCAGATTCGGTTATCGACAATGTATTCGTCCATAAAGCGCGTATGCGTATGGGCCACAACCTTGCTGAACGTATTGATCGCGAATGGAAAAACCACGACATCGACGTAGTCATCCCTATTCCTGATACCAGCCGCACATCGGCGCTAGAGTTAGCCATAACACTCGGCGTACCTTATCGAGAAGGCTATATCAAAAACCGTTATATCGGTCGCACCTTTATCATGCCAGGACAAGCAGAACGTAAAAAATCTGTACGCCGCAAATTGAACCCGCTCGACATTGAGTTTAAAGGCAAAAACGTAATGTTGGTCGATGACTCAATAGTACGCGGCACAACCTCACGCGAGATTGTCCAAATGGCACGTGACTCAGGCGCAAAGAATGTTTACTTCGCCTCAGCCTCACCCGCGATACGCTATCCCAATATTTACGGCATCGACATGCCCGCCGCGACAGAACTCATCGCCCACGGCAAAACAGAAGCCGAAGTTGCCGCCGCTATTGGCGCAGATAAATTAATCTACCAAAACCTTGATGATTTGATTGACGCCATCACCACAGGCAACCCAGACCTTAAACAGTTTGATTGCTCCGTATTTACAGGCGAGTACATCACAGGCGAATCAGAAAGCTACTTTACCGAACTAGAATCAAATCGCAACGATGCAAAGAAGAACCAAGATGAAGAACGCGTAGCGATTGATATGTCTGATAGTGATTGAGTGAGTTGTGCTTCATAAATGAATAAAGCACACCCCCCCACTTTTACATGGTCTTTAAAAGATACCCTAGATGATTTAGAAACTCGCTTTCCAAAATCATCCACAGACCCATTCATCATCATTTCTATTAGCGAGCAAAAGCTCGCCTTGATAGAAAATAAACAAGTCAAAAAAACCTACACCATATCCAGCGCCAAAGCAGGCACGGGGAATCTCAGTGGTAGCTACAAAACCCCGCTAGGCATACATTTTATCTCTCATAAAATTGGAGAGAATGCTGAGTTAGGTACAATCTTCAAAGCACGTATCGACACCCATAAAATTGCCAAAATACTCACAGGCTCAAATCAAAAAAGCGGGGCAGATAACATCACCTCACATATTCTATGGCTGGATGGCATGGAGGACGGTGTTAATAAAGGTGGGAATGTAGATTCACATAATCGGTTTATTTATATTCATGGGACCGATGAGGAAGGTCGGCTGGGAACTCCAGTATCGCATGGGTGCATTCGGATGGGGAACTTGGATGTGGTTGAGTTGTTTGGATTAGTTTTAGTTGGGTGCTTAGTGGTTATTATTGAATAACGTGGATTCACACCCCCCCACTTTTACATGATGTTTATTTTCTATGTTAACTTAACCGTCATTCCTGCATGTTTCTAGCAGGAATCTTGCTTTTTTATTTTAGAGGGGGTTTTCGTAGCTTGCGGGCTTGTGCTTTCTCCTCTTATATTTGTTACGGGCTACGAGTTACTTTCTTGCCTGCGGCAGCAAGAAAGTAACCAAAGAAATGCCGCTAAACTTCACAACGTCTTAGTTTTACCTTCAGTGAGGAAATAACAGGAAAGAAGGGGACTCGCTACCGCTCAAACAACCTTCTTTCTGATCTGTTATTTCTTGTGATAGTCGTTGCTTTGAGGAGGGAAGGAGCTTCTATCTCAATTATTCAATTTCAGCATAAACCTCAAAATCATATATACAACCATCTTCTTTATCCCATATTTCATCATCCCAAATGCCAATAAACTCCATAGAGTTTTTATCTATAGTTAATATGCCAGTAACTTTCGATTTGAAAATTATATCCTCAGATTCTTTTTCTCTTTCAGTAAAACGAGCTACTTGTTTAACCGTATCTGGATAAATCCACCTACCTTCAACCACTTGTTTCCCTTTTTGGGTTACATCAAAAGAAACTTGCCCCTCAATTTTATCTCTTACATTATCTTCATCTACTTCACTTCCTTTAAATAAAATATTTATAGTATTATTTAAATATACACATCTAACAACCTCAGCCTGTAAGCTATCACACTCGCTAGTCTTACAAGGCTCCCAATATGCTTCCATAAATTTCTCCCTTAATTTACTTACTATAATCTGTCTTTTTATTTACTCAGAGATAATCTCAAAACCAATTTCTCGAGCACGATCTAAAAACGTATTAAAGTTTCCTATACCCCATTGAGTACAAACTACAATTTTTGCATCAGATGTATGTAAGATGTGTTCCTTATTTGTATAGTGCCTATCAGAATTTTTTCCTTTGTACCTTATTTTCACATCTTTTAGTTTATTCAATACTCCTATAGACCCTTGAATTTTTTTAGGAAATATTTTATTTAACTCTTCATAAGTTACTTTCTGATTCTTAAAAATATAGTCTTTAACTACTGCTAAAACTAAACCTCTCTTTCCGTATAGATCACCATTAAACCTATACTTTGTATAGTCTCTTCCTGTTCCATCTGATGATACTTCTTCAAACTTATTGAGTAGTTTTTCAATAACATTTGCAGGTGTATCAAAACCTTTAGCATGTTGCTCAAGGCGAGAAAATATAGTTGAAGAAATTTCAATTGTCTTACTCATTATGTACCTCTTTTTTATCTTAAAAAAGCACGATACATCATTGTACATTAAATGTAAACTATAATGTATATTAATGTTAAATGTGTTTGTGAGTTAATTGACGAAGAAGTCCAACCTACATCTGTTTTATCTCCTTCCAAAACAACGACCATCGCAAGAAATAACAGATCAGAAAGAAGGTTGTTTGAGCGCAGCGAGTTCCCTTCTTTCCTGTTATTTCCTTACTGAAGGTGAAATTAAGATGCTTTGAAGTTAAGCGGCATTTCTTTGGTTACTTTCTTGCTGCCGTAGGCAAGAAAGTAACTCGTAGCCCATAACAAATATAAGAGGAGAAAACCCATGCCCGCAAGCTACGAAAACACCCACTCAAATAAAAAATAAGAATAGAACCACACCCCCCACTTTTACATGATAGCCGTTATATTAATAGTTCAAAAGTCTTTGAGTAGATAACGACCAATAGCGTCATCCCCTAATGTTTTTATCGGGGATCTGTTTGAGTACCTGCTAATTCAAAAAGATTCCTGCTAGAAGCATGCAGGAATGACGGCTAATTTAACGTAGAAAATAAACATCATGTAAAAGTGGGGGGGTGTGCTTATAAATAACTAAAAATAGATAGCGAAGCTATTCCCCCTCACCCCAACCCTCTCCCTCAGGGAGAGGGAGTTAAAAAAGGCAAGTGTGCCTCCACACATCACCCCTTATATGCTGAAACTGAAAAATACTCCGTAACAATAATCGCAGCACTCCCATTCACCCAAATCTGATAACTACGAGAAACAACCTCACCCTCCATATGTGCCAACAGCACATCCCCTTTCGGTACAGCCGAAAAATAGTTGATATTAAAAAGCTCACGATAAGTCTCTAAACCTTTTTCACGAAATAACTCCCCTATTCCTATTTGACCAGTCTCTAATGCTAGCCCTACTTCCGTCGGCAAGCTTTCTAGCGCTACGGTTGAGCGGGCGCAGGCGAATGTTTTTTCGCTATCAACACCTTGCAAAATGACTTCGCGCTGTAGTGCTTTGTCGCCTTTTTTTGTAGCCAAACCTTCTACAGTTTCCGTAAGTTTGGTTAGTTCATTCTTTAAGGGGACGACTTTTACAGGTTCCCAAAACCAGGCTTCTAAGGCTTTGGTGACGGTGCCATCCATAACTAACAAGGTGCGTAGAAAAGGCGGGAGTTTTGATAGATCGCAGCTTTCCCCTGAGTCTGTCAGGATGATTTCATCAGGCGTATAACCGTGGCTACGAAAGTATGATTTATTGGTGTTTTTATCAGCGGTCATTATTTTTCTTTCCAAAACTCAGACAATGTAATGAGATGATTTCCCTTTTTTTTATAGCGCTTGATTTGTTCGGTGCTTGGCCAAGAATCATATTGCCCGAGCGTATTATCGACAATATCGACTGACTTTAATTGTGTATTAGCTATCCACTTAATAGCGAGTTCTGCACCTTCTTCAAAGAGTTGATTATTTATCATAAACAAACTGCGGCTTAAATCACTTTTGATTGGTTTTTGCCGTAGTATCTCGCCGCTATCAAAGCTTTCTGCCATTTTATGCAGGGTAACACCTATCTCTTTGTTTTGATCTAATAATGCAAAAAAAACAGGATCGACTCCCTTGTAGTTGGGGAGTAACGATGGATGTATATTTAAGAATTCCATATCAGATAGATCAAGCACTGGAGCTTTTATCAACTGGTTAAAATGCGCGGCTAATAGATAATCTGGTTTAGCCTGTTGGATAAACTGAAGACCTTCTACATTGTTAATATCCAGCGTATCCAGTACAGGAATATTATTTTCAGCCGCTAGCTTGTGTACCGTTTTTAAAGTGCTTTTTGTTTGCTCTTTATAAGACAAAGGTTGAAGCCAGCGAAACAAATCCGTGACCATAAAAAGATAAGTAGCGTACCTAAAACCTGAAGTTTTAATTTGCTTAATAGCGCCGCGAAAAAACCCATATTTTGAATGGATAACGCGCGTGGAGTTTATGATGGCTACAACGTCTATTTTGTCGCTTGCTAGTAAACGTTCTAAAACTTTTGACGAGTAAATGCTTGAATAGGTGCAAAATATAACTCGCTGTTTAGTCACGTTTTCCAATTATTTTAGCTTGTTAATTTCTTCTGCCAAAACATTTACCGTGTGTTCTATTTGCTCTTCAGTATGCGATGAACAAATAAAGAAACGCAAACGCGCCATGCCTTCTTGTACCGCAGGATAGAAAATCGGCTGAACATTAATACCACGTTCAAAACAGGCGTTAGCCAATCTTCCCGCCATGGCGGAACTGCCTGTAATCACAGGAATAACCGATAGCCCAGCGCTAGAACCAACATTCAAACCCTGCTCTTGGGCAAGTGCAATAAACTGATGCCCTCTTTCTTTGAGTTGAAGCACACGCTCAGGTTCCTCATCCAGTAATTTCAAAGCCGCTAGTGCCGAAGCCGCTAAAGGCGGTGAAATACCCACGCTGTATAAAAAACCTGGGGCTGAAAACTTTAGATGCTCGATAAGTGCTTTTTCACCCGCGATATAACCGCCACAACTTGCCAGCGTTTTACTGAGCGTACCCATCCAAAGGTCAACTTCATGTCCATCGACCCCTGCATGTTCTTTAATGCCGTGACCTTTTTTACCCAAAACACCCAAGGCATGCGCCTCATCAACTAACAGGAATGCTTTGTGTCTTTGTTTGATTTCTATAAAGCGTTTAAGGTCTGGATAATCGCCATCCATACTGTAAATGCCTTCAACACAAATCAGTACACGCTCATAGTTTTTGCGTTGCTGAAACAGTAGCTCATCCAAAGCTTGCCAATCATTATGCGGAAACGGCAAGCGTGTAGCACCCGATAATTGACCGCCTTGTACGATGCTATTGTGTATTAAAGAATCATGCAGGATTAAATCTTTTGGACCAAATAAATAACCAATAGTGGTGACATTGGTGGCATGACCACTAACAAACACAATACTGTCATCAACATCATAAAGCTTTGCCAATGCTAGCTCTAAATCGCGCTGAACAGGGCGCTCACCTGCGACAGGACGACTGGCCGATGCGCTCGTTCCATATGTATCTATGGCGTTTTTTGCCGCCTCAGAAACATCAGGATGCCCACATAAATCAAGGTAGTTATAGCTGGCAAAATTGATATATTCTTGACCTGCTATATGGGTAACATTACTGGCAACGCCTTCGTGTACTTTGAAAAATGGGCTGGGTACGCCGAGCTGCTTTCCGCCCTCTTCTAAAATACGAATTTGCTGGTAGCCAGGGAATTTATCAAAACGACAAAAATCGTCAGAGATTTTAGAATTAGACAGTAACGATTTTCGCGTACGCGCACCATCACTTTTATTTTCACTGTTCATTTGAAGCTCGGTAACTTTCTTCAAACGCTTCTCTAGCATCTTCTGCGCCAGCTGATCTTTAACTGAGCCGCTTAGACCAAAGAGATTTCCTTTTTTAGCTTTTGTCATATATATGGTTCACAATTAACTCTAGAAGCACACCCCCCTAGTTTTACATGATGTTTGCTTTTTTCACTATAGTATTAAAGAAACATCATGTAAAAGTAGGGGGGTGTGCTTTATATTGTACTTTACGCTTTACTTGCCTTCATAGCATCTTCAATTAGTTTTTTCGATAATGCTTCCGCGTCATCATTGCTCATATTCTCCGTATGACCATGGCGAGATGCCGCTATTGAAATATCTTCTTGATGCTTGTCTTTTTGTTGCTCTTTTGCACTACTGGTATCTTCATCATCACTAGCGCCAGCAAGCTGGTCTGTGATTTTCTCTGCGATACGCTGGATATTAGCACCTTCGGTTAATGCCATCACTGGAAGCTTCACGCCAAAACGCTCTTCAATAGCTAGCACCAACTCCATACCCATTAATGAATCCATACCCAAATCAAATATTGACTGTTCAATATCCATTTTATCGCGTGGCAAACGTAGTATTTGTTCCACTTCATCCAATAGTAAATCTGTTACAAGCTCTTGAATTTCCGCTCGTCCCATATTAGCAATCAGGGTTTGAATATCTTCATACTGCTCACCATCAGAGGTTTTTACATTGCGTTTCAGCTCTTCATATTTAGCTGAGCTTGCCGCCGGCATAACGCGCTGAATAACGCCCCAGTCTAAATCTATAACCGCAGCGCCCGCTTTTTCACTCAGCATGATTTTTTCTAACATTTTAAGTGCTTGATCTGAATTTAATGCCTCACCACCTAAGCGTGACTGTAGTTGTTCTTTGGTTTCTTCATTGCGCGCAAGATAACCGACATCCGATATAGCGCCCCATGCGGCATAGTGCGCAGGCAAGCCCTGTGATTTTCTATAAGTTGCTAATGATTCCAAGAAGCTATTTGCTGCTACATAGTTTGCTTGACCAGGATTTCCTACAAAGGTTGTCGCTGATGAATACAATACAAAGAAATCTAAATCCGTTTCCAACGTTGCTTCATGTAAGTTCCATGCGCCAGTCACTTTTGGACTCATAACATCCAATATTTGTTGCTGTGTCATATTGCGGATTAAGCCATCATCTAAAACCATAGCGGCATGAACAAGACCTTTTAACGGTGGAATATCACGTTGAATTACCGCTATCAGTTTTTGTAGCGCTACTTTATCTGTTACATCACAAGCGTGTGTGTATACCGCAACACCTTTTTGTTTAAGTTTATCAATGATTTTTTGTGAGTCTTCGCTAACCTTGGCGCTACGGCTAATCAATACCAATGATCGCGCACCTTTCTCAACCAACCAGCTCGCTGTTTTTAGACCAAAACCACTTAAGCCACCTGTTACCAAATAACTTGCTTTTGGATTACATTCAAGCTCGGCTTCTTGAATTTTTAGTGGCTCAATTTCTTCACTAGGAACAGCATTTCCATTCATAAAGGAAACAACCACTTTACCCACTTGGCGAGACTGTTGCATATACCTAAAGGCATCTTGAATACGCGTTGCAGGAAAACTACGGTAAGGCATTGGACGTAAGCTACCCTCATCAAACTGTGCCATCATTTCTTTAAATAAACGATTAGCCAGCTCTGGGCGTTCAATTAATAATTGGTCCGCATCAATACCAAAATAAGAAATATTATTACGGAAAGGACGTAGCCCAATTTTACTGTTTTCGTAAAAGTCGCGCTTTCCTAACTCCAAGAAACGTCCAAAAGGTTTAAGCACCGAAAGATTTCGTGTGATAGCTTCACCTGCGAGTGAGTTAAGCACAATGTCTATACCTTCGCCATTGGTGATTTGCATTATGTCATCGGCAAACGCGAGTGAGCGTGAATCCATCACATGATCAGCACCCATCAAACGTACAAAATCACGTTTTTCATCGCTGCCTGCCGTTGCAAAAATTTCCGCGCCACAAAAACGCGCAAATTGAATCGCCGCAATGCCGACACCGCCAGCGGCGCCATGAATGAGTATTTTTTCACCTGGTTGAATTTGCGCTAGATGTTTTAGTGCGTAATAAACCGTAAAGAATGTTGTAGGTATGGTTGCGGCTTCTTCAAAGCTCCACGCTTTTGGCTTGTGTGTAATTGCGGTTGTTTGCGTAATAACGCGAGAACTGAAACAAGCGGGTGCGAATCCAACAACTTCATCCCCAGCTTTAAATTCTGTAACAGCACTGCCCACTTTTGTTACTACACCTGATAACTCCATACCCAGTGTTGGCCCTGCGAAGCCGTTTTCCACCGCCTCATCAGAGAGCAAGCCCATTGCGTACATTACATCGCGAAAGTTTAATCCTGCTGCATAGGGCTTTATTTCAATTTCATCAGCTTGTAAGAACTGTTCGGGCAATTCATGCCAATATAAGTTTTTCAATTGTCCTGGCGTACTAAAACGAAGACTGTACGGTGTATTTGAAGCGTTACTATTTTTATTAGATACTTTTGAAGCTGCTAGCTCAATACGTTTCATGCGCATAACATGACGTACGTTGCTGTTTAATATGACTTCATTTTCTTTAGCGTTGGTTCCGCTATGATTTAACAACTCATCATTTAACAACTGACTCGTTGAGGATGAATCGAAGGGTCCTTGCAGATCAATCAATTTACAATTTAAGTCTGGGTGCTCATTCATAATGACACGACCCAAGCCCCAAAGTGCGGCTTGGGATGGGTTTGTATCAAACGAAAAGACTTGTTCCTCTCTAGCAACGACTGCTCCACCCGACGTAATCAAGGTTAGCTTTGGCAGTGATAATTCACCCCGCGCCTCGAACCCTTTGATTAAATCAACTGTACTCGCACAGCGCTTTTCTTGTAGCGTTAAATCGCCTTGATCTACTTTTAAATCATTGTGCCAACGTAAACCCATTAGATGGACAATATGATCACAATGAATATCTAATTTATTGAGTGTTTCAATAATATGATCAAAATGATCTTCTTTGCTAGACTTCTCAACATCAAAATTAATCGCAAACTGCGTAGGACCAAGGCGCTTATACGTTTCACCTGTTTGAACAGTGATAACTTGATGCCCTGCATTCTTAAGAGATGTAGCAAGTGAATTTGATAAATTATGAGAAATATCGCTTTCGTCTTTAAGAATCATCCATGTTTGAATATCTTCTTCGTCATCTACCGTTTCTAGAATATTTTCATTGCTCAATTCATCTGAATGACTAGCAACCACCATAAAAGCACCCGTATCCGCCGTTGCTTCTGGTTCCATCAATAGTTCAACATGATCAAACCCTGTTTCTTTTAATGATGTTCGCCATTCATTCGCGGTCATCAGTAATGGAATTGGTTTTTTATTATTAGAGGTATGCGCCCACCAATCAGACTGCAACCCAAACGTCATATCCATAAAACGATCAGATTGTCTTTCTAATAATAAAAGCACCCCTTTAGGGGATAAGAGCTGCTTGATATTCTTTTGTACTTTTGACAAATCATCAGAGTGATACAGTGTATTGGCTGCAATAACAATATCGTAAACGCCAAATTGAATAGGACAATCACTAACATCTATCTCAAGACTTAAATCAAGCTGCTCGGTACTAACAAAATCCCATGACTCTAAATCAAAGCTAGCCTTTCCCAATAACTCTTCATCATGATGAATATAATCATAATCACATTGCTCAGGAGGAAACACCGACAATATTAGCTGGCTAATCTCAGTATCATTTGCACCCACATCCAAAATCCGCAATCGTCTATTTTCTGGCCAATCTTCTACAATTTCACGTAAAGTATCTCGCAAAGCAAGATTCATACTAAGGTTACTAGGGGATGCACCATTCCAGTGCTCTTGAATACTACTTTTTTGCGAATACAGTAATGTTTCTGGCATCACCTTATGTTGCAAGACTTCTGCTAAATATTTTCCACATCGTCCTAATAACATCAGTTCAGGCAAGTATGCAGGAGAATCACCCAGCACCGACAACCAAATATCTTCGGCAGGCGGCAAATCACACTCGGCGCTTAATAGCCACTGATCATTCTCAAAGGTAGCAAGTTCATCATCAACCAATATTCCCAACAAACGTGACAACAAGGGTAATTTAATCGACTCAATATGTGCCTGTTCTGCTAACGACTTTAAAGTAAACTCATCACCTTTAGGGTTCAGCTGATGTATCGCTTGCCATGCAAAAACGGAAACCATGACATCAAACAGTGGTAAAACTTCTTGGTAGTGCTTGTTTCGTAAGAACTCCTGTTCGTGTGAATTCAAAAACTTAAGCGCGCCTGAAACAAGGGCAGCAGGGTCTGAAACAGGTGAATACTTACCCGCTTCAATATGTGGCATGAGCATTGGTCTAAATTCATAACTTGCAGGCAATGTTGATGCACTTCGCGTCAGTTGAACGCCACGGAAACGACAGTTTTTTAGCTCGGCTAATACTGCCCCTTTCGCATTTAATAATAGATAGTCTGCTAATACTGATTGGGGGCTTTGCTTTGTTATATTGACAACGATATATGAAAGGTCTTTCATATCAGCATAATGATACAACTTACCTACTTGCACAGGGATAAGTGCCGCTTGGCTACCCTGCTCAATATTATCTGCAAATATATCAACCAGCACTTGAAATCCTGCATCTAGTAGCGCGGGATGTAATTGGTATTGGCTAAGCCCATTATTAGCAGTAAGTTCTTCAGGTATATTAAGCTTTGCCAGTGCCGTTAAAGAAGACACCCACACCTTTCCAATACCCTGAAAAATTGAGCCATAGCTCAAACCCACAGATTCTGTCAGTTGATAATGCCTTGCTGAAGTGATGGTTCTTTTAGAGTTTTTTATTAGCAGGTCAAAGGCTACTTTTTTAGGGACTTTTTTATTGGTATTACCTAACAACCGTCCAACAACATTTTCATTCCAAGGGCTATCACTGAGTCGATCACGGCTACTGATTATAAAGCTACCATCTTTGCTAAAGAGCTTAAAACGAATGGTTTTACTGTGATCTAAAACAATCGGTGCTCTAATCTCAAGATTTTCAATTTCCCATTGGTTTTTTTGCTCATCATTTGAGTCAGGTGCAAACCAAGCTTTCGATGCAGCCAATGCCATCTCAACATACGCTGCTGCTGGCATTACGGCGCCACCATCAACCACATGGTCTTTCAAATAGCTGAGCAAACTGGTATCAATTTGGTTTTCCCAGCAAGCATCAAAGTCTTTTAAACGATAGCCCAACAAAGGGTGTTCGCGGTGACGGTTAACTAAATCACTACCTTCTGCTGTTAACGTGTACCAATGCTTTTCTTTTTGCCAAGGGTAATGAGGTAACTTAACCATTTGATAATCTAATGGGAATACAACATCATCATTTAAAGAACAACCCGCAAGGTAACAATCGTATAAAGCATTTTGTAAGGCAGTTTTGGATTCGCCTTGGCGCTTGATGGTAGAAACAGAAAGTATCGTAGAATCTTTCTCTCTACCACATTCATTCACATAGGTGCGTAAAACAGGGTGAGGACCTATTTCGAGGAATACTTGATAACCATCCTCCAACAACTGATCCATCGCTGATGCAAACAACACAGGCTTTCGGATATTATCCCACCAGTAAGTTTCATCTAACTGCTCACCACCTAAAGTATTGCCTGTCACCGTAGAGTAGAAGGTACGATTTGTAGCGCCTAACGCCAAACCTTTAAGTGAATCTTTAATATCAGCTTCAACAGGATCCATAGCCGCGCTATGAAAGGCATAATCAAGATCAAGAATGCGATAAAAAACACCATGCTCTTCAAAGTACTCGTTTAATATCTCTAGTGCGGTTAATTGGCCAGACAAAGTAATGGATTTAGGACTATTGATACCCGCAACGCTTATTTTATCTGTTAAACCAAGCTCTTCTAGCACGGCTTTAATCTTGTCATTACTTACACCAGCCGCTGCCATGCGCCCAGCGCCCTGTGTTTTACCTTGTGCATGACTGCGTTGATAAATAACTTTAACGGCTTCTTCTAAACTTAGTACGCCTGCCGCCCATGCCGCTGCGACTTCTCCAACACTATGCCCTATAACCGCAGTGGCGATAAGTCCTTTGGACTCCAAAATGCGTATTAACCCTACTTGCAAAGCAAATAGTAAAGGCTGTGCAATTTCGGTAAGTTGTAAGCGTGACGTTTCTTGGCTGGCGTTAAACTCATCAATCAAAGATATTTTTTCATAAACATTGAGTAGTTTATTGATTTCTTCTACCGTTTCTTTAAACAAAGGTTCGGTTTTTAATAAATCACACCCCATCCCTTGCCACTGAGAACCATTACCTGAAAATACTAAAGCTAGTTTAGTGGTCTCATCTGAGCTATTTAATTTATTGGTTGCCGTAGCGCCTGTGTGAATCTCACCCTGAGAATAAGCGTGCAAACATTCAACAATATCGTGTAACTCATCACCATGAACTGCCAAACCATGACTCAAATGCTGTCGTTTAGTACAAGCAGACCAAGCAACATCTTGGTAATTAATATCCTCTTGATGAAGTAAATCACGGTAACGCCCTGCCATCTCGCGTAATGCACTGTTGCTTTCTGCGGATAAAAATAGCGGCGATGATGTTGACTGCTTTTCTGATTTTATTTTCTGGGTATTTTTTCTTTCGTGTTTATATTCTTCAACAATAACGTGCGCATTTGCTCCGCCAAAGCCAAACGAGTTCACACCCATCAGTAATGGTTTTTCTGACTCTTCAAGTGGAGTGAAAGCCGTCACTACTGATAATTTATCACCTTCAAAATCAATATGTGGATTAGGCTTTTCAAAATGTAAAGATGGAGGAATTGCACGATTTTTCAAACTCAAAACAACCTTTAAAAGCCCTGCCATCCCCGAGGCTGTCTCGAGATGCCCTAGGTTTGTTTTAGCAGAACCAATAGGTAGTGGCTTCTTACGTGGCTTACCCAAAACTTTAGCCAATGCGCCTGCTTCTAATGGATCACCCACTGCCGTACCTGTGCCGTGCGCCTCTAAATAATCTAAATCATTAGGATTAACACCCGCTTGATTATAAACATTTTGTAATAAGCTAGCCTGACCTTCGGTACTCGGCAAAGTAATGCCATTGGTTCGACCATCGCTATTAATGCCAGTATTTATAATGACAGCATGAATAGGATCGCCATCCGCTTCTGCATCTTCCAATAGCTTAAGATAAAGAATGGCAGAACCTTCTGAGCGCACATAACCATCACCACTTGCATCAAAAGCACGGCAACGCCCATTAGGCGAAAGCATCGAAGCCTTTGAAAAGCCAACAAAGCCAAAGGGGTGCAACAACATATTCACGCCACCTGTGATCGCTGTTGCCGCATCGCCATTCCAAATTGCATTACACGCTTGGTGCAAGGCAACTAAAGAAGATGAGCAAGCGGTATCAACAGAAACACTGGGGCCGTGAAGATCAAAAATATAAGAGATACGATTGGAGGCGATACTGGCGGTATTGCCTGTCATTGAATAAGGGTCAAGCGAACTTAAATCGTCCATACGACGATGCGCATAATCGGTACTGGCAATACCAATATAAACCGCACAATCAGAACCTGCTAAAGATTCGGGTATTTGCTGCCCATCTTCCAAGGCCTCCCATGTTAGTTCTAACAGGAGACGTTGTTGCGGATCCATTTGAGCTGCTTCGCGGGGTGATATTCCAAAGAAGCTCGCATCAAATTCATCGACTTTAGGAAGAACACCTGCCGCAAAAGTATAACTTTTGCCAGGTTCTTTCTTATCAGGGTGTTGATAGAAATTAGTTCCCCAGCGCTCAGAACTTACCTCTGTAACAAGGTCTTTCCCATTTTTTAAAACATCCCAATAAGCTTCTGGAGAGTCTGCTTCGCCAGGAAATCGGCAAGCCATGCCAACTATTGCTATTTTCTTTTTCTGATTTGACAAAGAGCTATCCCTGAGAAAATCTCACAACCCAAATTATTAGCGCAATTCTACACGATTAGATGCTTTACGAATAATCTTATCTACAAATCACTTGCAAAAAAAATAGTTCTCATAAGCATTTTTTCTATGACTGTTTTAGTCATGCCAAGTTCATAAAAACCATACTTTAATCAATAAAACGAATATTTTAATTGCAAGCCTTTCGGCTAATATGCAATATACGCCCAAGCTAATATCAAGAAGTTACTCATGAGCGCATTTATTCCACCTTTTCCTAAAAGACACAAAAAAGAAATCAATCCATTCCAAGCACTGTATTACGCAAAGAATGATTTACTTTCAATTTGGGATGAAGCTGCCTTTAGTGATGAGTTCACCTCACAAAAAATCCTCAAACAGCATGTTTTTGTCGCCAACCACCCTGACATTATTCGGTATGTTTTTGTTGAAAACAAAGACAACTATGAACGAAAATCTCCTCAAATGCGCCGTGCTTTAGAACCATTACTAGGCGATGGTTTATTTATCAGCGATGGCGATACTTGGGCTTCACGACGTAAAATACAAACACCTCTATTTGATCATTCTCATATAAAGATGTTTAGCGAAGTGATGATTTCCACCATTACTGAAATGGCAGATGATTGGCAATCACAAGGTGATGGCGCACAACTCAGCGTACATACTGAAATGGGGAAACTTGCCGCTGAAATTATCTCCCGCACCCTTTTTGGTGAAAAGCTGGGCGCAGAAAATAGCACAGCGGTAGTGAATGCTTTTGCCGACTATCAATCCGTTGTAAAGCAAATGGCCTTATCGAATTTCTTAGGCTTACCCGATTGGTTTCCCAACGTAAACGGCAAAATTGGTAAAGCCCGAAAAGCGGCTAAAACCATTCACAATGCCATCGATGCCATTATTGCCAAGGCAGAAAAAGAAGGGCACGAAGGCACGATGGTTGCCGAATTTATAAAAGCCAACCAATCCGACAATGGCCTCGACACCATGACGCGCAAGCAAATCCGTAATGAGATTATTGTGTTATTTATGGCAGGTCACGAAACCACTGCCAATGTACTGGCTTGGACGTGGTATCTCATTTCTCAATCACCCGATGTAGAAAAAAAGTTACACGAAGAACTCGATCAGGCTCTTGGTGACAGACCACCTGTAATGGAAGATATTGCAAACCTACCTTACACCCGCGCGATTCTTGATGAAACCATGCGACTCTATCCGCCTGTGCCCATCCTCTCACGCCAAGCGTTAAAAGAAGATACAATTCGTGGAAAAAAAGTACCCGCAGGCTCGTTGATGTTAATCGTTCCTTGGCTGATTCAACGTCATAAAAAATTCTGGAAAAATCCTGACAGTTTTATCCCCGAGCGCTTTATGCCAGGTGCTGAAAAACCCATCAAGTTCACTTACATTCCTTTTAGCGCAGGCCCTAGAGTTTGTATTGGAAAGAACTTTGGCATTACTGAATCCGTACTCGCCGTAGCAATTTTGGCACAACGCTTTCACTTATCATTAGCACCTGACACAAGCGTTACCCATGAGTGTCGTTTAACGCTGAGACCTAAAGGAAACTTGCCGATGATTTCAAACTTTAGAAAACCCACTTAAACATCATTTAATAATAGAATTAAAAAACACACCCCCACTTTTTAGTGAGCTTGCGCTTTATTCTTATCTTTAATCGTTACATGATGCTTTTGTATTTTGGGAATAATCAGATTTATAGCACAATAGCGTTACCCTATAATCCCCTCCGAGGGAGAAAACCTAATCATCTTCATTGTTAGTCTCGTATAAACCATCGATAAAGTCAGTAAAGGTCGGTGCAACTTTTACCCAAGTCGCATAGTTCAAAGCATCAAAAGCTTTTTGGTACTTAGGGTGATCAGGATTTTCAAGAATCTTACCCACATCCTCAAACTGCTTCGAAGCTTGTTTTATTCTCGTTTGAAAATACTCCTCAAACCAAGGATATTGCCAATACCACTCCCAATAATAAACCGAACCAAAATCATGCTTATTCAACGATATGGCGATAAGACAATTTTGAACACATCGACCAATCACAATCACATTTGAAGGCAGAAACTCCTCCTCTAAATGTCGATCATAATGCTGGTGTAAAATAGACATAGGGTATTCAAAATCCTCACCAGGCTCTTCATTCTCGTAGCTCAAAAAACCCAAAAATTCCTCAACCCCATTTGAGCTTCCCTCATAAATACGCCCATCATCAAACTTTCTCACCAAATCTGTTTTAAAAAAACACTTCTCCTCATCAACAACCATCCCCCCATTATTCTCTTTTAGAAAATCTTGATAATCCTTTGGAAACGCCTCAAAAACTGACTTCTCATCTTTTGTGAGTTTGCCCCAATTGAAGTTATAGGTTTTCTCTAAGTCGATATTTTTCATGATGTTAAGCTCACACGGTTATAGTGATAAAGAAATGAAATTATAACAGTGTTTAAAAGCACACCCCCCCACTTTTACATGATGATTTGTTTTACTCTGATTCAAATTAAATCTACAATTTACCACGTAATGGAACATAGCTTTCTAGCTGTTTTTGTCAATGATGTGCCATGCCTTATGGTATTTTGCTATGCGCGCTAAATCTGCATCACTTACTGTGTTTAGCCTTAATATATTTATATTGTCTTCAATATCTGTTTTTTTAATTTTTGCAGCAAGGCTATTTTCAAGAACTCTTTCTATGAAATCATCATAGCTTTCACCCCTGTTTTTTGTAAGACACTGTACGGCATCTACAACATTTGACGGTATGCCATTATTTAATAAATCTTCTGCCGTTATATCAGAGTCTTCAATGACATCGTGTAATAATGCAACTGACATTTCCTCTTCGGTCTCCATTTTTGACATTAATCGCAATGGATGAAGTATGTATGTTTTCCCCGCTTTATCACGCTGACCAGAATAAGCTTTAAGCGCAATTTCTAAGGACTTTTCGATAATATTCATATATGTACCCTACAGCTAACCGTTAATTAATATTACTAGGTTTCTTAATTGAAGATAAAAGCTTATTAAAAAGCACACCCCCCTAGTTTTACATCATGTAAAACTAGGGGGGTGTGCTTTATAGTTATCATTACTACAACTTACTTAACAACTCATGCGTCAAGCGATGCGCGGGGCTTCTCGCCGTGATTTTACCGTGAACATACCCACCCGATAACATTAGGTCGCCAACCAAATCTAGCAAACGATGCCTAACGTATTCATCAGGCATTCTCAGTCCGCCTTTATTGAGCACTTTATCGCCTCGCACCACAACCACGGCTGAGCTTGTATTTGCGCCCAAGCAGATTGGGTCTTTAGAAAAGCGCGTGAGTTGCGCTAACATGCCGTTTTTAAATCGCCCGAAGGTACGCGCTGCGCTTATTTGTTCTAGGAATATTTCGGGCGTGATTTCACCGCTCCAGTTTAAACGACCAATTTTTTTCAATGAAATAGTTACATCTACAAATAAGTCATCCGCAGGTTCTATTTTTATGTGCTTGTTGTCTTCGCGCACTTCAAATGCTTTTGGTGCTTTTATTATTTTTCGTGGTGAATTTTGAACTTCAACACCTGCTTTATTCATTTCAGTAACAAAAGCGAGCGCGCTGCCATCCATAATCGGTAGCTCTGAGCCATGCACTTCTACCAACGCATTATCAATTCTACAGGCATAGAAAGCCGCCATTAAATGCTCGATGGTACGAACGTGTATGCCATTATCGGATGAAGCTATACAGGTGCAAAGCGGGAGCTTTTTGGTGTTCTTCCAATGCGCGAGAATCTCTGTGGCATTCCCATTATTATCACGCCCTTTTTTATCAATACGTTTAAAAACAATGCCACTATTTTCATCCGCTGGGTGGACTGTAATGTGTGAGCGCTTACCCGTATGCAAGCCCCGCCCTTTAAAGGATACTGGGCTTTTAATCGTGCCTTGCAGACTAAGGTTGTCAGATGAACTCATATCATGCCTATCGCTTTCATCATCACAAACACTTCCCGTAAACCAGTTCCGTTAGTGCTAGAAATATAGATGGGTTCTTGCAGACCTGCAAACTTCTTTTTATGCGTTAAGTTACCTTTAAAAGAATATAAAAAGTTTAATTTCTCAAAGGCATAGCGAAAAGCTTTGCGCGTAAAGGGGTGATAATTGAATTCGTTTTTCAAGCCATTTGGCACATACAAAGGCGACATTCCTAAGGACACTTTTTCCACGCCCTCTTGTTTAAATACTTCAATCGCATTCAACAATATGGTTGCACTTGTGCCATGTGGCGCACCCTCTGCGATGCGGTCAATATTATGATAGTAGCCAATGATTTTATTATCTCGATACATCGGATCAAACAATGCAAAACCCATTAATTTATCATTTTGAGTTGCCCAAAAATAGCGCACATCTTTTTCTTTCTCAAAACGAAAAGGACGCACTAAAAAACCCAAATCATCACCGCCTTTATTTTTTAACCATGCCGTTGATAACGCCTTCACTTCATCCAGATTATCGCAAACGCTAATACACCCTTCTTTAACTGTCACCCCTTCACGCACACACTTATTACGCCATTGCCTGAGCTTGGCGCGTGGCTTTCCTTGCAGGCTAAAATCAGCGAGCGGGATTTCATTTTCAATACCGAACAGATTCACTTGATAACCCAACTTATCCAAAATACTTGCTGTGGGTTTTGAGGCTTGCACAAAAATCACATTGGGGTATTTTTTAATAAAGGCAGTAATAATGCTTTGATAGTTTTGAGGATCACAAACAGGATCAGCCAACACCACTTTGCGTTCTTTCCACGCGAAAAACCAATGCTTAAAACTGATATATGCGATATAGCCTACACCCTCAACAATGAAGTATTCCATCTGAGGTTCAAGGCTAGTGTACGCCATACAATGGCTTCCATTCTCTTGCAGATATGGAAATAGCGCCTCGTTAGCTGTCATACTTTATTTTTTTGACACTTTTTTCAAAAGTGTTAATGGCGCTAACTCTTGTAAAGCACGTTCATAAACGCGGCGCTTAAAATACACCACCTCTTTTGCAGGCAACCAATAGTTCACCCAACGCCAGCCGTCAAATTCAGGCACATCACAGGCAGCGAGATTCACAGACGAATCTTCGCACACCATTTTTAACAAAAACCAACGCTGTTTTTGCCCAATACAAACCCTTCCATTCGTGCCACGACGAACCATTCTTTTCGGTAAACGATAGCGCAACCAATCCTTCGTTGAACCAACCACTTCTACATGCTTTTCTAGCAGACCTGTTTCTTCTTCAAGCTCGCGAAACATCGCCTGTAGCGGCGTTTCGCCTTTATCTATGCCGCCTTGTGGAAACTGCCAAGAAGTCTGTCCAATACGTTTACCCCAAAATACTTCACCGTCGCAATTTGAAAGGATGATGCCAACATTGGCCCGAAAGCCTTCATCATCTATCACATCCAACTCCAAAACTTTTAATTGGTGTGATATTTGCACATTGGCAGTGATTCAGCAAATTATTGCGGTTACAATATGGACTTATTTTTCATCTGCACGAGTTTCAAAATGGCACTAGCAATCTTCGACCTTGATAACACCCTGTTACACGGTGATAGCGACTACGAATGGGGGCAGTTTCTCGTCGCAAAAAAATTAGTCGATGAAAAGGAATACGAAGCCGCCAATAACGTTTTTTACGATGATTACAAAAACGGTACACTCGATATACTCAAATTTTCATCCTTTAGCTTTAAACCACTTTCTATTCGAAGCATGGAAGAGCTTGGCAAACTGCATAAAGAATTTATGCAAACTATCATTCTACCCATGATTACAAAAAAATCCCGTGCCTTAGTAGAAAAGCACAAAGATCAAGGTAACACACTACTCGTTATCACCGCAACCAATAGCTTTGTAACGCGCCCCATCGTCACTGAATTAGGTATCGACAATCTATTAGCTACCGAATCAAAAATTATTAATGGCCGTTACACCACCGAAGTAGAAGGCACACCCTGCTTTCAAACAGGGAAAATCACACGCCTAAATGAATGGCTAAAAGACAATAACGAAACCATGCAAGGCAGTGTGTTTTATAGCGATTCATACAATGACATTAGTTTACTTGAAGCCGTAGATACCGCGATTGCCGTTGACCCTGATGATAAGTTGCGTGAGGTGGCTGTTGAGCGAGGATGGGATATTATTTCTTTAAGAGCTTAAAAGAAAAAGATTTTTGCCACGGAATACACAGAAGGACACGGAAAAGTTAAAAACAGCCATGTTTTTAGATGCGGGAGGACACCCCCCCACTTTTACATGATCAATCAAATAGCAGTAAAATAAATGAATAAAGAAAAACGTTACGAAATTTTTAGTCGCTGGCGCGAGGCAAATCCTCATCCTAAGACGGAACTAAACTACAGCTCTCCTTTTGAGCTATTGGTGGCAGTGGCTTTGTCCGCTCAGTCTACCGACAAAGGCGTGAATAAGGCGACGGCTAAGCTTTTTCCTGTTGCTAACACGCCCCAAGCGATTTATGACTTAGGTGAGGAAGGTTTAAAGGAATACATCAAAACCATCGGGCTTTATAACAGCAAAGCGAAACATATTATTCAAGCTTGTAAAATGCTGGTTGAATTGCATAATTCGGTTGTACCAGAAAACCGCGAAGACTTAGAAGCCTTACCGGGCGTGGGGCGCAAGACGGCTAATGTGATTTTGAATACCGCATTTGGTCAACCGACTATGGCGGTCGATACGCATATTTTTCGAGTCGGCAACCGTACAGGCATCGCCAAAGGTAAGAACGTGGTTGAGGTTGAGAAGAAACTACTGCGTTTTATCCCCAAAGAATTTATGATTGATGCACACCACTGGCTAATTCTGCACGGGCGCTATATTTGCGTAGCACGTAAGCCTAAGTGTGCGGCTTGTTTGATTTCTGATTTATGTGATTTTAAGGATAAATTACTTGATGACTAATACTAACTACAAGGCTGTCGTCCTCGATGAGAAAAGCTTTAACCCCGGCGACCTTGATCTCACAGGTTTGTATGCCGTGCTGGATAATTGGGAAATTCACGAGGCGACCCAGCCCGAGGAGCGTTTAGCGCGTCTACAAGGGGCGAATATCGCCATTGCGAATAAGGTGATTTTTGATGAGGACTTGCTTAAACAATTACCTGATTTAAAACTCATTCTACTCACCGCCACAGGCATGGATAATGTGGATCAAGCGGCATGCGAAAGACACGGCATTATTGTTAATAATGTAACAGACTACTGTACTGAGTCTGTTAGCCAGCATGTTTTTGCACTAATTTTGGCTTTATCTACCCAACTTTTCAATTATCAAAAAATCACTAAAAGCGGCGATTGGTCGCAAAGTGGTCAGTTTTCTAATCTAAGTTTCCCAATTCAAGAGCTTTCGGGTAAGACTTTGGGATTGGTGGGTTACGGAAGCCTAGCCAAAGGCGTTGAAAAATTAGCGCTTGCATTTGGCATGAGTATTTTGATTTCACAACGCGCTGGCGTATCTTCAACAAACGCAAACGAGGGTCGTTTACCCCTTGAAACCTTGTTGCCTCTAGCGGATGTAATCAGTATTCATTGCCCTTTGACACCTGAAACTAAACACTTGATTGGCAAAAAAGAATTTGAATTAATGAAAGACACTGCGTTTTTAATCAATACCGCGCGTGGTGGTGTGGTGGATAATGCCGCGCTTGCTGTCGCCCTGCATGATAAGGTTATCGCTGGAGCTGGAATTGATGTATTGGAGCAAGAACCGCCGCCACTTGACCACCCCTTACTTAGTGATAAAATCCCTAATTTGATTTTAACACCACACACTGCTTGGGCAGCGATTGAAGCGCGCCAACGTGTGATTGATAAAGTTACTGAAAACCTGCAACATTTTTTAAAAAATAGTTAGCAACAAAGCCATAGGATGATATGACAGAACAAAAAGATCAACGCGAACAGCTCCGCCAATTTTACTGCGATAGCTGGGAAAAGCACCGCAAGCAAAAAGAAGCCCTTTCTCCGTTAGAACAGCAGGTTGTCGCGCTCATTAAAGAACACCCTGAATATCACGCGCTATTAGAAAACAAAGAAGCCAGTGTCAATGCCGACTATTTACCTGAAATGGGTGATACCAACCCCTTTTTACATTTGGGAATGCACTTAGGCATTCGCGAACAAATCATCACTAATCGTCCCCCCGGAATTTCTGAACTTTACGAGCGTTTAGTTGCCCTAAAAGGGGTAGCAGATGCCGAGCATGCTATGATGGAATGCTTAGGTGAAATGATTTGGCAAGCGCAACAAAGCCAAACATTGCCCGACGAAAACACTTATTTAGATTGCTTAGGAAAAATCAAATGAAAACACTATCTGCTTTCTCACTATTCATACTCATCAGCCTTTCTGCTTGCTCAAGCAACAAGACGGCCAATACCAGCAATATTACCAATATGCAGAAAATTGAAATGGGGAAAATCATTTCAGTGAAAACAGTAGCGGTCAAACCCGAAGATATTAACTCTTACGGCAATGTAGGGGTTTCAGTCGGTTCAGGTGGACACAGTGGTGTTTATGGGTCGGTAGATTTAGCCACCATCGGCAAGCTTTACCGCAATGCTACCAAGCCTTCAACTGCGCAACAGTTTATCATAACAAAAGCTAACGGTGAAACCGTTGCGATTACACAGCCTAGCTCTAAAGAAGTTTTTAAAATTGGTGATTCTGTGAAGATTCTTTTAGAGGATGGGAAGGCTAAGGTTATTCATTGATGACTTATTCTTGATCGCTTTATAAACTTAAATACAAAGCACACCCCCCTAGTTTTACATGATGTTTCATACAACCATAAACATCATGTAAAACTAGGGGGGTGTGCTTCAGGACTTCCTTGACTAATCCTTAATACGATATTCCGCCGAGCGCGCATGCGCTGTTAAGCCTTCGCCGTGCGCTAGTACTGAGGCAACCTTGCCCAATTCCGACGCGCCATCTGCTGAACAGCCAATCAATGACGAGCGTTTTTGAAAATCATAAACACCTAAGGGCGATGAGAATCGCGCTGTTCTTGAGGTTGGCAATACGTGATTGGGACCTGCACAATAATCACCCAACGCTTCTGCTGTGTAACGCCCCATAAAGATTGCGCCTGCGTGGCGGATTTGTTTGGCAACTTCTTCTGCATTATCAACTGAAAGCTCTAAATGTTCTGGCGCGATATAGTTGGCGATTTCAATCGCTTCATCCATATCTTTGGCTTGGATAACTGCGCCGCGACCTTCGAGTGATTCTTTAATGATTGTCGCACGTGGCATGTCATCAATAAGTTTATCAATGCTTTGCATGACTTTCTCAATGAAGTCTGCATCGGGTGAAACTAAGATTGATTGTGCATCTTCATCGTGTTCTGCCTGTGAAAATAAATCCATCGCTATCCAATCTGGATTTGTCTTGCCATCACATACCACTAAAATCTCGGATGGCCCTGCGATCATATCAATGCCGACTGTGCCAAAAACCATTTTCTTGGCCGTTGCCACGTAGATATTTCCTGGACCGACGATTTTATCGACTTGTGGAACGGTCTCGGTGCCATAAGCCAATGCAGCAATGGCTTGTGCGCCACCGATTGAGAATACCCTATCCACGCCTGCTAATTCTGCCGCCGCAAATACCAATGGGCTAAACTCACCTGCTGGTGTTGGCACAACCATAATCAATTCTTTTACACCTGCTACTTTTGCAGGAATCGCATTCATCAATACCGACGACGGGTATGCCGCTTTACCACCTGGCACATATAAACCTACGCGATCAAGTGCTGTAACTTGCTGACCTAGCACCGTGCCATCGGCTTCGGTGTAGCTCCATGATTCCATTTTTTGATGTTCTGCATAGCTTTCAATGCGGTCTGCCGCTTGTTTTAGAGCCTTGTATTCTTTTGTAGAAAGGCCATCCAATGCAAACTCCAATTTGCTTTTAGGAATTTCTAAATGCTTCATGCTGGTTGCGCACATGCCATCAAATAGATTGGTAAATTTGACAACAGATTTATCACCAAGATCTTTAACATCTTTTAAAATACCAGTAACCGTCTCAACCACCGTCTGATCTGATGCGCTATCCCATGCCAGACGTTTGTCTAGCTTCTGCCAGAAATCTGGCTCGTTTGTGTTTAGTTTTTGTATATTCATATCTTTATCTGACTTAGTTGCTTAGATTGTTTCTAATTTGATTAAGAGCAAGGCGAAAGAACGGAGCTTATAAGTATAAGTGAGTACTTTCAACACAGCTATTGATCAAATTAGGAGCAAACTAAGTGATTAAGCGGCGCTTTTCAACAGCCTCTGCTAATTCTCTTAATACGCTTTCAGTATCATCCCAACCAATACAAGCATCGGTAATACTCTGACCATAGGTAAGCAGATCTTTGCTCTTACCCTCACCGTTTTGATTGCCTTCCACCAAATGGCTTTCAATCATTACGCCACTAATGGCTTTGTTTCCATTAGCAATTTGCTCAGCAATATTCGAGGATACTTTTGGTTGATTATGGAAATCTTTATTACTATTGGCATGGCTAAAATCAACCATCAATGTGGCTGGCAAACCTGCTGATTCAAGTTGTTTAATCGCATCTGTAACACTAGCTTCATCATAGTTTGGCTCTAGTCCACCGCGTAAAATAATATGACAATCATCATTGCCTTTGGTAGTAAAAATAGCCGAATGCCCTTCTTTCGTTACCGACAAAAAATGATGTGAATGAGAGGCGGATTTAATCGCATTTATCGCAATATCCAAATTACCATAAGTGCCATTTTTAAAACCAATTGGACATGAAATACCCGATGCCAGCTCACGGTGCGCCTGACTTTCTGTAGTGCGCGCACCTATTGCACCCCATGAAATTAAGTCTGCAATGTATTGTGGCGAAATAAGGTCAAGGTATTCTGTCGCCGTTGGCATCCCCTGCTCTGCAAGCTTTAACAATAAATCACGGGCTACTTTTAAGCCTTTATTAATATTGAAAGTGCCTGTTAAATCTGGATCGTTGATCAAACCTTTCCAGCCGATGCTGGTGCGAGGCTTTTCAAAATAAACGCGCATAACGATATGGAGCTGATCACTTAACTCTTCACGTAAAACTGTTAATTTTTTAGCATATTCCAATGCCGCACCCACATCATGAATCGAGCAAGGGCCGACAATCACAATTAAGCGGTCATCATCTCCGTGCAAAATTTTATGACTTGCTTGGCGCGCATCAAATACTATTTTGGCTGCTGTTTCTGTCAGCGGATACTGTTTAAACAGTGTTGCAGGTGAATGTACTTCTTCTTGCCCTGTGATGCGAACATCGTCTGTTTTGTGTTTGATTTGGTTTGTCATATCATTTATTTCTTTTCTACGCTGTTTTTTTCCACGGCCGATTTTATTTTCTCAAGTAAATCACTTAATAACTCGTGCTTCATTTTCATTGAGGCTGTATTAACAATCATGCGTGAACTTATATCTGCCATGTGTTCCAACGGTACTAAACCGTTAGCTTTTAAGGTGCTACCTGTTTGAACCACATCGACAATAATATCTGCTAGCCCTACAATCGGCGCTAATTCCATCGACCCATAAAGCTTGATGATTTCAATCTGCCTACCCTGCTTTGCAAAATAGTCACGCGTACAGTTTACAAATTTTGTCGCTACTTTTAATTGCCCTTCTGGCAAGGGTTTATCGGCAAAACCTGCTGTCATTAATTTACATTCCGCAATATGTAAATCGAGCATTTCGTACAAACCTTCGCCGCCGTGTTCCATCAATACATCTTTACCTGTTACGCCTAAATCTGCCGCACCATATTGTACATACACAGGCACATCGGTTGCGCGAATGATAACCAGCTTGATGTTTTCATGATTAGTATCGAGAATTAGCTTGCGGCTGGTTTCTGGATCATCCAGCGCTGTAATGCCTCCTGCTTCTAACAAAGGCATAGTTTCTTCAAATATACGCCCTTTTGATAGCGCGATGGTAAGTGTTTGGTTCATGATCTTAATCTTGCGTTTAAGTTATCTGTTTAAGTGATGCGTTGGATTTTAGCACCCAACTTTGTCAGTTTATCTTCAATTTTTTCATAACCACGATCGGTATGATAAATACGGTCAACAATGGTAATACCTTTTGCCGCCAAGCCCGCCAGAATCAAACTCGCCGATGCGCGTAAGTCAGTCGCCATAACAGGTGCGCCACGTAGTGACGGCATACCTGCCACAATCGCTGTATTACCTTCAAGGCGAATATTTGCGCCCATACGCATAAGCTCTGCAACGTGCATCATACGGTTTTCAAAAATCGTTTCTACCACGACACCAATTCCTTCGGACACACAATTCATCGCCATAAATTGCGCTTGCATATCGGTGGGGAATGCTGGGTGTGGCTCGGTGCGAATATCAACCGCTTTTAGCTTGCGACCGCGCATATCTAGCTCGATCCAATCTTCACCTGTTTCAATACTAGCGCCACATTCACGGAATTTTTGCAATACCGCATCAAGCGTGTGAGGTGCGGCATTTAAACATTTAACACGCCCGCCTGTGATTGCTCCCGCCGCTAAGTATGTGCCTGTTTCGATACGATCTGGCAAAACTGAATATTCAACGCCTTTCAATTTTTTCACGCCTTCAACTGTAATGGTGTTCGTACCCTCACCCGTGATTTTTGCGCCCATCGCGATTAAACAATTAGCAAGATCGACCACTTCAGGTTCACGCGCCGCATTCTCTAAAATCGTTGTGCCTTCTGCCAACACAGCCGCCATTAATAAGTTTTCAGTACCTGTGACGGTTACAGCTTCCATCATGATATTGGCGCCTTTAAGCTTGTCACATTTTGCGCGGATAAAACCTTCATCAACCGTGATTTCAACGCCCATGGCTTCAAGACCTGTAAGGTGAATATTGACAGGGCGACTACCAATCGCACAACCACCTGGCAACGAAACTTCAGCATAACCATATCGTGCAACCAGCGGGCCCAGCACAAGAATGGAAGCGCGCATGGTACGCACTAATTCATATGGTGCAATTTGGTTTTTAATGGTTGATGTATCGGTGGTGATATTATTATCTTTATCCGTCTTAACCGTAACGCCCATGCCTTCTAGCAAGAGCGCCAGTGTTGCCACATCTTTAAGGCGAGGAACATTCTTAATGGTCATTTTTCCATGTGCCAGCAAAGCCGCCGCCTGCAATGGAAGAACCGCATTCTTAGCCCCTGAAATTACAACATCGCCATCAAGTGGCGCGCCACCTTCTATCTGAAAAACATTCATTAATATGATCCTGAGAAGTCTGAAAAAAGAGCTTAAAGAAAAGCACTAAATTAAAAAGGAGCAATGATAACGAAAAAGACCGATAGATGGTATCTAACTGGGCATGTTAGTGATGATTTAATTTAGAAAGTTTGATGATAAAGAGAATTAAAAAATTTTAACAAGCACACCCCCCCACTTTTACATGATGTTTATAAGCATCATGTAAAAGTGGGGGGGTGTGCTTTCGATAATCTGAGCAGGACTGTGTTTTGTAGAGTTTGTATAAAACCTAGCGGTTATCGAGCGCCAAAGCCTGTGGCCATGGTATAAATCGTCTTGCCTACAATCTCCATATCCATTTTAAATGATAAGTTTTCGATGTAGTGTAAATCGTATATTAGCTTTGTGCGTGTGCCATTTTCATCATCAACATAGCCTTGTTCTACTTGTGCTAAGCCTGTAATGCCTGGGCGCACAATGTGCCTGGCTGAATATTTGGGGATGGCTTTTTCAAACTTTTCGACAAAAGCAACCTGTTCTGGTCGTGGACCGATTAAGCTCATATCGCCGTGGATGATATTCCAAAGTTGTGGAATTTCATCAATACGCATTTTACGCATAATACGTCCGAAACGTGTTACACGTTTATCGCCACTTTGCGCAAACTTTGAACCTTCTTTTTCTGAATCTGTTGTCATGCTACGAAACTTGAGCATATTGAAGATTTTTCCATGAACGCCAACACGTTTTTGCCAAAAGAACACAGGTCCTCGTGATTCTATTTTAATTAAGATGGCTGTTACCAACATGATAGGAATTATTAACGGAGAAAATACAACGATAAGGCTAAGATCAAACATGCGTTTAAATGGAACATATGCCGAAACCGAGCCTGCTAAGGTGGTGGGCGCTGTGGAATCTAGATCATATCTATCAATATTTTCTGGAACACTCATTTTCTTCTCTACCGTTTATTTTATATTTTAAGGTAAGGAAATAATGATCTAACAAATGATGATAAACGATCACGACACGGACAGAAGGTAGTATTAAGCCGAGATAGAAAGAGATAAAGACATCTTATTAATAAAAATAGGAGGTTTAGGGCTGTGAAAGTAAAATTCACACCCTCTTGATATATATATGAGTATTAAAAACTAATAAAAGTTAAACGATAGGAGTTTTAAACCAAAATCCTCTCAACCATCAACTGCAACGTACAAGCATCGCGAAATTCATTCACTTCTAGGCGATACAGCAAATGTACTTCGCCGCCCTCTTCTGGCCAGTTTTCAATGTCTATATTAAACGCGATGGCATCAACGGTTCGTGCGTTTGTTTCTTTATCCAAAACAGGGCGTAACACTAACTTGTAATGCTTTTCTTTTAGCAGGCGTTTGTTGACAATAATAAAGCGATTATCAAACACGGGCGCTGGGAAATGTTGTCCCCACGGCGCAGCGTAGCGGAGATCATCGGCTGATTTCAGCTCAAAATCATCGGGCTGTAGTTCGCCATCGCTGTAGTGGATTTCTTGGAAAGTTTCATCATTAGCATGGCTTTGCACCACATCGCAAATAGCTTGAGTGAATTCTTCTAGTTTTGCCGTTTCTAGGCTTAGCCCTGCCGCCATGGCGTGTCCACCGAACTTGTTTAAAAGATGAGGATGTAGCGTGGCAACTTCATCAAAAATATCGCGGATGTGTATGGTGGAGATTGATCGTGCTGAGCCTTTGATTTCGATGATATCTGTATCACTATCTACCTCAGCGGGGGCAAAAATAATCGTTGGACGGTTGTAACGCTCACGTACCCGTGCCGCTAGAATACCAATCACGCCTTGATGCCAAGTGTTTTTATATAAACAGATCACGGGGGGCAATTCGCCATTGAGCTTGTCATCATCTAACTCTTCCAATAAGATCAGCGCCTCGGCTTTCATGCTGTCTTCTGTCGCGCGACGTTCTATATTGAGATCATCCAACGCACTCGCCAAATCCATCGCTTGTTGCGGATCATTACTGAGCAAACACTCGATACCCAGCGACATATCATCCATACGCCCTGCCGCATTGAGCCTTGGCCCACAGGCAAAACCGAGATCTGAGCTGACCGCATTATGAATATTGCGTTTGCCTATGCGAAACAGCGCTTGGATTCCTTTACAAGCTTTACCGCCACGCATTCGGCGCAGACCTTGTTCGACTAAAATGCGGTTGTTTTGATCCAGCGGTACAACATCGGCAACCGTGCCGAGCGCGACTAAATCCAATAGCTCGGTCAAATTTGGTTCTGCTAAATTATTATCCGCAAAGTAGTCTTGTTTATGCAGGCTACTTTTAACCGATAACATTAAGTAGAAAATCACCCCAACCCCTGCCAAATTTTTGGAGGGAAACTCATCACCACGTTGATTGGGATTGATAATCGCATCGGCATCAGGCAGGTTTTTAGCCGGTAAATGATGATCGGTAATAATTACTTTGTAACCCAGCGCTTTTGCCTTCTCGACCCCTTTAATACTAGAAATACCATTATCTACAGTGATAATCATATCGGGGGAAAACTTTTGCGCTTCGATAACAATTTCCGGCGTTAAACCATAACCAAACTCAAAACGATTGGGCACGAGATAATCTACCTTATCATGCCCCATAAGCCGTAAAGCACGGACTGCAACGGCGGTGGAAGTCGCGCCATCAGCATCAAAGTCACCAATAATGAGTATGCGTTGTTTGGTTTTAATGGCATCAACGAGTAAACCCGTCGCGGCTTGAATACCTTTTAGTTTTGAGATTGGGTGTAAGTTTTTAAGCTCAAAAACCAATTCTGACTGGTCATTAATGCCACGCATTGCGAAGACGCGCTCTAATAAACTAGCCTGGTTTTGTGTTTGATTAATTTGACCTGTGGGTTCTCGGCGAATTATTTTCATTTAAAGGCTGTAAACCTCAATGAAAGTGTTACTTATAAATAACGACGCGCAATTCTGTTGAACCTGTCGAACAATTCTGCTGAGCCCTTCGCTAAGTTCAGGATAAACTAAAGTCGAAGCACACCCCCCCACTTTTACACGATGTTTAGTTATTTTCAAATCATCATGTAAAAGTGGGAGGGTGTGTTTTATAGCTATAGTTTCAACAGGCGTATTATCAGACATTAACAACAATCACTATTTCAAAGTAAAGATTAAATTCATTATACATATAAGGGCAGCTCTATTAATGCATAGAATCTTAATTAATCCTGAATTCTTTTTTATGTTTATCATCAAAACCTAACCTTCTATACCAATTTTTGAATCTTTACTGGTATAAGCTGTCCCTACTTAGACATAATGGTTGGATGACTTTTAATTATAAATTTAAGGATAGAAATATGATTATTCTACAAAAAGCTAGATTCGGTACTTTATTAGTTTTGACATCTTTAATGATCAACGCATGTGGTGGAGGCTCATCAGATAAAACGGTTCAAATATCACCTGATACTGATCACCCAACCTTTGAAAGAAGTAAAGTTACTCATTCCCCTTCTTATTCTCCCTCTGGAAAAATCACTGAACAGACACCTAGTTTTTCATGGTCTGCTATCGCTAATGCAAGCAAATACCGCATTGGTCATGAAAACACCAATGATGACTCACTTTGGAAGTCTTATATATTCACCGCGAGTGAGGCGGGTTGTGACTCGAACAGCGATACTTGTCAATATGATCAGATTAACGATAACTTCCCTGTTGGTGAAGAAAAAGTCTGGTGGATTAAAGCGATGGTTAATAATAAGTGGCAAGCGTGGTCAAAGCCTATCATTTTTACGGTTGTAAATGATAATAGCGGTGGTGATATTGATGCGCCTGTGCAAATTGCACCCTCTGGAACTATTGGTTCGATAAATCCTACTTTTTCATGGAACCGTGTTGCTGGTGCAGTCAGCTATAACATTGGTTACGAAGAAGTTTCGCCAACAAGCTCATGGAGCGAAACTATATTCTCAGCCGCTGATGCTAACTGTGACTCTGGTGGCACCTGTAGCGGACAAGTTTCTCCTTCTACCAATGGAAGTGATGTTAGCTGGTGGGTTAAAGCACAAAATAGTGATGGTGAATGGAGTGATTGGAGCGCAGGGTTAGACTTTGTCGTCGATAGTACAGCACAGCAGATACCCGATGAGGCCTATCAAGTATTGTGTTTAGGAGCAGCTGCACCAACGCCAGCTTCAGAGAATTTTATTGATGGTGTGATTTACAATGCAAAACGCTACTACGTAGATCCTAATAATAATAAGAGACTAATGGTTTCTGATGAAAACGGTGACAATGCTCAAGAAATTGCAAGCTCTAGCTTATTACCTCCTAGCTTCGTAAGTAATACTCGTGGTGCATTAATTTATAGTTCGACAGTGCGAGCAGGAACAAAAACAGCTACTACATATCATCGGATACAAGATGACAATACGCCAATTGGTGTCGGTACTAAAACGTACAAATCTAGCTCATCTAAATTGAGTTATTCAAATGGATTGGATATTGGTTTACATAAAATTAACGGATCACGCAATTCTTATACTATAAAATCATTAATGGTAAAGAATCCGGCGACAAGCACTGAAACAACTCTTATATCGGATGACACGAGAAAAAACCCTCGTCATTCCTTTGATATTCATTACCTTAATGGAACGGTTTATTACTACCATCAAGAAGGTAACGCAAAGAAAGTAACGGGTTTTATTAATGCGAGTGGTGAGCTTAGCCCTGTTAGCACCTGTAATTAATTGTTAGTTTACTCTTGTAAAAAGGCGATCAATTGATCGCCTTTTTTTCGTTTGATTTTTGACTGCCCCACTAATTAGACCATTTTACACATCATGTAAAAGTGGGGGGGTGTGCTTCCAGAATTTCCATGCGGGTACTTTTAATGGCTGTATGACTCTGCCATCACAACCATCAATCAAAAGTTCTATCTCCCCTGCTTGCCATGCTGCTCGCAATACTTTGATAATGCCTTCATTAAGCTTGCTTAGCTCTTGCTGATATTGTTCTAGACTATCATGTACGGCTGGATTGAAAAGCTGATCAAATATAATTAGGTTTCTGCCTGTCTTAAAATCAGGCAACCTAAACCTACCTAAGTCCTCAGGCAAAGTTTGCCAGTCACAATTCGCCGCTTTGGCAATGGTTTGCCCGCTAGATTTTGCATTCTCGCTACAAAATACATGGGCTAGTTTTTTATCGGAAATTTCATTTTCAACCTTGCCACCACCCCAAAACCATAGACTGTTTACGGTGGTCAAACCTGCCATTTCTCGTTGTTGATTCACCGTGCTCGCGTGTAAAATCATTTGCGCTTCATTTTGGATAACTTGCCAGTTTATTGCTGAGGTTTTTGTTGCCGAACGTGGCTGAAAGCTGGCTATATTTTTTCTTAATACTTCACTAAGCGGCGTTGTTTTTACTGGCTCTTCTTGAGGACCTTTATTAGACAAGGCAAGATACCAATGCTGATATGAGCCCAGTATAAATTCTAAGCCATCTTGCTTAAAATGGGCATTAAGCTCATCAAGTATTTCTTGCGCCTCGGCTTCGCTAAGATCGGTGATTATTTCTGTTAGCGTTATGTCATTCATCCCTACTTCTAGGTGTATGGGGTCGGCACAAAGTATTGTCTTTTCTGCGCTAAGTTGGCAATTGTTATGCGTTTGATAACGGTAATACGCTACAGGAAGTTCTTTGCTTTCTGCCATGCCTATCGCATTAAAAAGACTGGCATCCAAACCTAGCACTGATTCTGTTTTATCACTCGTAAATTGACGTAATAACAAAGAAAGCTCAGGCGCTTCTGGCTCAAATCGGAAATCCCTACTCCATAACTTTAATGGTTGGAATAATTGGGGAATGCATAGGTGGATGATGGGTTTGCTAGGTATCATTTGCATTCAATGATGGCTACATCTTCAGCATTTTCTATTCTTTTACGATGATAAGTTTCTTCGCGAGGTGTCCAGCCTTTTGCTTTCTCTTGCACTCTCTTCCATTGAGCCTTCACTTTAGCTAGCTTTCTCTCATATCGACGGCAATGTCGTTGCTCACGCTTCTGATCCCATTGCGCTATTCGCTTTTTTTTGTTTTTTTGATATTTAGCGTCACTTTTTAAAGACTGCTCTCGCCTCAATTCTCGTTCGTAGTTTGAGCGTTCTATATTGACGAAAGTATCTAGCTCTCCCCCATTATCTACCTTAGCGCAGCGCAAATAACAAACCTCTTTGACTTTCTCACACCGCAATAAATTTTTTCCCGTATTTCTAGCACCATCCCCTAGTCTAGTAACACAAATTGCTCTTCTATTATCACACCGAGCTTCGCATTGAATATTAAGGATGTTATCCACGCTAACGATTTTCTTTTGTATCTCGATAAGCGTTTCTTTTTCATCATCCGTACAAGCCGAATCCTGAAACACAATATTGCCTTTTTTATCAATACATTTGAATGCATCAGCATGGGTGCTGGATACAAAAAGAAAGGGAAGAATGGAAAGTAGTATAACTGGAAAAATTTGATTTTTGATTATTAAGCGCATAACACCCGCATTCTACTATAACTAGATCATACTTACTTATCTACAATACATGAAATCAACGTATCAGAGATTTTCAAACTACAATATATTCTAATAGTAGTCGTAATATTTTAATTTATTGAACTGCACGGTGGCGTCCCCATTCCCACGCAAGTACACTCCCGCTTTAAAGTAGTTAACAAATTGATTCCAAAAACTAATATCTGTTTCAGGAAGTACCGTTTTTTTATTGAATTTTACTTTAAGAAGCCCATTTTTTATTTTTATTTCAGTTGTAAAGAAACCAGAAGGCCTTTTCCCTAAATCAATCCACTGGGTATTTCTCCCCGTATAATCCGTTTTAAGAGCAGCCCAAATATGATCAGATTTTGTAATACCACCACCTCGTTTACTTCTGTGCCAAACCAACCTCAGAAGTGGAGAGCTAATTTCATCACTTGTTCGTTGTTTATTGTGTATTTGCATCCATGTATATTGATTTGTTTCTTTTGATTGTGGGTATAAAAGGCGTACTTCACCAATCATTTTATTACCTTCAGAATCTGCCGTTGACCATTGCTTAATTTGTCTCAGCTCCGATCGCTTATCATCGCCAGATCCATCGATGCTAAATGTCATATATTGATTGGATGTAAGGCGAAAGGACTTTGAGCTATAGTCATTTTTATGGCTAATATCTATATCTTGAGACCCTTGCCTTTTTGATCGTATTTGTAACCTTGAACCCTCTATTACATGCAAGAACTTACTAAGCGTATAAGGTGCTATATTTTTTTCACCACTATTAGCTAAGTTTAAATCACTCCCCCATTTATATTTCTTCACAAGTTCATCAATAGTAAAATCAACCCAAAAAACACCTGCATCACTATCTAAATCCAATAGTGCATTAGCTATATCAACGGGAGGGTTCTTTAGCTTATCCCACCATTTTTTATCTGACTTGTAGCCATATTGAAAAAACACCGTATTCTTTGGAAAGGCAGCAATCCACTCTTTTGCTTGCTTCTTAAAAGTATCAAAGTCGGGAAATTTTTGACTATCATCAACAAAGATAATATCCCCTCTGTAATTTGGAGGCATTGATGATTTTTTCCAATGCTTTAAAAATAAACGATACTCTTTATTGTATGACTTAATGTCTTTTTCCCAGTCTTTAGCGTTGCTGTTAGAGATTTTCTGACCTGATTTTTTATTATTAGGTTTATACCACTCAACGTCTACACCAAAACCAACAACGCTAGGGTGGTGCTGATAGCGGCTTAATACTTCTTTAATCAATGTCTTTACATTGGCATTGCCAGGCTCAACTTGTAAAAAAACATTTACGCCCGTTTTATCAAAATGATTGAGATAGGCCTCGTATTTATCAACTGTTTCAAACGTAACATTTTTGATTTTCTTCTCTGATGGAAAAGATAAATGACACACCTTATCCTCTTCTTGTACCCCACCAACAATCAATAATAATGTAGGTGTTGCGCTATCAAGACTGGCACTCATATTGTATGCATACTTTTCCAGCTTCTCTTTTGATGGAAACGTGCTAAAAGCATAGTCAGATATCCTAATTCCAGCATAATGCTTTTCAGTATTTAAAAGTGCTTTTTTACTTATAGGCTTATTTGCATTAATTTCTTTTTGTGTATCTACATTCTTGGCCCCTGTTTTTTCAACTTTTTCCTCGTCAATCAGTACAACAGATTTTCCACCTACTTCAGCCTGAGGAGCCTTTGTACGAATAAACTCTAAAGATTCCTCACCATTCGTTACCAATTCCTTTTTAGGTATTTCTTGTACACTCTCAATTAGGTTTTCAGTTGCGTTTACAATATTATCTTCCAGGGGGCGTGATATTTTGTAGGCCAACGCTGTTAAAAGCACAATAGCGCTTAAACCTCCAATAAGCTTTACCCTATCTCCAAAAGACTCTGGGAATCTAGATGCCGACATTGATAATGAACTAAGCTGATATGGCATTTTATGAATGACTGTTTTATCGGTGTTTGTCGCTTTTTTAATATCATCTACAAATTCTTGGGGCGTTTGGTAACGTTTTTTTGGGTTTTTTTCCAACACCTTATTTATCTGCTTTTGTAAAAAAGCATATTTTTCAGGTAATTTTGGTACTTTCAGAGACATGTGTTGTTGAATTATTTGAAGTGTTGAACCAGATTGGTAAACTTTGCTTCCTGTTAACATCTCATAAAAAATAAGCCCTAAACTATACACATCTGTAGTTTGGTTGATATCGTCAGAGGTCAGTGCTTGCTCTGGACTCATATATCGCGCAGTACCTATTGTGCAGCCAATAAGCGTCAAATCACTTGTTGTATCTTGTAATTTAGCAATACCAAAATCAGTAATAATAGCTGATCCGTTTTTATCAAATAAAATATTGCTTGGCTTTATATCACGATGGATGTAACCCTGACTGTGCGCATAACCTAGACCATCAGAAATATCTTCAAGAATTTTAAGTGCATCATAATAATCTAACGCACCACTTATCAGTCTATCCTTTAATGTTCCTCTCTCATGAAGCTCCATAGCCATATAGAGAATAGTGTCATTAACCATCCCCACATCATGGATACGTATAATATTAGCATGCTCCAAGGTGCCAATAATTTCACCTTCCCGTAAAAAAGTTTTACGGTATCTTTTATCTACAGCTATCTCTGGTGAGATTACTTTCAACGCAATATTTCGACCGAGTAGCTCCTGCTTTGCTAGATATACAGTAGACATCCCCCCTTGACCCAATATTTTTTTGATACTGTAATTTGGTATTTTAATCATGATTAGTGTATAGCATAGATGAGGTAGGCCTTACATAGAAATAAAACAACGAGTTGTTTTAATAAGAACTTTTGGGTAGAAAGCCTAATTAAAGTCTTATGACAGCAGTGATCTTCTTCTGTTCATTTAACTATAAAAAATAATAATTTAACTTATGGGATTGTAGGATATGTATATCAAATGCAACGTATGCTTAATATTCAAATTCTTATAAATAAATGGTCGGGATGGCCAGATTCGAACTGACGACCACCACACCCCCAGTGTGGTGCGCTACCAGACTGCGCTACATCCCGATTTTTATCTGACAAGAACTCAGAGCGCGAAGGATACATTAGCTAGGTCTCTATTTCTATAGGGTAGCTCTATTAATTCGGAGTTCTTCTGCAAGATTACAAGTGATTCTATCCTAGGTGCGCTTTGCAAAAAATAGTCCGTCCTTTACAAGAAGTATAACAACGGAGATGATCATTTATAATCTTTCCTTAGAGAGCTTGCCAGAAGGAATTCCTAATTAATAGGGTGCCCTACATACAGCTTATCGTTTGATTGCAACCATCGTTCTTTATATAGATTAATTTTTAAGCATAGTTGTTTATCGTTAATCCATAGACCTATACAAGAAGTCGGTCTCCATTAATAAATAAAAATTAGGAAACAAGGATGATTTTCTCAATTGATGTTGAAGATTGGGCCCAATCGGTACTGGATAACACCAACTCCGTCTCCAATCGTGTGTACGATAACACGCTACTACTGCTTGATATTCTTGAAGAACACAAACATAAAGCTACTTTCTTTACACTGGGTAATGTCGCCAGAAAGCACCCCGAATTAATCCGCAGAATTGCTGATGCTGGGCATGAGGTCGCATCGCACGGTTATAACCATGATGCTATTTTTAAGCTCACGCCAAAGCAAGTCATGGAAGATGTGACTAATTCTGTAAAGTCATTAGAAGACGCTTCAGGCGCCAAAGTTATTGGCTTTCGTGCCCCTAATTTTTCGATCAGAGAATATTTATTTGAGTGGTACTGTGAAGCCTTAGCAGAGAATGGACTCAAGTATGATTCGTCATTATTCCCGATGAAAGTCATTAAATACGGCATAGAGAAAAAGTATTCACTCAAAATTTTCAATGAATACGGTATAAACGAACATTACCTAAGCTATATGAAAATAGGCAAACATAAGTTCCCGTTCTTTGGTGGTGGCTATTTTAGACTGCTGCCCTACTCTGTAACCAAACACTTAAGCAGTAAGCTCAATGAGGAACGCGCCGTTTTCTATATGCATCCATACGAAGTTGATACGGGTGAATTAGCAGTAGTGAAAGAGCTATATGGTGACATTCCTTTGAAGTGGAGATTATCGCAATTTGTAGGGCGAGGTTCTGTTGAAACGAAGCTACATAAGTTGATGACAGATTATGAATTTACATCCTTTGAAAAAGAATTTTACAGCCAAGAACAGGAAAAGAAAACAATACTGCGCGGATTACAAGGTGGTAGAACAACCTCTAATGTCGCCAGTGCCTTCGACACAAAACGTGATATTGCTACATCCATTTAATGGCCAATTAAGCTTGTAAATTAAAAGCACACCCCCCTAGTTTTACATGATTACTTCTTAGCATCGGGCTGATGATAGTAATCATACTTCCTTTGCAGGTTGCTGGTGAATTTCCAGGCTTCGTTATACGATAGGCCACTGGTTTTGGGGATAATTATTTTTAGGTACAAATCTGTGTTGTGCTTCTTTTTCAATCCTTCCAAAACCTTATGTAATTCAGACTTAGTAACCGTCTTATAGCTCGCATCTGGACCGGGCTTTAACTTAATCACTCGCTTGCCAGATCTATTTTTATAGCTAATAGAAACAATATACTTACCTTTAGAAGAGCGTGCAGGTCGTAATAGCTTCTGGTATTTTGCATCCAAAGTGTCGTACTCACCTTGTAAGCTACGCAGCTTTTCATTACCATCATCTGATTTAAAGGCTAATATCTTCGCATCTTTTTCTTCTGATTGCTTAGCAAGCTCGGTAACGGAGGCTTCTAAAGAGGTTACTTTTTCTTCACTTTCTGTCAACTTCGTCGACATTGAAAAAATGATTCTTTGCTTCTCTTCTTCTAGCTCCTTTAGTGAATCTTGAGCAACTTGCAAGGCATCTTCCGTCATTTTCTCTGAATCAGTTGCCGCTTGTAATGTGCCTTTTTGCATCATTTGAGATTTAGTCAAAGCATCAAACTTTGTTTTTATTTCTTTAGAAAGCTCAATTTCAGCCAACGCAGCTTCTTTCGCTTTATTGTAACCCGTTTGTAACAAACTAATTTTCTTTTCTAAGTCGCCACGATCCTTTTGTAAACTTGCAAGAACTTTCGCTTTCAGTGCATCCGCTTCAGTTAGCTTCAGGGCTTCTTTTTCATTTATTATTTGTTTCTTTTCCAGTGACTCAATGGTTGACTTACTGCTAGTTAAGGCCTGCTGTAGCGCTTTCTGGGCTTTTTCATTTTCCGCAATCGTACTATTTTGAGTTTTATTTAATAGTGCTAGTTTATTTTTTTGCTCAAATGCCGTGTCAAAATTAGTTTGCAATGTTGCAAGTGCACCTATTTGCTTAGCTAGCTTCTCTTCGCTCTCTATTAGTTTGCTTTGGGCCTCTGTATGGCTGGCTTTTTCTGCTATTAAAGATTCATCAAGCGTTACTAACTTTTCTTCCAAAGCTGATAATGAATCAGCCTTATCCGCTAGTTGCTGTTGACTCTCACTCAACGCTTGCTGATTGCTTTCTAGCGCTTCTTTAGAGGCTACTAGACTGGCTTTTTCTTGCTCATACTTTTCATTCAGCGTGACAATTTGTTTTTCTAACGATGAAAGTTTTGAGCCAAGGCTGACATTTTCTTGTTGTCTGTTTTCAGCTAAATTAGAAGCAATTTGTTGTGCTTGAATACTGTTTTTAAGATCACCAATCAATGACCAATTATTTAAGATCACCGCAACTGTGACCAATAAAAACACCATCACGATAACCATCATAATATCTGTAAATGATGGCCAAAAGCTTTCTTCACTTACACCGTGATTTTCTAAGTGTGTGTTTGCACCAGGATAACCAAATTCCATGACTCTTCTTCCTTACTTCATCACGGTTCGAGTGATCATCGGTGTTTCTACCTCACCCTCTGCTGAGGCGATCTTTTTAACTTCTTCGATGGCATCGTACTCTGGCTCTGAAAGATGGAAACCTTTACGAATAAGGTCTTTAATATCATCCAAACTACTGTTATTCACTTGTCCGTGCAAATCATTAACCGCATGTTGTAAACGATCTCCTGCGGCAATAAAAGTTTGCTCAACAACCAATAACTTGTCCGCAGCTTTATTAAGTGCAGCCGTTAATTCTGTTACTTGGCGAATCATGCCATCTTCTGTGTGAGTTACTTTTGGTAATAAATATAACGATGTGATGTCTTCAATATTGGATAACATTTGAATACGCGCATCATTTAAACGCAGATAAAAGTAAGCGAATATGAAGAAACACACAATAGCGGTGACAGTAGAACTTAAAGCAGATGACATACTACTGATAATCGTGCCCATTTCTTTAACGCCTTCGGGCGAATTTAGCAGACCTGCCGCACCAATAAGCGCGGTAGAAAGAGACACTACTGTTCCGAAAACACCTGCTAAAATCAAGGTACTGTGAACAAAGCGCACAAGGGTTAAACGGGAATTTTCTGAGGCATTACAACTTGCCGCCATAGCAGCTTGATTAATGGGTGCACCTTGCTTTGCAACCCATCTAACAGCTTTAAAACGCTGTACTGCTAATGAATTTTCGGGCAAGCGAGATATCGGATTACTGGCATTTTCTTTTAAGTACTCAACTAACTTAAGTGAAACATGATGCTCATTGATATAACGAACCAACACCATCACGATTCTTAACATGCCAAAGAAAAACAAAGCGATGATAATCGCATTGATGATCATTCCTGTTTTGCTGATTTCGCCCGAATTATAGAGATCTTCGATAACACCTTTATTAATAAGCGTTAGCGCTGCAACCACTAAAAGAAATATTACAATTTGGATTAAGGTGCTTTTAGCACTGCTTTTTCTGATATTCACTGATTACCCTTGCCCGAAGCATACAAAATCATACGCTTACTTCATTCCTTTGAAGTTGGCTATAATGCCACGAACGCTAGAATTGCTCAATTATTATACGATCTTTTACTTTATATGTTTGTATAGAGTTAATCAAAGCACACCCCCCCACTTTTACATGACTGATTTTCATGCACGAATTAATACACTTATAAAACCCACTCAATAATCTCTGATGGATGCTCAACAACCCCATTTGCTCCCCACTCAACAGGTGCTTGATCAGCATCAATATAGCCATAACTAGCGAGCAGTGTTTTCATATTGGCACGATTACCCGCCTCAATATCACGTTCAGCATCACCGACATAAATGCATTCTGTCACCAAACATCCGCATTGATTAGCCGCTAGGTACAAAGGTTCTGGATCAGGCTTGCGCTGTGGAATAGTATCACCCGATACGATACTACAAGCGCGATTATGGAGTTGCATTTGTTCAAGTAATGGTAAGGTCAGAAACTCAGGCTTATTGGTAACGATACCCCAGTGGATGTTCTGTTCTTCCAGAAATAACAACGTTTCATCCATGCCTGCGAATAATTTTGTATCCACACAGAGGTTTTGCTCGTATAAATCCAAGAACCGCTGACGGCGACGCTCGAACTCGTCTGTACTTTGCTGGTTATCTTTTTGTGAATGATCAACTGGATGACCAAAACCTAGCGTGACCATGGCTATTGAACCATGCGAGACATAATCTCGACAAAACTCGTAAGATAAAGGCGCTTTGCCCTCTTCTTCGAGTAACATGTTCAAAGCATTGGTCATATCGGGCGCGGTATCGAGCAAAGTACCATCGAGATCGAAGAGTACGGCAGAGATATTTGAACTATCGTGTTTTGTAGCCATCAGATTGATTAAAATTTATAAATGAAAATTGAGGAATTGTCCGTGAAACCAAATTTTATAGCAAACTTTATAATAAAAAGAGCAAAGTTTTTGCTTCTTTCATTACTGTTATTAACCTCTTTAGCAAGCCAAAGTGCTTCTGCTTTTACTGATCTTAATGGCAAACAAGATTCGATTATCAATCATATTGGCAAAGATAAATGGACAATTGTTGAAGTTTGGGAATCTAATTGCGCCGCTTGTCGTATGCACATGCCTGAAATGGTAAAATTCGATGGCAAACTTAAAAATGCACGTTTATTAGGTGTATCACTCGATGGACAAAAAGGCATTGATGCGGCTGAAGATTTTATTATGGAATACAATATTAAATTCCCTACCATCATTACAAACTATGTAGAAATGAATGTCTGGATGCAACAAAGCATCGGTGAATCATTAGTCGGCACACCTACTTTTATTCTTTTTGATCCAGAAGGAAAGCTCGTTGCAGCACAACCTGGTATTGTTTCAATAGAGTCGCTTGAAACATTTATTTCTGAAAACTCTAAACCTTCAACGGTTGCGACTAAGTAGCGATCATCAGCGCATTCTTGCAAGCTTTAGCGAGAATCTTATTGAAGCTGTTTCAAATAATTCAAACCACCTAACTGTTTCATCTGTTTTAATATCCATTGCTGACGTTGTCGTAACGATGGTCGTGGATCGTTAACATTTGAAACAGCAGGTTTGGGTAATACGGCCGCTAGCATTGCGGCTTGTTGTCGACTGAGTTTTTTGGCCTTTACATCAAATAGTTTTTCACTCGCAGCTTTGGCACCAAAAATAGCATCACCAAATTGTGCAATATTGATATACACCTCTAAAATACGTTTTTTAGGCCAGACTATTTCAAGCGATACACTGATAGCTGCTTCCAAAGCTTTACGCGTATAACTCCGCCCACCCCATAAAAATAAATTTTTAGCGACTTGTTGGGTAATTGTACTCGCACCGCGCGGCCCTCTTCTATGTGTGCTACTCAACGCTTTTTTTAGCTCAATCGTATCAATCCCCCAGTGCACAGGAAAGCGTTGATCTTCCGCCGCGATAACAGCAATCGCTAATTGAGGTGAAATATCATCCCAATCAAGCCATTGATAAGCGGCCTGCTCATGTTTATCAGGGTCTTGTTTAGCCAAGTAATTTTGATGAAATATAAAAGCAGACGTAGGGATAGGCGCCCAGCGAAATATTAGTAACAATACAAAGAACAAGGTCACAACAATGATTAGTAACTGGATGATTTTCTTTAAAATCAATCTAAATATCCCACCACGCTTTGCTTCTGGCTCGTTATCTATTTGGTACTCTCTATTGGGCAAGGTAATTAATCCTTAACGATCTATTAAAAGATAGGAAGGCTTTCAATAACGCTTCCCTTATTTCAACCATCACTGCGCCTCGCTACGCGCGACCCTGCGTACTTTTTGGCTCTTGGTGAGCCTTAAAGCAACCCCCTAGTTTTACAGGCTTCTTACAGTATATGTGTTGTACCTTTATAATAGCCACATGCAGATAAATATTCACTCTGAAATTTCACAAATTCCTACCCAAGAATGGAATGCTCTAGTCAATGACAATAATCCATTTTTGCGGCATGAGTTTTTGTCTGCACTTGAGAACAACGGCTGTGTGAGCGACCAATTTGGCTGGCATCCATGCCATATAGCAATCTATGAAAATAATGTCTTAATCGCCGCTATTCCTTTGTATACAAAAATGAATTCTTACGGCGAGTTTGTTTTCGATCATGCTTGGGCTGATGCTTATCAGCGCAATAATATTCCTTACTTTCCCAAGCTAGTTTCGTCAATTCCTTATACCCCTGCAAGCGGTCAGCGATTATTGTGCTTGCCCGATAGAAAAGATGAAGTGTTTCCGCTATTAATTCAAACCATTCAGCAGTTTGCTCAACAGCAAAATTACAGTAGCTTTCATTGTTTATTCCCAGAAAGTGATGAGCAAAAATGGATGGAAGACTATGGTTTACTGACACGGCATGACTGTCAATTTCATTGGCAAAATCAAGACTACAAAAACTTTGATGAGTTTCTCGCCAAGCTGGATAAACGAAAACGCAAAAATATTCGCCAAGAACGTCGTCGTGTCGAACAACAAAATATCACGCTACGTGTACTTGATGGGCATACTGCAACAGATAAGGACTGGAAAGACTTTACACGCTTTTATCAACAAACCTTTGCCGAAAAACACGGCACAGCAACATTGAACGAAAGCTTTTTTAAAGAAGTAGCACAAAAGCTTCCTAAACAAACGGTTCTCGTATTGGCTGACACCGCTGAGGGAAAATGTGTTGCAGGTTCGCTCATGTTTGCCAGCGATACCACGCTGTATGGACGACACTGGGGTTGTAGTGAGCAAGTCGATAAATTACATTTTGAAGCCTGTTACTATCAAGGCATCGAATACTGCATCAAACACAAATTACAAACCTTTGAACCTGGTGCCCAAGGCGAGCATAAAATAGCGCGGGGCTTTGTACCTACACTGACGCGGTCAAGCCATTGGCTAAACAATTCACCCTTTGAAGAATCCATCAAAAACTTTACCCAACACGAGCAAGAAGGCGTTGCGCATTATATGAAAACTTTAAAGTCACCCTACAAGGACTGTTAAATGCAGATCAACAAACCCTACTCAGAATCATGCGATCAAAATAAAGAACCTATCTTGGAGGTTATTCAGCCTTTATTTAAAGATATAAAAAGTGCTTTAGAAGTGGGCAGTGGCACAGGACAACACGCAGTCTATTTTGCAGAAAAAATGCCACATTTGATGTGGCAAACCAGTGATCAACAGCCATACCACGATGGTATAAACCGTTGGCTAGCCGATGCAAAATTACCTAACACTCCCGCTCCAATCGCATTGAATGTGAGTAGTGATTCTTGGCCTAAACAAAACTATGACGCTGTGTTTTCAGCCAATGCTGTGCATATAATGGCTTGGGAGAATGTGGTCGATTTTTTTGAAAATGCTCCCAAACTACTCAGCTCTGGTGGATTATTTATTCTCTATGGTCCCTTCAACTACCATCAACAATATACTAGCGAAAGCAATGCACGCTTTGATGTTTGGCTAAAGCAACGTGACCCACAAAGTGCTATTCGTGATTTTGAAGCATTGGATAAACTGGCAAATAATGCGGGAATGAAAATAAAAGAGGATTACGCCCTGCCCGCTAATAATCGAATTTTAGTATGGGAGAAACTTTGAATCGGTTTTCTAACCGCTTGGTACGTGATTTAGCTTGGGTCATTGCTAGCCCTCCTCTTGTTTCTGGCAACCACAACGATACCCATTGGTGGAGTCATAAAGATTGCTTACATGAGTTTAACGATTGTCTACCCGCATTAATCACGCTGGATGAAAACCCTGCTCCTCTTATTGAGCACTTAAAAAAACTCACATCAGGACGTCTCGGTTTGCGTTTTGAAAGCTTTATCGCCTATTGGCTCACCATTAGTCCAAACTTTGAGCTGCTTGCTAAAAACATACAAATCATTGAGCCTTTTGTAAGCCCTCATAAAAAAGGATCTCACACGCACGGCGAGTTAGACTTTATAGTGCGAGATATTCATACAAATAAAACTATCCATTTAGAAGTTGCTGTGAAATTTTATTTAGGTACTGAGCCATATGAAGATCCTTTTCGATGGTTTGGTACAAACACGAAAGATCAACTTGGAAAGAAAGTAGAGCATTTAAAAACTCATCAAACTCAACTCAGCAATAATTTTGCAAACTATCTTAAGAAGAATGGTTATCTTATTGATAATAAACAATGCTTCCTAAAAGGACGACTCTTCTATCCACAAAATATTGATACTGCTCCGCGAGGTATAACAGAAAATCATCTACGCGGTCGCTGGGCTCACTCACCCACTGCAATAGAAAGTGAGCACCTTTTCCCTTTGGATAAAAATGACTGGTTAGCAGAATTAAACACAGATGATTTGCAAAAGCGTGACATAGAAACAATACTACTAAAGTTACCAAAAAATGAAAAAGCCCTGTGCTACGTTAATGCAACACAAGGCTTTAAAGAAATTGAGCGGATATTTTATCTGCCTAAGGATTTTCATTTCCCTCAAGAGTAATAAGCTGTAAGCCACTACTGTCCCGTTAACATAAAAAGTAAGTGCCTGACTCCAAAATCTGATAAAATTGTCTTAGCAATAAGTCATTGAATCAAAGAAGGAATCAAGCATGGCACATCATAATACAGTCTTCTC
>JAKIUW010000044.1 GCA_021647365.1 Cocleimonas sp. | reverse complement strand
TGTGAGAAGACTGTATTATGATGTGCCATGCTTGATTCCTTCTTTGATTCAATGACTTATTGCTAAGACAATTTTATCAGATTTTGGAGTCAGGCACTTACTTTTTATGTTAACGGGACAGTAGTGGAATAACATGCATATCAAATAAAAACACACACCCCCACACTTTTACATGATTGATGATTAAGTCTCAATGTATGTGCGGTTTAATTAATAAAAAAAGACCTAAGCATCAAAAGATAACTTAGGTAAATTAACGGAAGGAGATATTTTTTATTATAGGGAGACCTTTACATCAGCTTGTTACTGCTTATTTATAACGATCATGGTTAAAAATAAAGTCACCACCAGGTGCAGGCTTATGACAAGCGATACATCCTGTGGGTGCTCCTTTAGCAACACGACCTGCAAGTTTCATGTCTTTTGGGTTTTTATCTAAAGACCCATCGGGTAAGTATTTAGCGTAAAACCAATCTTTGTTTTCAGTATCGTATCCAGTTTCTCGTTTAAACATAATGGTGACAGCCTTTAAATATTTCTTAGGGTCGTTAATCACATCATCAACGGTTAAACCATTACCACCGTAGTTTTTCTTAACAACGAGTGCGCCAGTTATACCTGCAATCGTTACTTTCTTTTCCATTAGTTCAAGAATCATTCCGTGAGGAGGAGCGCCTTTATAAGGTCGAGTGACGATTGCATCATCACCAACAAATCCAGCGTCTAAAGAGGCTTGCCAAACATTCTTGGCATCCGCAATGTCGGCATCGTTACCAAAGGGTGCGGCAAAGGCAAAGAGTGGTAGGCTCAACCCAATTAAGGTTGAGATTATTTTGATTCGTGTGTTCATTATTTACTCCTAAAGTAGTTTTGTACGTTGGAGCGCGCTTGTTTTGTATACGCTAAACTTAAGAATTTAGATTCAAAAAGGAACTTTAGGGACCTATCACCCAATGTCCCTGATATGGAAATAACACCTGATAATGAGCAATGCACCCCCCCCCACTTTTACATGATCATTTGCACGGTTAAGTAAGAATTAATCAGGTTTTCTAGTCTCATTCATTCATCACTGTATAATGAGCAAAAGTATATTTAAAGCTAAGGGAGAAAATCATGGCAGGCTCATTACAAGATCAATTCCTCGCAGCAGGTCTTATCAAAAAACAAAAAGCGAATAATATAAAAACGGCAAAGAAGAAGGCGGTAAAACAAAGCCGTGCGAATAAAACAGAACTGGTTGATGAGGCGGCAGAACTTGCTAAAAAGGCGCAAGAAGAGCAACGCTTAAAAAGTCAGGCGCTTAATAAAGAGAAGAAAATTGCAGCAGAACAAAAAGCCATTCAAGCGCAGATTCGTCAGATTGTTGAACTGAACAGTATTAAAAAATCCCCTAAAGAAATGTCAGAAGATGATTTATCTAGTTACAATTTCACCAATGATAAAAAAATTAAAGTAATGTTACTTTCACCACAAAACCATGACTGGGTAACTAATGGAAGAATAGCAATTGCAAGATTGGGGGAGGGTGATAATGAAGTTTTTCATTTAATCCCAGCAGAGGCTGCTAGCAAAATCAGTGAGCGTGATAGCAGTGTTATCGTGTTGTTGAATGAGGCATCGAATGAAAGCAAAGAAAACGATGCAGATGATCCATACGCAGAGTTTGAAGTGCCTGATGATTTAATGTGGTAGTGCGTGTAAGTAATTTATAAAAAATGTAGAAACATCATGTAAAAGTGGGGGGGTGTGCTTTAATACTCTGTTTGTAAGCTTTCAAATAGTGGTGCTTTAATGTCTAGTAATAGTTTTTCATCTCTTAATATTTCAACCGATCAAATTGCTAACCTAGATTCACTAGGCTACAAAGAAATGACACCTGTTCAAGCGGCGAGTTTGCCACAGATTCTTGAGGGTAAAGATTTAGTTGTTCAAGCAAAAACAGGTAGCGGCAAAACAGCGGCGTTTGGCTTGGGTTTGCTTGACCATATCAACCCTAAGTATTTTGGTATTCAGGCGATGGTGATGTGCCCAACGCGTGAGTTGGCAGATCAAGTAGCAGCGGAACTGCGCAAGCTAGCGCGTTGCATCCCCAATATTAAAATTGTGGTTTTGTGCGGTGGCAAACCGCTGGGACCACAGGCGGATTCTCTCGCGCATGGCGCGCATATTGTGGTGGGTACGCCCGGGCGTTTGCAAGATCATCTTAGCCGTAAGACTTTAGATGTAAGCAGCATCAAAACATTGGTGCTGGATGAGGCAGACAGAATGTTGGATATGGGTTTTCTGGATGAAATCACCAGTATTATCAAACATACACCAAGCAATCGTCAGACGTTGTTGTTTTCAGCAACTTATCCTAATTCAATTAAGAAAATGTGCCGTGCAGTACAGCGCGACCCTGTCACGGTAAAAGTGGATGCTGAGCATGAGACGAATACCATCGAGCAACTGTTTTATCAGACAAATACTTATCAACGCCTTGATACTTTGCTGGGTTTTTTAGAACATCATCAGCCAGAAACCACAGTTGTATTTTGTCACACCAAAATTCAATGTGATGAAGTTGCAAATTACCTTCAAGAAAAAGACATCGATGCACTGGCGATTCATGGCGACTTAGAGCAACGTGACCGTGACCAAGTATTAGTGCGTTTTGCCAATAGAAGTATTGCGGTGTTGGTAGCAACCGATGTTGCAGCGCGTGGTTTAGACATTAAATCGCTCGGCATGGTTGTGAACTATGAATTACCACATGATCCAGAAATCTACGTGCATCGCATCGGACGCACAGGCAGGGCAGGTGAGACAGGGTTGGCGTTGAGCTTATACACCGATGCTGAAGTTCAACGCATCATTGCGATTGAAGAATACACCAATACGGAATGTGCGTATGGCGAAGTGGAAAAACTAGAGCGTAAAGAGAATTTCACACTGTCAGCCAATATGGCAACGCTACAAATTGATTCAGGCAAAAAGAATAAAATTCGCCCAGGAGATTTATTGGGTGCACTTACAAAAGATGCAGGTTTAGCTGGTGCACAAATCGGTAAAATCAATATATTCGATATGTTTAGTTATGTTGCCATTGAGCGTAAAGCTATGGGGCAGGCACTAAAACATTTTAAGAATGGTCGTGTAAAAGGGCGCAATGTAAAAGCGCGTGAGATACGCTAGAGCTTATGTTCTGAATATATAAGACAAAAGAAAGCCCCATTAAAGGGGCTTTTTAATTTGACAGAATAGTTATCCTTCGATGTGATTTCCATTCATATCAAGTTTCGTTCTTCTTGTTATTAGATTTGGCTGTTGTAAGTTAATCTATGATTTTCTATAACTTCTTATTACCGTCGTAATAATATCCTTTTTTTCACGATGGCGGATTTTTACAGGCATATAATCGGTCTCTTTGGCTAGCCAAAATGTGGTTTCACGGTTTCCGCCAGCACGTTGTACTTTTACTTTAACTGTATTAAATGTACCTGCGGGTGTTTGGATTTTTTCATTGCCGAGTTTTTGGAAATTGTATTGTTTTTTTCTTCCTCGCTCAACAACCGAGTAACTTAGCTTCGCTTTGTTAAGTGCAATATCGCGCGCGAGAACAAGTTCAAGCGAGGCTCTATCTTGAGTAACGCCTGAGATTACTTCGCTGTATGCCTTGCCTTTGTAATTACCTTTGGCACTGTTACCCGCAAACTGAATTTTATCAATTTTAGACTTACTTCTTTTGGATTGATTAAATAGGTAGCTAGTTGGACGTAAATTTTGTCCTGAAATTTGACCATCGGTATTTTCAGTAATCTTGATTCCTGTCAAAAGCTTCGCAAGCCCAGAAGATTTGGTGTACTTGTGATAAGAATAGCGATTGCCGTTAATTTTTAAAGAGGTATGTAAGTTTCCTAATTTCATACTTCCTTTTGCAACGGTGTAATCCGCCTGAAATGCTGCTGGTATTGCCATGGCGGGTGTTTGTGCTAATAATAGGCTAGCAAAAGTAGCCCCTAATATTTTCTTTAATATACTGCTTTTAATAATAGACTTCATATCATCATTCTCCAATTACGATAATTATAAAGACACTGGTGAATGTAATAAAGTTCCCAACAGGAAAATTAATTGCGTAACTTCATATGATTGTTTGGGTGGTTTTATTTAATCAAAGGTAGCTATTTGGGGGGATGAGCTATTATTTTTGCTCGTTTAAATCATGACTTTTTATCAATATATGCTATATATGTAACATCATTGAATGATTAATATCTGGGTTAATCTATGGTTTTGAGTCAAGCTAACAGAGAATTGGAGTTTTATTCCCCGCTAGGTAGCGATGTTTTGTTATTGCATAACTTTAAAGCTGAGGAGAAGCTCGGGCGGCTATTCAAGCTTGAAGTAACTTTAAGAAGTAAGGCTGAAGATATAGAATTTGAGTCCCTGCTGGGAGAAAACGTTACTATACGTCTTAATGTTTCTGGTGATGAAGAACGCTTTTTCAATGGATTAATCACCGATTTTACGCAAGGTAAAAATACAGAAGGCTTTGCCACATATTTTGCAACAGTATCGCCGTGGTTATGGTTTTTAAAACGAACCAACGACTGCCGGATTTTTCAAGAACAAACTGCTGTAAATATTATAGAGTCGGTATTTAATGATAATGGCTATACTGAATTTGAACTGCGTTTAAATGGAGCTTATCGCCAAAGAGAATATACGGTGCAATATCGTGAAAGTGATTTTAATTTCGTTTCACGATTGATGGAAGAAGAGGGTATTTACTACTATTTTGAGCACCACAAAGACTTTCATAAGCTCATCTTGTGTGATTCATATTCATCCCATGAAACCATTCCAGCCTATGAGGATGGGATTGCTTTTCATCCTCCTGACTCCACGACAATACGCCACGAAGACATCATTACTCATTGGAAACACAAACGAACCATAAAATCTGGCTCTGTGATGTTAGACGATTATGATTTTAAAAACCCGCGAGCTTTTATCCGCAATGATCACTCTTCCCCTATAGACCATGCAAAGTCCAAAGAGGAAGTTTATGACTATCCAGGAAAATACCAAACTTTTGATGAAGGCAAACACTATGCACGCATAAGGCAAGAGGAAATGCATAGTAAATACGCTGTTGTCAAAGGTAAAAGCAACGCACGGGAGTTTATTGCTGGTGGACTAATGGCAATGATGAAATATCCTCGTGAAGATCAGAATATAGAATATTTAGTTACAAGTGTCATACATGAAGCTGATCAAGATGCATTTGGTTCTACACAGGGAGGAGGATCAGGATTTATTTATAAAAATAAATTTCAGGTCATAAAAGCGACTACTCCTTTTAGAAGTAAGCGAAAAAGTAAAGCATCTATAGTAGAAGGTCCACAGAGTGCACGCGTTGTTGGACCGCAAGGTGAAGAAATCCACTGTGATAAATATGGAAGAGTGAAGGTTCAGTTCCCATGGGATCGCTACGGCAAAGCCGACGAAAATAGTTCTTGTTGGATAAGAGTTTCACAGAACTGGGCAGGCAGAAAATGGGGAGCTATTCATATCCCTCGTATTGGTCAAGAGGTTGTTGTAGATTTCTTAGAAGGTGATCCTGATCGTCCTATTATCACGGGTAGAGTGTATAACGCAGATTTAATGCCACCTTATAACTTGCCTGCAAAAAAGAATGTAAGTGGTATAAAAACACGCAGTACCAAAGGTGGTGGAGGATTTAATGAAATAACCATGGATGATACCAAGGATGAAGAACAAATATTTATCCATGCCCAAAAACAACATGACCAGCGTACCAATAAAGATCATTTAACATGGGTGGGAAAGAATCAACATCATATAGTGAAGGGAACCTCCTATGATAAAGTCTATGGTGATAAGCATCACAGTATCAAAGGAGAACTAAACTATTTTGCAGAAGATGTAATTTCCATAGAAACGGAGGAACATATTTATTCAAAAGCGGCACTGAGTTACGCACACGAGTCTGGCAAAGAAATCCACCTAAAGGCGGGCTCAAAAGTCATTATTGAGGCAGGAATACAACTAAGCCTTAAGGCTGGTGGTAGCTTTATTGATATTGGACCTGCGGGTATTTCTATTAATGGAGCGATGGTGAAAATTAATAGCGGGGGGGCGGCAGCATCTGGTCTGGGCTCAGACCCGGAAAAAGCCAAGTTACCAAGAGAAGCAGATAATCGACAACCACCTGAAGATACGCAACCAGCCCCAAGATCTCATTCTGGTGAGACTACCCCCACAGCATCTGTATTGAGGCAGGCTTCACAAGATGGAACTCCTTTTTGTGAGGAGTGCGAGAGTGCAGCCGCTGCTGCGGCAGGTGGAAGTGCAGGAAGCAAAGCTGAGGCAGGAGCGAATGCTGGTAATAAATCAGGTACTGCGGGAGCAAAGGCAGGTACGGCAGGAAGTAAATTACCACCATCATAATATTTGAATCAATTCACTTTAATTAGAGACAGAAAATTGAAATGGTAGAAGAAGTAAACATAAGTACATTACAAGAACAGCTTTTTGGGTCAAGGCACGATGTCTATGCGGTTGTTGATGGAGCATCATTGCCCGGATTATTGGCAAAGCTAGAAGAGCATGAGCCAAAAAACACTTGTTTATTTAGAGGTGAACTCCCTTTTGATTTAGCAGAAGCTGCTCCTTATCTAGTTAAGCTAGAAAAGGAAAACAAGTTTTCTAATTGGCTGCTAGATGAAAGTCTTGAGGAACCGTGCTGTATTTATGCAAAAACAACAGTTAAAGATGACTTCATTCAGTTTAGAAGGCACTTCAGGTCATTTTTGAGGGTTGAGTCTCCCGAAGGTAAATCGCTCTTGTTTAGATACTATGATCCAAGGGTAATGAAAACCTATCTTCCAATCTGTACCGTTGAAGATAATGATATTTTATTTAAAGATATTGATAGTTATCTATTATTTAACAAAGGTGATAAATCATTACAGTCGTTTAAAAGACCTATTAAAAGTGAGATTAAAGAGGAACTGGAAATTGAAGAAACAAGATTAGAATCAAGTGTTCCAGGTGTTGCTGAGACCGATGTTAATGAAGAGAAAACGGTAATGATGCGGGTAAAACCAGTAAGCCAAGAAAAAGATAATGTAATCCCTGAAAAGGCTGGCGGACTACCAGCATCTCAAGATACTGATGTTAGTGAAGAAAAAACAGTGATTATGAGAATTAAACCGAAGCAATGAATTAAATGTTAACAATTACTAAAAAACAAATGAAAGTTTTTGAAAAAGCTTCTTTACGAAGCTTTGAAGATGAAATGGTGCTTCATAGTAAAGAATTTTCTCCCAAGCATAGCGAAAAGATTGGTGATAAAAAGCTTCGAATTGTCATACAACAAGCTATGAAACGAGCAAATTCATATGGCTTTACTCTTAAGGGCCCGATACGTATATATATTGAATTAACATTATTATTTGGAAGGGACTTTGATGCTGATAAAAAATATTCTGGAGTAAGCGAAATCTTGCAAAGCGATAATGATGAAATGTTACGAGCTGAAAAAATCCATGATTGGGTGCTCGATAATAATATGAAAGGAAATAGCAGTAACCAAAACTAGTGTGGAAGTAAAAGAAACTGAAACAAAGTAATTTCTTATAAAAAAATAAGGTAAGTGTATGACAAACCCCACAAGACCTCGTTCTAATGGAGGAGATGAACCAGCAAATTGTACAGTAGCCACATGTCCTCTTGTGGGGTATGAAATAGTTGAGCTTATAGAAGTTGTAGAGCAGGAAAGTGAAAAGCTAGTGGTCGGAAGTATTATCAATCCATGGCATACGAGATTTACATCAGAAGATAGTCTGATGAGGCCCTTTGGTGAAAGTCTTAGGCAATATATAAATGTAGATCAAGACCTAGATGGAAGGTCGAATAGGGTCCCGGAGTATGGTCGAAAGATATGCTTTCGAGCTAGAGTAGTTCAAAAGAATGGAGAGTCTGATAAATTATCAGAGGCTAGAGTAACTTTTACCTACATAAGAACCGACGGACCTAATCGGTCAAATCCTGTGGGAGGTCAAGATGTGTGGAGAAATGAAACAGTACAAGGACGTAGAAAAGAAGGTTTTAGTAGGGAGAATGGTAGAGAAACTATTAGTGTTAGGACCGATAGCGAGGGGTGGACTAGAAACCTAGTCGTTTTTTATACATCAGAATATGGAGGGGATCAATTTATGATTAATGCTAAATTGCATCGAAATACAGAAGGTTCTGCTGATGGTGAATCTCTATCAACAGAAAATTATCAAGTCTGGAGAAGGTTTTGGTATCAGATAACACATGCTGAGGGGCACCCAGTAGCAAGACCAGAAAATTCTGAGGCAGCATATGCGGAGGTATTTGCGGAAATGGTAATGTCTAAGACCAAAGAATTCACAAAGGAAGATTTACCTAGTGCTTTGCAAGATAAAACTTTTCTTCCAGAATATATGTTTAAAGTAGGAGCAGGAGAAAGAATAGTAGTTAACGTTAGTGAAGTAAATGTTCGTGAATTTCACAGAAGAGCACAATTAAATTTAGAAAGAGACAATACAAAATATCCAATAATAGAAAATTTAATTGTATGTGAATACTATTGCGGCACAACAGATCAAAGAGGAGGCACACTAAATATTGAAATAACATCTCCTGAGCAGCTCTTGTCATTAGCAATACCTGCAGGGGCTGGAGGAAAAATAATATCCAAACCTGCAGTTAACACTAGAAGAGCTCTAGTTAGACGAGGAGTATGGAGGACAAAAAATCGACCAAGGAGGAGAGGTAGAATTACAGATGATAATATTACAATAGATAAAGATAGAACCTCAACTCTACGAGTAACGGTAACATTGCCTGCTGAAGCACCTGTCCCAACAGTAAATAATCCTATTTCACTTACTTTAAATTTTGAAACATGCGATGAATATTTAGGTCTTACCCCAGAGCATGGTTTGCTTGCTGTATATGATCCTTTAGCACCAGCAGAAGCTGGTAAAAGTGTAGAAGACTTTAATAATACAGCCTCACACGAGTTTGGTCATAAATGGTCTCAAACGCCTATCAGAAGGACAGCTAGAAGATTAAAAATGAAAGAACACCCGTTTCTATATCAAGGACATGGTGATTGGGGTTCACATTGTAGAAACGATGCAAGACCTGTTGATAACGAAGGAGTTCTTATTCCTGACGATCAAATCCCTAACAACATAAACTGGAAGAATGCAAACCAAAGACTTCCGCAACTTGGGTTCGGAAGTTGTATTATGTTTGGTTCAAATACTGATGAATGTACTAATACATTTTGTGATGTTTGCAAGCCTTATTTGCAATTACAAGATATGAGTTCTTTCGATTAAGGGTAATAAAATGCTATTAAATCAACAAGTAGTTAATAACTTTCTTAATTTTACGGATCAACAATATTTTGAGGATATTGTTGAAATATTGTTCGAAAGAGAATTATTATTGCTGGATGAAAATTATTTTGGAATTGCATTGAATGCTCCTTCACTGATAGATACAAGCCTGCATGATCAATTACCAATAGTGTTTGCGTCAAAATTTAATAGTAAACGTGATCGGCTCTTTAACTTGGCGGATCAATGCATCTTGGTGGGTATTAATATTCAGAGCAGTTTGGTAGTTCATGGGCATATGTTCAGAAGACTAGATGTTAAAAAAAGAAGGCTTGAAAGTTCAGGAGCCGATGATAATTCCTATATACTACCAGATAATGAACCTGAAGGAGTAATGGCTCAATTAGCCAAAATTGATGCTAAAGAAAAACTGGGTATCAATTGGAATACTGGAGTATGGTTTTTTACGGCTATTAATTTCGATTGGATTTCAAATTCAGTAAAAGTCGTTCTTAACGGTGATGCAAAACTTAGTCAAACAGAACCGGAGTCAATTTTCCCCAAACCTACTTTAGAAGACTCTATTTTGCTCCCAAGTTTTTTTCCGGCTAAAGGGGCTAATGAGTTAAAAGAAAAGGGTATAAAGTTTAAAGTAAAACCATTGGTTTCTAATAATAAGGCCTCAATTAGTTTAAGTGTTACTTTTAATATGCCAATGGAGTCTTTTTACAAACCTAAAAAAGAAATCATCCATAATTATCGAGATAGAGGGCAAGAAAAGGTTTTAGCCATAATCCCTTTAAGTCTAATTATTATTCCTAATAGTAGTAAAGACCCTTTTCAATTTGATTGGCAAGTGCCCATTTATAAAATGAATTCTGGAGGGCTAATTGAAGGACATTTATCTATAAATGTTCTGGAAGGTTATGATTTAGAAGATGCAAAGGGAAGCTATGCTTGCTACGTTGTTTTATCCAGCTCAATACTAGGGCCTCAGATATTAGAAATATCTAATTCTTGAATTTGGGTTTCACAAAATAACTCAGGGAATAATCTCAGTAATCTGCCCAGGTACCACAACACTAATACTACCCGCCCAGTTACACATGAGCTTGGAAGTATTATTTAAGGATGGTTGATTACCAACTATTACGGTTGGAGAGCCTACAATCCAAGGAGACATAGTTGCAGGGATACAAGGCATAGGTGTAAGTACGCCCAAAGCCGCTGAAGTAGCGCTCGCTACCGTTGGATTGGCTAAACTGGTGCATGCGCCAAAGGGGAGTATGTTAACCATTGGTTTGTAATCCATGATATTTGCCGCCGGTTGGTGACTGGTTAACACTCTATTTATTGGAAGAACCACCAGTGAACTGGGCGCCGCCCCAAAGGAACACATCAAACTTGCGCCATTACATACCTGAATTCCCATAATATTTACACCTGTAAGTTATCTTATTTACGTTTGATAAGAAAAGTATAGTATTAAATTTATGTTTATGGTTTCTATAATGCTAAATAGAAGAACGAGGTAGGAAGCAGTTGTCGTTTTATACTACGTCCAATAACTCTTTATCGTAAATTTTATTGGAGGATATATATTCAAATACCTTCTCTTTAAAGGCTTTGTTATCACTATACTGCCTCGCTAATTGCTTGAGCCAATTTATGAAGATTGGTTCTTCTATAATTGAAGATATGCTTTCAAAGTGAATTTGTTTGTTGGTAGTAAAAAATAAATGCCTAAAGGTAATTAACAGCATTTCTTTTTGGGGTTTGCGTTTGTAAATATTGTCAAAGATTGAATAATCCTTGTTACTCTGAAGAAACTCACAAGCTTTGTACCAAGCAAGATCATATCCATAGTCATTAATACTAAAGTTTTTGTAAAAAAGTTTATTATCTGTACTACCTTGAACAAAGAAGTATGCCCTACTATGACTGATACTAAATTTTATCCCTTTGACGCCAGTGGAATATGGGGAGGTCAATCTTCTTAATTCTTTAGATTCCCTTTGAGTTTCCGTGCTAGCAAGATTTTTTAACATTAACCATTCTCTGTGGACCTGTTCTGCATCTTTGTAAATGGCTTCTTTTGATTTGTTTGAATTTTTATAGCTAAAATACTTTTGCCTATGTTTGCCGCCAACCATAACTGCAATACGAACCCCAATAAACCCTCCTTTGTGTTCTCCTCTGTTATAGATTTTTAGCATTTAGGCTCTGCTCCGACGTTTAATATCTTTAGTATAGTATGTATTTAAAGCCACTACTGTCCCGTTAACATAAAAAGTAAGTGCCTGACTCCAAAATCTGATAAAATTGTCTTAGCAATAAGTCATTGAATCAAAGAAGGAATCAAGCATGGCACATCATAATACAGTCTTC
>JAKIUW010000019.1 GCA_021647365.1 Cocleimonas sp. | reverse complement strand
AGCGTAAACATCAAACGTTGGGAGCAACTCCCGACTTGATGTATGATGAATTTAGCGGCCTAAAACAGGCGGCTTAATGTGTGAAAGTAGTTCTTAGCTAACTGTCCGAATTTTGGGGTACAGCTCTCTATTCACAGGGTAGCCATTCATACCACGTAAAATAATTGCCTCCGCAAAGGTACTGCCTTCGTTGATAATATCAACGACTTTTTCAGCACCATCAATTGATAATAAACTGATTTTTATTTTCCCTTTAACCACTAAAAAGAAATCTGTTGCCGGTTGAAATTGTCTAAACAGTGTTTCACCACTGCGTAATGTCGAAACACTAGTTCCTTCTATAATCTGGTTAAAATCCTCTTCTTCAAGCCCCATAAATAACGGGACTTTCTTCATTATTTCTTGGTATTCAAGCGCTAACACATTATCTCCTCTTCATTGCCAATTATTATAGTACACAAGCTATAAATCACCTCTTGATCAACATCAAGGACTCATGGCAATTACAAACCTAAAGTTCGAAGCTGGATTATTTAATGGAGTGAAATTGCTATGAGAGAAACCTTTACAAAAGGTATGGCGCGCAATATTTACTATGGAGGAGCCGTTTTCTTCTTCTTAGTACTTATTGGTTTGACGGTAGACACCGTCAAAAGCATACCAAAAACAGATAACCGAGAAAACTTAAGCGAACAAGTCGTCGCAGGAAAGTACCTTTGGGAAGTTAATGACTGTATCGGCTGCCACACATTACTTGGCGAAGGCGCATATTTTGCACCCGAGCTAGGCAATGTATACACCCGTTTTGGAAAAAGCACTGATGCTATAAAAGGTTTTATTAAAAGTCGACCTAAAACTGGAATACCAGGTCGCCGTAGTATGCCGCAATTTAACTTTACTGATGAAGAGTTAGAACAAATTGCGCAATTCCTCAAATATGTTGACGGCATTAAGATTGCTAGAGACTGGCCACCCAATGTGCAAGGTTAAGGAGAAATTATCATGAAATATGAATCACAAGGCATCGCTAAGATGTATTTCATTGCAGCCATTGGACTCTTTGTAGGTCAAATATTATTTGGTGTTACCTTAGGTCTGCAATACGTTATGGGAGATTTTTTATTCCCTGCCATTCCATTTAATGTTGCCCGTATGGTACATACCAATCTATTAATTGTTTGGTTGTTATTTGGTTTTATGGGTTCTGCTTATTATCTAGTGCCCGAAGAATCAGAGCGTGAACTGTATGCCCCTTGGCTGGCAAAACTGATGTTCTGGGTATTCTTGGCAGCAGGTGTTTTAACGATACTAGGTTACTTGTTAGTACCTTACGCAACCCTCGCTGAAATGACCATGAATCATCTACTACCGACCATGGGACGAGAATTCTTAGAGCAACCAACCATTACCAAAATAGGTATTGTTATCGTCGTTTTAGCCTTCTTGTTTAATATTGGTATGACGATTTTAACTGGCAAGAAAACCGTTATAACCTTAGTATTAATCACTGGTTTAATAGGTTTAGCGGTATTCTTCCTGTTCGCATTCTATGTGCCAGACAACCTAGTACTGGATAAATACTTCTGGTGGTTTGTAGTTCACCTTTGGGTAGAAGGCGTATGGGAATTGATCATGGCATCCTTACTCGCCTACGTACTAATCAAAGTCACAGGGGTAGATAGAGAGGTTATCGAGAAATGGCTATACATCATTATCGCAATGGCTTTGATCTCTGGTCTTCTTGGGACAGGACATCACTTCTTCTGGATTGGCACACCTGATTACTGGCAGTGGGTAGGCTCAATATTCTCAGCCTTAGAACCCATTCCATTCTTTATGATGACGTTGTTTGCCTTTAACGTCGTGAATAAAAGACGTCGCGACCATCCAAACAAGGCTGCCGTTTTATGGGCACTAGGAACAGCGGTAATGGCATTCTTAGGTGCTGGTGTATGGGGATTCTTACATACATTAGCCCCAGTGAATTACTACACACATGGAACGCAGATCACAGCGGCACACGGTCACATGGCATTTTACGGTGCATACGTAATGGTTGTGCTAACGATGATTTCTTACTCTATGCCTATCATGCGCGGTCAAAAAGCGGCTAATGAAAGAGCGCAAGTGTTAGAAATGTGGTCTTTTTGGTTGATGACTGTTTCAATGGTCTTTATCACTTTGTTCTTAACAGGAGCAGGTGTATTGCAAGTCTATTTACAGCGTTATTCAGAGACACCATTACCTTTCATGGTGGTTCAAGATAAGATAGAAATATTCTACTGGCTTCGTGAAGTAGCAGGGTTAGTCTTCCTCATAGGGTTACTTCTCTATGTTTATAGTTTCTTTGCCAAAGGTAAAGAAGTGGAAGATATTGGAGCTGCAGTGACGAGCTAGTTTGAAATATTTTTAAATTTGTTCATGATAAATACCGCCTTCTGGCGGTATTTATCATTACACGGAAATAAACTCATGAACGCTAATAATCAACACTCTAAGCTTCAACTCAAAAATGCAGCCAATGCGGCCTTAGCATCAATATTAAATCTAACGCTATTACCAGTAATAGGTTTTATCGCATTATATTTAATTTATAAAAAAACCACCCCTAATAACATTGATCATTATCATGCTGTTTTAGGTATGAAGATCAATATCATTGCAGCGTTCGTATTATTTGTTGTCAGCGGATTAATGATTCTTTTGGGCGGGTTTAATTCACCATGGACTTGGGTATATGTCATCTCTTATTTCACCATTGTACATACCGCTTTTATTGTTATTGCGCTATGGGCGCTGGTACGCTCTTGGTCTGGTGATAAGTTAAAAAGTAATCAATAAATACAGTCCTGCTTAAACTTAAGTGTATCCTGAGTTTATCGAAGTGTGTAATTCTCCCTAAAAATAATCGAAGATATAAGTAGAAAATTCTATAAACAAAGAACAGAATGAAGCAGGTACATCGATATCTGACCTTTGTCGAGAGCAGGCATGAGCCAGCATATTTTTATCAATAGCGTTCAAAATATGCTGGCATGGATGACTCATCCATGAAATGAATGAAAAAGCTAAAGGATGAAAACCGCTGTCTTAGAAAAATGTACACAGAAGAAAAGCTCAAACAAGAGATACTCAAACAGCTTAAACTCTACTTGTGACTTGAGCTATAAATGAAAGGGATGACACAATGAGTTTCTCTAGCTATTGAAAAGATTAAACAATACAAACAAGCCCAACTAATTAAGCTTGTATGGTGATGACACTTTTCAAAGCACACCCCCCCCCCACTTTTAAGTGATAGCCCATTTTTTTTTGAATAGCGACTAGAACTTATGCAAAGCTCCATGATATAAACCTAAGCAGAATCACTCTGAGATAATCGCTTCACCCAAAACGAAGTTCCCCCCGCAACGCCCACTGGCATGACAAAAAAGTTGACGATTGGAATCATCATTAATAGCGTTAGCGTTCCGCCAAAGCCGAGTGCTATCGCCCTATTCTTTCGCAGTAAACCAAGCTCTTGTTTTACAAATAATTCGTGGTTTGCCATGGCATAATCGGTATATTGCAGGGATAGCATCCACGCGCCGTAAAACGCCCACGCGATTGGTGCGATGAGGTTTACCACGGGGATAATGCTGAGTATCAGCAAAACAGGAAGCCATTTGAGCATGTACAGCATTTTACCGCCTTCGCTCATTATGCTTTTACCGACATTGCCTGCGAGTGCTTTGTAGCCTCTAAATTCAGGCACGGGTTGACCGTTGAGCTTTTGCTCCACGCGTTCTGCAAGCAATGAATTAAAAGGTGACGCAAGTAAATTAGCCACCATCGTAAAAGTATAAAACACGGCGATTAGAATCAAAATCGCAAAAATCGGCCACAAAAGCCACTCCAATCCTGTTTGGATAAAATCAGGCAACCAGCTAGGTAGCATACTTCCCAGCATTTTTTGCATCCATATTTCAAACTGCGTAAAGGCGACCCAAATACCGACTGAAAAAGTCACAATATTAATCAGTAATGGCACAACTACAAAAGGACGAATTCCTTTTTTTAACACCAGCGAAAAGCCGCTAAACGCGTAGCCTATGCCTTGCAATAATCCTTTAATCATACGTTTTGAAATCCTTTTAACGCTAACAATGCCGAACCATAAGCGGCTTCGGTATACTCTGGCGTAATCATAGCAATTTTTGTGCTTGTTTTATTTAACTCATTTTCACGAAGACGTGTCCATGCTTTATTTTTACTACCTCCACCCACACTGCGTACAGATTTTACAGCAGGCGCGCCTAAATCCATTAGTTTTTGATAGCCTTGGTTTTCTATTTTAGTGATGCCTTCCAATATACCTTGGAAAAACTCAATATCTGATTCTGGGCGTGGTGATAACTTTGGTTGTTTTGTTGCATCGGCAACAGGGAAACGCTCCCCTATTTTTATTAACGGATAATAATCCAAGCTTGTAGGATTATCAGGCGATAGCTGTATAGTCATCTCATCAATTTGAGTTTGAGAAAAGTAATGCTGCAACACTTTAGCGCCAGCGTTTGATGCGCCACCGACCAGCCATTGATTGTTGAGTCGATGCGAATATATGCCATGCTTGGGCGAGAATATCGGCTGATCAGAAATAAGTTTTAAAACCAAGGTACTGCCTAGCGATGTAACTGCTTCACCAAGCTTATTAGCGCCAGTCGCAATGAAGGCGGCAATGCTGTCGGTCGTGCCTGTGACACATTGTAAAGTTTTTGGCAAACCTAGTGCATCTGCCTGTTTTGAATCGATTTGAGCAACGGCTGTTCCTGCGGGGAATACCTTTGGAAGTAGTGATTCATCGATGCCTAGCTTTTTCAAATCATCCACTGGCCAGCATTGATTGACGACATCATAACCCAACTTTAAGCAGTTATTTTCATCGCTAAGTTTATAATTATTTGAGAGTTTACCGAGTATAAAATCGGCTTGGTGTACGGCATGAATGGGACTGTTAAAAACATCATGTAAAAGTGAGGGGGTGTGTTCGACAGGCTCAACAGCACTGTGCTTTGAGGCTGTAGTATTGTGCTGCTGAGTACACCCCCCCACTTTTACATGATCATTCTTTAGCTTCTTTGTTAAGTTCTCAGGACATTTTAATAGCCACATTAACCTAGCCAAAGATCCCGATGCCCCCTGCCCGCCGTTCTCTTGGGGCAATACCTGCTTGATGATTTCCGCCTCATCAGTTGCGCGTAAATCGTTATACATCAAAGCTTGTGTCAGCGGTTCTCCATTATCATCAACTAGCAATATCGTCCCCGACGTTCCATCGACAGCGATTGATTGTAGATTTTGTTTTATCTCGCTGGGTAGCTTACTAAGCAACTGAGAAACCGAATCCCACCACAGTTCTGGCGATTGATCATCAGAGTTTGAATAAGAAATATGTGAACTAGCGTGAATATTCTTATCAACATCAATAATAATAAGGCGACAACCTGATGTGCCCAGATCAATGCCTGCATAGAGTTTTTTCATTTAGGGAGTTTATCATTTCTACTTAGGCAACTGTGATGTAAAAGTGGGGAGGTGTGTTTTACAAGCCCTCAAAACTGTACATATAAACATGAAGGAATATACTGTGTACTGATAAAATTTAGGTAGATTGCTTTGATTCCATTAGATACATTACTGCTTTTCTTTGTCACCACTTTTGTGGTTGTACTTTCCCCAGGCCCAGCGGCGATAGCGGTGACGGCAGAGTCTGCATCGAACGGTTTTAAACGCTCATTCTGGGTGATTTTAGGTATTGCCGTAGCCAATGCCGTTTTCTTTGTCATGTCTGCTACGGGTATTGTTACACTGATATTGGCGTCTAATTTATTATTCACTGCCATAAAGTGGGTAGGTGTCGCCTATCTTCTGTATCTTGGCATTAGCGCATTGTTTGGTCGCTCGGGTGCTTTGAGTATAAAACCTGCAAACAAGGGAAAAGGTAATTCCCATAAGGTTTTTCTAAAAGGCTTTATTCTTGAGATTTCTAATCCAAAAGCGCTGTTATATTTTTCTGCGTTACTTCCACAGTTTATTGATGTATCACGCCCAATTGCACCTCAGGCAGCCGTTTTGGGGCTAATAACCTTCGCGCTTGATTTAGTTTGCTATAGCTTTTATGCCTTCTTAGGCTGGAAATCTAGCAATGCAGGTTTAAAACCTTTTGTCGTGAAAATAATTAATAAAACAGCGGGTTCTATGTTGATTTTTGCAGGCTTGAAAATGGCAACGGTTGAACGTTAAGATAAGTGTTTTTTCAATCGCTATCTTCAGATTCGATCACTAAGATTCTAGCTTCACCTTGTGGATGAGCCACGTGCTCGGTGCCAATCGTTGCGTGAAATATATCACCAATATTTAAGGTGCTGATAAGAACCTCGGCATCGATTTTATAATGCATATCAACCACGCCATCTAGCACCACAAAGACTTCTTCTCCATCATTGATGTGCCATTTGTAAGGCTGGTCTGTCCAATGTAGGCGTGTGGTAATACCATTCATATTGGCAATATCCAGTGCGCCCCAAGCTTTATCGGCTGTGAAGTTTTTGCTATTGATTATTTTTGGCGTTGTCATTAACTTTTTGTGACCTTCTCTAAAACATAAATAGACTCTTTCACTTCTTCCATTCTCGTATCCAGCATGTCCAGCGAGTCTTTAATGCCACGGTTATAAAAATATGGCCCGACCTCTTCAGAGAAGAAATCTAACAAAAATTCTGCATCGAAATTTCCAATTTCAACATTTAACTCTTCAGCCAGATACATTTTAATTTTGGGAATGAGTGTTTCTTTTTCTTCTTTGGTAAATTTTATCTCAGACATTCGCGATACCTTTTAAATCTATCTACAGGCTAAACAACAAGCTCAAACCCTTCATCAATCCAACCTGTTACACCACCAATCATTTTCTTTACAGGTCTTCCAAGCTTGGCAAGGTGTACCGCCGCTTTATCTTATCTATCACAAGGCAATATTTTACTCATCTCGCGACTAAACACTTTATGTTCCTCTATATTAACAGGGCTATAAACCACTTTTGTACTCGCAGGATCATGCTCTAAGTTATTATTGTTTTTCCTATTATTCACAGGTCTAATCGGGCGATTACAAAACCCACCGCCACAGTTTGGGCAAATATTTTGTAAAATATCGTCAACACAATCTTTGCAGAAGGTGCATTCATAGCTACAAATTTTCGCATCTGTTGAATTGGGTGGCAATGGTGTATTACAGTTTTCGCAGCTAGGTCTTAGTTCTAGCATGTCACTTCCTTTCAATATAAATGAATTGACAAGTAAAACCTAATCAAGTGACAAAAACAACTCAACCATTTTATCGCTTCCCGCTTTATTAAAATGACCGTCAAAAGAAAAGTAATAATCATTGGGATTAGGCTCAAAGAGTTTAGCAGTGGGGATAACTTTTATGGGTGATATTGCCTGAATCGCTTTGAATGTTTCTTGGTGACTACCACGTGATATGTCTTGCACAGGATGAATTAACACTACCTCAAATTCAAAATTATGCTTTTTACTTAATGCCTGCAACTTATTCAATTGCTGTTTGGTAAGTTCAAGTCCTTCTTGTAACAGGTTTTCTTCTGGTGCAACAACAAAGGCTTTTTTAATGATTGGCGCAAAGTGAAATTTAATCACTCGCGCAAGGTTTGAGACTTGTAATATTTTATTAGAAATCTTTCGTAGGGTACTTTCAGATTCTTCGTGTTTATTTCCCTGTGGATCATTACGTGCTTCAACTATTTTAATATTATCGTACAAATCATTGCCCGCACCTAAATAGCTCGTCATCGCTAACATGACTAAATAAACCTTACGCGGCTGGACTTGTTTTTCAGTGAGAAAAGTTTCTAAGCGTTCAACCGCATCAATCGTCCCATAACCTGGCACGCCCAAGTTCATACACGATAGTTTTTCTTTGGTGCAATATTTCATCACAAAGGTATCATCATCGCTCAAGCCTTGTCCGTAGGTAAATGAATCGCCTATAAATACAATATCAGGCTTATTATCTTTGGCAGTGGGAATACGATAGCCGTCTTTATTAATCGTCGTAAGCGCATCAAATTCTTCAGAAAACTGTCGATAAACACTGTTTGGATCAACATTGTGAATATCTAAGCCGTTACCATCCTTATCAAGTTTGTGCATCCCTGGAAAAATAGGCATAGCAAATCGTGTAACTACTTCGGCAAGTGCCACAGCAATAACGACACCAATAGACACAGCAATAACGCTATTGATCAACGATCTTAAAAAGGATATTTTTTTAGCAGAACTCACATTAACTCCTTGAGGCTGTGAAAGTATTCTGGGACGAAATAAAAATTAGGGAAAATATTTCGTATTTTGTTCAAGAAGGAAGCGAATAGCAGGCTATTTGCTTCCTTTTTGGGCAAGATATGGAGGATTTTAACCATTTTTATGAGTTCCACGAATACTTTCACAGCCTCTATGCACACACCCCCACTTTTACATGAAAGGTTAATAGTTGAGACTGCAATTATAAAAACACAGGGTTTAAAGGTAACAATAAACTGGATGAAAGCGCTAATTTTACTCATATAAGGACTAATACAGGACTAATGAAAAATGATCATGTAAAAGTGGGGGGGTGTACTTCCTTAAAATGTATCATTCTATAATTCTCTCAAGTAAAATTGCCTTTTATCCAACATTCATCACAGCAGTAAAACCTATGAAAGTATCTCAATTCCCTATCTCAACCTTACGTGAAACCCCTGCCGATGCTGAAATTATCAGCCATCAGCTAATGCTTAAATCGGGCATGATTCGTCGTTTAGCTTCTGGCTTGTATACATGGGCGCCGTTTGGTTTAAAGGTGTTGCGCAAGGTTGAAGCCATTGTGCGTGAGGAGATCAATCGTGCAGGTGGGGTTGAGCTCTTAATGCCGACGATTCAGCCGAGTGAATTATGGCAAGAGTCAGGTCGATGGGAGCAGTACGGCCCTGAGCTGTTACGCATGAAGGATCGTAAAGGCACTGAGTTTTGCTATGGTCCTACGCATGAAGAAATCATCACAGATTATGCGCGTAAGGAATTAAAATCATACAAAGATTTACCTGTCACTTATTACCAAGTTCAAACTAAATTCCGCGATGAAGTACGTCCTCGCTTTGGTGTAATGCGCTCGCGTGAGTTTATTATGAAAGATGCTTATTCTTTTCATGTCACACAAGAATCCTTGCAACAAACGTATGACGTGATGTTTGAAGCGTATAACCGTATCTTTGATCGTTTAGGCATGAAGTTTCGCCCTGTATTGGCAGACACAGGTTCAATTGGTGGCAGCGCATCGCATGAATTTCACGTATTGGCAGACTCTGGCGAAGATGCCATTGCCTTCTCAAATGAGAGTGACTATGCCGCCAATGTAGAGCTAGCCGAAGCGGTAACGCCTGCGGGCGATCGCCCTGCTCCAACACAAGAAATGAAAACCATCGACACACCTAATTCACATACCATTGATGAGTTATCTGAGTTTTTAAACCTTGATCCGAACCAATCTATTAAGACTTTGATTGTAGCGGGTGAAGAAGATGAGAATGGCGAAGCTACTGTTGTCGCAATTCTTATGCGTGGCAATGACCAGCTCAACGAGCTCAAAGCCGAAAAACTAGCAGGCATCGCATCACCACTGGTTTATGCAACAGATGAAGATTTATTGAAACACACCAATGCCAATGCTGGATCAATTGGCCCTGTCGGTTTAAGCATCAAAGTCTACGCTGACCGTGCCACTAAAAACATGGCAAATTTCGTCTGTGGTGCAAACGAAGATGAAAAACATTACACAGGCGTAAACTGGGAGCGCGATCTACCCGAGGCAGAATTTGTAGACGTGCGTAACGTAGTCGAAGGCGACCCAAGCCCCGACGGAAAAGGCACATTGAGCATTTTACGCGGCATCGAAGTTGGGCATATTTTCCAACTCGGCACAAAATATTCTGAAGCGATGAATGCCACAGTATTAGGCGAAAATGGCAAGCCAGAAGTCATGACCATGGGCTGTTACGGCATCGGCGTGACCCGCGTAGTCGCCGCCAGCATCGAGCAAAACCATGATGATAACGGCATCGTTTGGCCAGAAGCACTCGCACCTTTTCAACTTAGCATTGTGCCCATCAACTACCAAAAATCAGACGACGTTCGTGAAGCCGCTGATACGCTTTATCAAGAGCTAATCGAAGCAGGTTATGATGTATTACTGGATGACAGAAAAATGCGTGCAGGCGCAATGTTTGCCGATCACGAGTTGGTTGGTATTCCACATCGTATCGTGATTTCTGACCGTGGATTGAAGGAGAATCAGTTTGAGTTTAAATCTCGTACTGATGAGGAAGCGACTAATATTGACAAGGCTTCTGTGATGGCGTTCTTGGCTGGTAAGGTTGGTTCGTAAATAAGGTCTTTTAAAACAGTTCTGTTGAGTATGACCGAAGCACACCCCCTCTGTTTTACATAACGCGTGCAAAGGTCTACGACTCAATTATTTTTTAAATACTCAGTAAACGCTTCACCCAACTCAGGATGGCGTTTTGCATATTCAACATTTGCAATCATATAACCCAGCTTCGAACCACAATCATGGCTTTTTCCTGTCATATGAAAGGCATTGACGGTTTCTTGGTTCATTAACATAGCAATCGCATCGGTAAGTTGAATCTCATCTCCCGCGCCTTGTGGTGTGTGCTCTAATAATTCCCAAATGGCAGAGGATAAAACATAACGCCCTACAACGGCTAGATTTGAAGGTGCTTCATCAATAGGTGGTTTCTCTACAACTTGTGTCATTTTTGCTGACGTACCCGCTGCTAGTTTATGCCCATTAACATCTGCAACACCGTAGTTGCTCACCTGCTCCATCGGGACAGGCTCAACCATAATTTGGCTTTCACCATTTTTATCGAACATGCTTAGCATTTCTGCCATGTTTTCTTTTGTAAGATCACAACTGACTTCATCAATTAAAACATCAGGTAATACCACTGCAAAAGGCTCATCACCCACCAGCGGCTTTGCACATAAAACAGCATGACCTAGACCTTTAGCAACGCCTTGGCGTACGTGCATAATGGTTACATGGCTTGGACAGATTGAACGCACTTCATCAAGTAACGAGCGTTTTACACGTTTCTCAAGCGTTGATTCCAATTCGTAGCTGGTGTCAAAATGATTTTCGATTGCATTCTTACTGGAGTGTGTTACCAACACTATTTCAGTAATGCCCGCAGCAATACATTCATTGACGATGTATTGAATCATTGGTTTATCAACAATGGGAAGCATTTCTTTGGGAATAGCTTTTGTTGCTGGCAACATACGCGTGCCCAGACCCGCAACGGGGATAACTGCTTTACAAACTTTGTGCGAAACTTTCATAGATGAGAAACTCTACTGATTAAATAATCAGCAAAGTTTCTCATAGAAAGTGGAGTACGTCATTACACTTTATCTTTAAATAAAAACCAGTAACCAGCTTAATTGCCAGTCACCGTTAAAAAGCACACCCCCCTAGTTTTGAATGATAGCTCGTTAGATTTTTTAACGACCAATAGAATTTATGCAGAGCTACATGGCTACTTTGTTACTGCACTAGATAACATATCCAAAGCACCTTCAACTTTTGTCATAACCTTTGCTGCTGCTTCTACCTTGTAGCTATTTTTTAAATCTTGTGGATTGTGATAGCTTAACCAAACTTTGCCATCATTATCTTTATAAACAGCTACACGTAAAGGTAAATCAAGCGAGACTGCGATATCTTGTTTCATTAAAACGGTGCCGCCTTTTGGATTGCCAAAAATCAAAACTTCGGCCTCGTTCATTTTCATATCAATGCCTGACGCATTTTTTGTATGATCAACACGTGCAAAGACTGTCATTCCTTTTGATTTGATTAATGTTTCAAACTTGTCCATGGTTTCTTTTACGCTGTGTGCACTAGTTTTTTTAATGATATCTGCTGATGCTAAACCTGAAACTGAAAGGCTTAAAATTAGTAGTCCTTTTGTGATATGTTTTTTCATTTTTAATCTCCATAGATAGTTATACCAAAGTGGTAAGTTATAGAAAGAAGATACGATACAAAGTTCAACTTAGATCAAATAAAATCAACCTGTTTCCAGCTTACGTAAATCTTTACGTAATACCTTGCCCACATTGCTTTTTGGTAAGTCATCTACAAATTGAACATATTTAGGACATTTATAGCGTGTCATTTCTTTGTAGCAATATTCCATTAGTTCTTCTTCGGTTAGGCTTTTATCTTTCTTGACCACAAATATTTTAACTGCTTCTCCTGATTTTTCGTGAGGTACACCAATCGCACCTAGTTCTAATACTTTAGGATGCGCTGCCACCACATTTTCAATTTCGTTCGGGTACACATTAAATCCAGAGACTATAATCATGTCTTTAAGACGATCAACCAGCTTTATAAAACCGTCTTTATTGATAATCGCAATATCACCCGTATGTAGCCAACCTTCATCATCCATTACTTCAGCAGTATCTTCTGGGCGATTCCAGTAACCTTGCATCACCTGTGGCCCACGAATACACAATTCACCAGGCTCATCAAATACCTGTTTATTGCCCTTATCATCTTTTACACAGGCTTCTGTTGACGAAATGGGCAAACCGATATTCCCTGAAAATTCTGTACTATCCGTAGGATTAATCGTCGCCGCAGGAGAGGTTTCAGTCAATCCATAAGCCTCTACCAAAGGCAAGCCGGTTACTTCTTTCCATTCCTTGGCTACAGATTCTTGCACTGCCATGCCGCCACCCAGAACCAGCTTTAACTGAGAAAAATCTATATCTGAAAAACCGGGGGTATTCAGTAAACCATTAAACAAGGTATTTACACCTGGCATAAAGGTGAAATTTGAATTTGCCAGTGTTTTTACAAAACCAAGCATATCTCTCGGATTGGTAACTAAAACACTCTTTGCTCCAATTTTTAAGGCAAAGGCATTCGCCGTTAATGAGAAGATGTGATAAAGCGGAAGCGCCGTAATAAATATTTCACTCGCTTCGTAACGCAGCTCGTTAGAAACCCACGCTTCAAGTTGGAGCAAATTTGCAACCATATTTTTATGTGACAGCGCAGCACCTTTGGCAACGCCTGTTGTGCCCCCTGTGTATTGTAAAAAAGCAATATCATCGTGACCTATATCAGCATCTGTGAAGGGTTTGTCTTTTCCTGCCTTCAATACATCATTAAATTTTACAGCGTGTGACGGCAAGGAATATGCGGGCACCATCTTTTTAATATGCTTTACCACAAAATTTACAATCATTGATTTTGGGAAGCCAGCCAAGTCACCAATTTGAGTGGTAATAATGGTTTTGATGGACGTCTTATCCAATACTTCTGCTAAGGTGCTAGCAAAGTTCTCTAGGATAACAATTGCCACTGCGCCTGAATCATTAAGCTGATGCTCAAGCTCTCGTGCTGTGTATAGTGGATTGGTGTTTACAACAACCAAACCTGCACGTAGTGCAGCAAAAAGAGCGATAGGATATTGCAGCAAGTTGGGCATCATAATCGCTATGCGATCACCTTTTTTTAAGCCTGAGTCAAGCAGGTAAGCCGCAAAATTACGTGTCATTTTGTCAACATCATCAAATGTTAATATCATGCCAAGGTTTTCGTAGGCTGGCCGATCTCGGTACGTCTCAGCACTTTGGCTAAACAGACTACCCAAAGATTTATAATCATTTGGGTCTATGGTTTCAGGAACGCCCGGCGCATAGCTTTTTAGCCAAATTTTATCTACAGCTTCTTTCACGTTATTCTCCTTAGTGATTAGTTTATTATTTTAATCTTATTTGATGTTTCTTAAAGCAGTTCTGCTGAGCTTATCGAAACACCCCCCCCCCCCCACTTTTTAGTGAGCTTTCCGTTTCGTTATCTGAAACGGACAACTCAATTATGTCACCGTTGTCTGGCGACGCACATGGTGTGTAACTTCTACTTACCTGTTAATAATGCATTCTTAAAGCGAGCAACAATATCACCCGCTGATTCAATTTTATGTACGCCTGCAACGCTTTTACCTGCTTGCCAAAATTCTTTTTTTGCATCTTCATCGTAGGATGATTTTCGAAGTTGAAAAGCAGCGCGCACAGTGTAAAACATCCGCATCCAATGTTTTCCTTTTGGGTGTTTTAATAACCATGATGCTATTGCGCCAGGTTTTGTACCCTGCTCTTTGATATAGCCTGTGTTGATAATAGATACAGGGATACCCGTGATTTTTTCACTTAAGACAATATCATCCGCATCGGCTTTTACAATCGCCTCTTTATACACTAAGCTGCTTGTACACTCATTGGTTGCAATAAAACGCGTGCCTAATTGGCAAGCATCGTAACCGAGATTCATCGCCTCGACATATTGTGTTTCATCGCCAATCCCGCCTGCACATACCAACGGCACATCAAAACCTTTCAATTCATCAAACAATTGCTCTTTGGTCTTAGCGCCAGCATGACCGCCTGCATTGCCATTAACAGCAATCAAACCCTGTGCGCCACCGTCAATACCTTTTTGCGCCCATTTAGCTTCGGTTACATCGTGATAAACAATCCCGCCGTGTGGCGTTACCGCATCCACCACCCATTTTGGATTTCCTAAAGAGGTAATAAAAAATCTGACACCTTCTTCTAGCGCAATATCCACCCATGCAACCATTTTTTCGTGATAGCGTTTTGATGATTTTTCAATTAAGGCATTCATACCAATAGGGTTATCGGTAATTGCTTTTATATCACGTAGTGATTGTCTAAAGTCTTGTTTATGAACAAAAGTTATGGATACAGGTTGCACGATACCTACCCCGCCTGCTTTTGAAACAGCGGCAACCAGTTCTAGATTGGAACAAGGATACATCGGCCCACAAATCAACGGTATCTCAACCTTGGTGTGTTGCGTAAAAGGGGTTTCTAATGAGGCGCGTTTTGCTGATGCCATTTAAGTTTTATCCTCTTTGGGTGAAAGTCGCCAATGGACTTTAACTTGTGAAACCAAATCACCTTCTGCATCTCTAATCTCAGCCAATGCAAGGCTATTAATTGATTCAGTGATACTGTCAGGCGGTGTCGCTGAGCCCTTCGCAATCAAACGTCCTCGTGCTTTTTTAAGGTATTCAATTTCAAGGTTAACCACGATGGCGCGCGTATTAGGTGGCACAGCAGAAATCATCGCTAAACCACTGGCTAATTCACCTAAATTCGCCAAGGCAATGGCATGAACAGAATTTAAGTGGTTTCTTATCGAGCGACGGTCTTTTAAAGCAACTTGCACAGAACCAGGTTCAAGGCTAAGTACTTCTGCTTTTATGCTGCCAGAGTAAGGTGCAGTACGCCCCAACACATAGCTAAATATCTTTCGACCCAAGGCACTTCCGCCGTAACGGTTCCACATTTTTATTAACCGCTGTTCGGGTGCGGTGTTGTTAGGTTGTTGAGTAGCTGTTGTAGTCAATAATGCACCTGAATAAATATGTTGGAAATATTACTTAAGTATAGACAAGATTCTTCAGAATGCTTTGAAAGTATTGAGTTTTTTATCGTTTATCCCATAAAGGCTTTATCTGAGTTTAAGTAATCCATTTCAACCTGAGAACTCACTCGACCCAATGCTTCATTTCGATGTGGAAAACGCCCATATTTTTCAATTATTCCACGGTGATGTTTTGCAAATTTCACATTCCCTTCTAGCTTTGCTTTTTCAAAGCACTGCACTGCTAATTTTTGATTATCCAGATTCTCGCTATGCATAAGCGGCATATACAAAAAAGAAACATTATCATTAGGAACCTCTGTATCAAAACCTTCTTTAATGGCGTGTTTTGTAATTTCTACGGCTTGTTGTTCCGTACTAAAGCTCTTTGCCGTACCGCGAAACATATTCAGAGGCATTTGATCTAAAATAATACAAAGCGCAAGGCATCCATCAGGGCTTTCTTTCCATGTATTCAACTCACCTGCTTTGGCTTGCTCCCAGATTGATTCATAGCCATCTGTAATGAGCTGGTCAATCGCTGGAGTTGAACTAAACCAATGATCGCTGATGGGCTTTGTGAACCAAAAGTTCAGCACTTGTTCTATTGTGATTTTATTCAACATAACTTGTTCTTTTTTATAGCCCAAGCCACATCCATCGCTTGTTTATTTTCGATAACATCATGCACTCTAAATATTTGTACACCTGCCTGAACACCTAATGCCGTTGTCGCACATGTTCCAATAACACGATCTTTTGGATCATCCTGAGCTAGCAAATCACCCAAGAAACGCTTACGACTTGTTCCAAGTAAAACAGGATAACCCAAAGCAACTAAAGCTTCTAAATCTGCTAATAACGCAAGATTATGTCCAAGTAATTTGCCAAAGCCAATGCCAGGGTCAAGAATGATATTCTCTTTAGCAACACCTGCATCCAATGCTAACTGTGCACGCGCTTGCAGGTAGTTTTTCACCTCTAAACACACATCATCATATCGAGGATTATCTTGCATGCGGTCGGACTTTCCTTGGCGGTGCATAAGAATAATGGGTGCATTTTTATCTGCGGCAAGCTTGATCATTTGCTCAGCGTTACCGGCAGAATCTTCACCTGCTGAAATATCATTAATCCAGTTCGCCCCCGCTTCCAATGCTTGTTTGGCGACGTGGTAATCGGTGGTGTCTATGCTGATAATAATATGTTTGGCGTTGTTATCTTGTGAATCTCGAATGCCGTTAATAACAGGAATAACACGATCAATTTGCTCTTGTGCTGAAACTTCCTTTGCACCTGGCCGAGTGGACTCACCACCTATATCAATGATGTCTGCGCCTTGGTTTATCATTTCTATGGCACGAGCGATGGCTTGTTTGGGGCGGTTGTGTTGACCGCCATCGGAGAAGCTGTCTGGGGTGACGTTGAGAATTCCCATTAGCATGGGCGCATTGTTTTTGGATAATATCATTTGATAAGCCGTCAATCACACCCCCCCACTTTTACATCATGTAAAAGTGGGGGGGTGTGCTTATTAATAATAAGCTACGCCGCAATAACAGGAATCCCCTTGATATGCGCTTCAATATCATCGGCTGATTTTTGGTAGCTTTCAATCTCGTTGAAATTCAGATAGCGATAGATATCATCTGACATCGTATCTAGCTCGCTGGCATACGCCATATACTCTTCTGTCGTTGGAAGTTTGCCAATTAGCGCGGCTACTGCGGCTAGTTCTGCTGAGCCTAAATAGACATCTGCGCCATCACCTAAACGATTAGGGAAGTTTCTGGTCGAGGTTGATACCACCGTAGACCCTGCCGCTACTCTGGCTTGGTTTCCCATACACAAAGAGCAGCCCGGCATTTCTGTTCGCGCGCCTGCAGCACCAAATATATTATAATAGCCTTCTTCCATGAGCTGATGCTCATCCATCTTTGTGGGTGGCACGATCCACAAGCGCGTTGGAACGGTAGTCCCTGCCTTTTGTAATAATTTACCTGCCGCTCTAAAGTGCCCAATATTAGTCATACAAGAACCGATAAAGACTTCATCTACCTTTGTACCCGCAACATCTGAAAGCGTTTTAACATCATCAGGGTCATTCGGACAAGCAAGTAACGGCTCTTTGATTTCATCCATATTAATTTCAATCACTTCGGCGTACTCCGCATCAGCATCGGCTTCCATAAGCTCAGGATTATCTAACCAATCTTGCATGGATTTAATGCGTCTTGCAATGGTGCGTTCATCACCGTAACCTTCTGAAATCATCCATTTCAGCATGGTAATATTGGAATTGATGTATTCCATGATCGGTTCTTTATTGAGTTTGATGGAACAACCTGCTGCAGAACGCTCAGCTGATGCATCTGATAGTTCGAAAGCCTGTTCTATTTTCAAATCTGGCAGCCCTTCAATTTCTAAGATACGTCCAGAATAAACATTAATTTTTCCTTTCTTTTCAACGGTTAATAAGCCTTTTTGAATAGCCGCATAAGGTATTGCATTGACTAAATCACGTAGCGTAATTCCAGCTTGCATTGTGCCTGTAAATCTCACTAAAACCGACTCAGGCATATCCAGTGGCATAACACCTGTTGCTGCGGCAAATGCGACTAAACCCGAACCTGCTGGAAAAGAAATACCAATGGGAAAACGCGTATGTGAGTCACCTCCTGTACCAACAGTATCAGGCAATAACATACGGTTTAACCATGAGTGGATGATGCCATCACCTGCACGTAGCGATACGCCGCCGCGATTCATAATAAATTCTGGTAACGAGTGTTGTGTATCAATGTCAATCGGTCGTGGGTATGCTGCCGTGTGACAAAAAGACTGCATCGTAAGATCGGCAGAGAAGCCCAAGCAGGCCAAATCTTTTAATTCATCACGTGTCATCGGCCCCGTGGTATCTTGCGATCCGACGGTCGTCATTTTAGGTTCGCAATATTGATCTGGGCGTACCCCTTTCAATCCACAAGCTTTGCCTACCATTTTTTGCGCCAGCGTGTAGCCTTTGCATGATGATTCTGGTTCATCAGGTTTTGCAAATAAGTCAGATGCTGGTAAACCTAATGATTCACGCGCACGTTCAGTCAAACCTCGTCCAATAATTAAAGGAATACGCCCGCCTGCCTGTACCTCGTCCACCAATACAGGCGTGTTCAATTCAAAGGTAGCAATTACATCATCTGTTCCACTTCGTTTTGCCACACCTTCAAAAGGGTAAACATCAATGACATCACCCATTTCCATTTTGGAAACATCCATTTCTATCGGTAATGCACCTGCATCTTCCATGGTGTTGAAGAAAATAGGCGCTATTTTATTACCAAAACAATAACCACCGTCACGTTTATTAGGAATGTAAGGAATGTCATTACCCATCGTCCACAAAACAGAGTTTGTAGCTGATTTACGTGAAGATCCTGTACCCACAACATCACCCACATAGGCGATAGGATGACCTTTTTGTTTTAGCTCTTCAATGGTTTCAAGCGGCTTTTCGGTAAAGTTAGGACGTGGCATTTTCAGCATTTCCAAAGCATGAAGCGGAATATCAGGACGCGACCACGCATCAGGTGCGGGTGATAAATCGTCTGTGTTTGTCTCACCAGGGACTTTAAATACGGTAACGGTAATCTTTTTTGCCAATTCAGGGCGCGATGTAAACCATTCGGCATCTGCCCAAGATTGCACTACTTGTTTGGCGTAGTCGTTGCCACTGTCCGCTAGTTCTTTTACATCATGAAAAGCATCAAACATTAATAAAGTTTTTGATAAAGCGACTACGGCTGTTGGTGCAAGCACATCATCTTTAAGTGCTTTAATTAATGGTTGAATATTGTAGCCGCCCAACATTGTGCCGAGTAACTCCACTGCTTTTACGGCATCAACTAAAGGAGACTTAGCCTCGCCGTTAGCCACGGCCGCTAAAAAACTCGCTTTAACATAAGCCGCTTCATCAACACCTGCGGGGATACGATTGCTTAGTAAATCAAGCAGTTCACTTTCATCGGCCCCCTCAGGGTTTTTAAGAAATTCTACTAAATTTGCTGTTTGTTCAGCATTTAAAGGTTTAGGAGGAATGCCTTCTGCGGCTCTATCTGCAACATGTTGATGATAAGTTTCTAACATTTAAAAGTCCTTTATGCTTGAATTCTTGATGGTAAACATCATTATCTAAAGTCATTAACGTATCAAGTTTTACTTTTAAATGAAGGGTATTAAATTATGAGTTCATTGATCAAACGGTATACCAAACAAGGCATTATTATTGATTTGTTGTTGCTTGTTGCCTTAGGTGGCTTGGTTGTTGGTGTCACAGCCCCTCTTCTCTCGTTAGAAAAATTGTACTTTTTTGAAAATACCGTTTCACTGTTCTCAACGGTTACAGGCCTGTTTGTACAAAAGGAATGGTTTCTATTTTTTATAATAGCCATCTTTAGTTTGTGTATCCCCATTATTAAAATCGCCAGTCTCCTACTGATTGTTAATGTGGAATATAAGAAAGGCTCATTTTTAGATAAAACATTGCATGTGATTGAAACCCTCGGCAAATGGTCCATGCTTGATGTTTTTGTCGTTGCCCTACTCCTAGTTTCTGTAAAATTGGGGGTGCTTGCTAAAGTTGAAGTACATTATGGGCTTTATGTATTTGCTGCTTCTGTATTATTAACCATGGGCTTAAGTTTTTGGATTTATCATTTATCCAAGAAAAACCATCGAGATGAAAGGTTAAAAGCACACCCCCCCACTTTTACATGATAAATCATGTAAAAGTGGGGGGGTGTGCTTTTAACCTTTCATCTCGATAAATTCAGGTTTGATCAGAATAGCCACCCCAGGCGAATATGTCCGTTATAAAGTAGCACGCTACTGCGTTATAGCTCCATATCTTATTCAGCACTATTGTTAATTGTTGTTAAAAGTGCTGTGTAAGATGATTACCTATTAAGGAATGATGAGAACCTTTCGCTAGATTGTGAATAATAATAGGTCTCAAGGAATCAATTTTCATGAAGAAAGCATCGCTTAAACTCTCTATTCTATTTGTATTGATAACCACTGCATTGTGGTTTATGGGTAGCTGGTGGCATTACACCTGTAATATAAAAAATACCTGTGGCAGTAATACCGACACTCCTGTACAAAATGTTTCAACCGATAGCGATACTAAAGCAGATATTCCTGTAATTCCTCCAGTAAACACAGATACAACAGAAACTGATGTGGAAACTATCAAAGATACAGACAATGATGGTCTAAGTGATGAGGAAGAAGAAAAACTAGGCAGTGATCCATTATTAGTGGATACCGATGGTGACAGTATTCCTGATAATGAAGAAGTGGGCGCAGATTACACTAAGCCACTCGATACAGATCAAGACGGCATCATTGATGTACTCGATTTAGATGATGACAATGATGGAACTTCTACGCTCATTGAAGAAAAGATAGGCTCCAGCTCTTTACGTGCAGATACCGATGAAGATGGTATCAATGACACCGATGAAATTGGTAACAATACAGATAAGCCTCTGGATACCGATGGAGACAGCATTATCAATGCCCTAGATACTGATGACGATGATGATGGATTAGAAACAGCGGCTGAGATATTGCTTGGGACCAACCCATTACTCGCTGACACGGATGGCGATGGCTTATCAGATGGTGATGAAATTGGTGACCTGATGGATACCAATAAAAAGCCTGCTGACACCGATAAAGATGGCACCATTGATGCGCTCGATGCAGAAGATGATCTTGATCAAGATAGTGATGGCTTAAGCGATACTTTAGAAGCAAAACTCAATACTGACCCGAAGAAAAAAGATACCGATGGTGATGGTATCAATGATGCAGAAGAAGTAGGGGCAGATGTTAAAAGCCCATTGGACTCGGACCTTGACGGTATCATTGATGCTCTTGATACCGTTGATGATAGCGATACAGACAACGATGGTTTAACCGATGCACAAGAAGCAAAATTAGGCAGTAATCCTAATAAAGTAGATTCAGATAATGATGGCATCAATGACAATGAAGAAATCGGCAATAATATTAATGATCCTTTAGATACGGATGATGATGGCATCCTTAACTTACTCGACGCCGATGATGATAACGATGGATTAAAAACAAAATACGAAATAAAAATTGGTACAAACCCACTGAATACTGACACCGATGGCGATGGTTTAAGTGATAAAGATGAGTTAGTAAGCAATGACAAAAGTAGCGATGAACCTGCTATTCAAGATACGGATAAAGATGGAAAAATTGATCCTATTGATGATGACGATGATAACGACACACTATTAACATCACTGGAATTGACTTTAGGCAGCAACCCTTTGAAAAATGACTCTGATGGCGATGGCATCAGTGATAGCGATGAATTAGGTGATGATAAAAGTAATCCTAAAGATAGTGATGGTGATGGAGTTGCTGATATTTTAGATGACAGTGATGATAAGCAAGTAGTTGCTACTGTTGACAAACAAGTTAAAGAACCTGTAACGGATACAGCAGAAGCTACGCCAACAACAACTGACATTCCTCCTGCGACAGATGAAGATAAGCTAACCATAGAAGCTATTGAGGGAACAAAAGCAGACCCATTCCAAGCCTCACGACTATATTTCCCTTCTAGTTCCGCTAGTCCTGTGATATCAGGTGATGCGGCAATCTATTTCGATAAGGTCGTCACTTGGATGAAAGAAAGCTCTACAAACACTATTACACTGACAGGGCATACTGATGCCACAGGTAAAAAACAAACCAATCTTGCCTTAGGTATAAGCCGTGTCATGGTTATTAGAGAGATGCTTATTGATAAAGGCGCACCGTTCCAACAGATTGATGTTATGTCTCGTGGTGAGTCTCAACCCATTGCGGATAATAGAACGAAGTCAGGACGATTAAAGAATAGACGCGTAGAAATTGCACCAACGAATATAAGCAACTAAAACACTAAATAACTACAATTTTAGTAAATAGAATTTAGATCAAGGATAGAATCATGTTTAAAAGCGACGTAACACAAACCTATAACCAGCAAAATGCCACAATGGAAATTTTGATCATGTTGGCAGGCGCCTTTTTATTAGGTTGCCTACTTTGTTGGCTAATACGAAAGCTTTTCAGCAACGATGATCAAACATTAGCAACAGGAAATGGGAATATAAACACCCATTCAAGTAATGGCAGAAGCACACCTCAAACGTTAACCAGCAGTAATCGGCAGCAAGCTTCTGTTGTTACAAAAGCTGCAAAGGTTACAAAGGACACAAAGACTACTGCAACGACAAAAAGCCAATCAACATCAGACAATTACAATACGCCAAGAATAGATGATCTAACCAAAATCAGCGGTATAAATACTGATGTACAATCCGAGCTTAAAAGCCGTGACATAAGATCTTATATTGATCTGAGAGACAGTGACAAACAATCTATCGTTGAAACCCTTAAAACACCCAGTGCTAAATATACATCAACCAAAGAAGCACAAACATGGCCACATCAAGCCAGCCTTGCTGCAAAAGGCGAGTGGGAGAAATTAAAAGAATACCAAGAGTTTATGGTGCGTACACAAAAAGCGGCAGAAAAAGTTAAACAACAAAACGATAGTGAACAATCATCAGCAAAGGATGATTTAAAGAAAGTTGAAGGCATCGGCCCTAAAATCGAAGAGATTCTCAATGCTAAAGGCATTAATACTTTCAAAGAATTAAGCAATACAAGTAGAGACACCATTAAGAGCTACCTAGATGATGCAGGCTCTCGCTTTAAAATGCATGAGCCAAAATCTTGGCCTCACCAAGCAGGCATGGCAGATAGAGGCGAATGGGATGATTTAAAACTTTACCAAGAGTTTATGGATGGTGGTAGAGATGATATCCCTTCTGCATCTGCTTCTTCATCATTAGAAGAGCCAAAGACAGCAAAATCATCGCTACATGTATTAAGAGCTGATAAGGATGATTTAAAGAAAATTGAAGGCATTGGCCCAAAAATTCAAGAACTATTAAATAAGGCAAGTATAAATACGTTTGAAGACCTTAAAAACAGCAATAGAGGTTTCATAAAAAATCTATTAGACGAAGCAGGTCCACAATACAGAATGCATGAACCAGAAACATGGCCTGAGCAAGCAAACATGGCATTTGAAGGTAAATGGGAAAAACTTAAAGAATATCAAGACTTTTTAATGGGTGGTCGAAAATAAGGCTGTTAAGGAAGGACTAATCAACTTCCATCAAAGTCTGCTGGCTTAAAAGGCATCAAACCTTAAGCATACTTTTGAGAATGGTTGCTCCCTTCCCGAAGGATTTTTATTAAATGACCACTTATTCTGAAAAAGAATACAGTTGTCCATCTAATCTGGCTAGAAGGGGAGTTAACCACAATGGCACTATACGTCCTTTCCTAATCAGATTATAGTTTTCTAAGCTTTCTTTTTATACAATCAAGAGTTATTAGGATGAAACACAATACTAACTATACATTGATAGATACATTGCATTACAACACCTTATTATCAAATCAGGTGTTTAAAATTGATTCGACAAATAATCTGCACATTGTGGAACTCGCTCCCCTTCGAAATAAAAATGAAACAATACCTTTAGATTTAATAGATGCAAACCCTCTAACTAAGAAAAAACTTGATACTCATTTGATTTTGTTAACCCTTGTTAGCACTCTAACAAGCGCTATTTTCTTTGTGTATGCTTTTTATGCTTATCAAATATGGGCAAACGCATTTGCTACTGTATTTCTATTATCAAGCCTTAGCACTCTTTTCTTTGCCTATAAAAATCGTGCCATAAGTTATACCTACCAATTTGCTAATACCAACACACCTTTATTCACATTGCGTGAATGTTTCTCTAAAAACGAACAGGTAAAGATGTTTGTAAATGCGCTAAATAAACGCATTGTAAACGTAAACGAGCAAACTGATTTGGATTCTGTTAACTACTTTAACAATGACAATACAAATAATACTAAATCATCAGAGTGTACCAAACACTTAGACTTTCTGTACAACCATGGCTTCGTGGATGATGCTCTCTACCAACGCATTGATAGAAAAATCCATCATAGATTCTTTGGTAAGAATGACGCTGAAAAAGCATCCACAGAGAATGTCATTTATTTTCCTGTAAAAGCCTAAATACTTCTTTTTAAAGCACACCCCCCCCACTTTTACATGATGTTTTTTAACGTATAAAACATCATGTAAAAGTGGGGGGGTGTGCTGCACTTTCTATAAAAAGCTCTAGCCTGTAATCAAATGCACCCTATTCTTCAAGTACATAAAGTACAGTAGAGGAATAACGACTAAGGTTAAAACAGTAGAAACTAATATCCCTGAGATTAACGTCACGGCAAGCCCGCCAAAGATTGGATCATCCAAAATAAAGAAAGCACCCATCATTGCGGCTGCGGCCGTCAATATTATCGGCATCGCACGCACCGCACTGGAATTAATAATAGCTTCTTTTAAATCCATACCAGACTTAACTTGCTCATTAATGAAGTCAACCAACAGTATGGAGTTACGCACTATAATCCCTGCCAGCGCGATCATGCCGATCATCGAAGTTGCGGTAAACTGCTTATCCATCAACCAATGCGCAGGCATAACCCCAATCACGGTTAATGGAATCGGCGACATAATCACCAATGGCACAACATAGGAGCGGAATTGAGCAACAATCAATAAGAAAATCATCAGCATTCCTACACTGTAAGCGATTCCCATATCACGAAATGTCTCAAAGGTAATCTGCCATTCACCATCCCATTTAATATTGTAAAAGTATGGATCATCGGGTGGTGAGAAGTAGTGTTGCTCTACTGTCTTCCCATACACCTCAACAGGCAAATTTTTGATACCTTTTGAAATATCAAACATACCATAAAGTGGACTATCTGTGTCTCCTGTCATATCGCCAGTTACATACACTACAGGTAATAAATCTTTGTGGTTGATTGAATGTTCGCGAGTACTTTCTTCAACATTAACAATCTCTGACATCGGCACTAATGCACCTGACATGCTGCGAACACGTAAAGACAAAACTGATTCAATCTTATCTTTGTTCTCAACAGGGAACTCTAAACGAATCGGCACAGCATATTTAAGATTTTTACCATGCAAGAACCCAACATCTTCACCACCTAGCACGGTGCTTATAGAAGATGTAATCGCCTGTTGTGAAACACCAAGAATCGCCGCTTTTTGACGGTCAACTTTAACCAATAAACGCTTTTGTGGCGCTTCAACGCTATCATCTACATCTTCTATATCTTTAGTAGATTCATAAATACTACGCACTTGCTTAGCTGCTCGTATTTGTCCTTCATGATCCAAGCCATAAATCTCCGCAACGATAGGAGACATCACAGGTGGGCCTGGTGGGACTTCAACTACTTTTACATTGGCATTATGCTTCTTCGCCACATCTTTTAGTGCAATACGCACAGCCAGTGCAATCTCATGGCTCTTGCGATCACGATCATGTTTATCAATCAAGTTTACTTGAATATCACCCAAATTTGAGCCTTTACGCAAATAATACTGACGCACTAATCCATTGAAATTTATCGGTGCTGCAGTGCCTGCATAGATCTGAAAATCACTGATTTCTTCAACATCATTTAATTCACCTGATAGCTCGGTTAATACGCGTGATGTTTGTTCTAGTGTTGTGCCTTCAGGCATATCAACAATAATCTGAAATTCTGATTTATTATCAAACGGCAACATCTTCAAGACGACTTGTTTAAAAGGTGCAAACGGCATTGCCAATGATACCGATAAGGCAATTAAAATAGGAATTACAATCCATAAGAAACCAAAGCGTCTACGTCCGCCTTTCTTCTCATCTAGAAATGGTCCAAGGACTTTATTGAAAAAGCGTTTAGAACGAGATTCTTCATCTTCTTTATGTGCATGCTTACTAAAGTCTACATTGGCTAAAACTTTATTCGTCATCCAAGGTGTAACAACGTATGCAACACCCAGCGACAACAGCATACCCAAACTCGCATTAATCGGTATTGGGCTCATATAAGGACCCATCAAGCCCGTTACAAATGCCATCGGCAATAATGCGGCAATAACCGCGAAAGTTGCCAAAATGGTTGGCCCCCCTACTTCATCAACCGCGATTGGAATAGCATCAACCAGCTTTCTACCGCCCAACACCATATGGCGATGAATATTTTCGACTACCACAATGGCATCATCCACCAGTATTCCAATGGAGAATATCAAAGCAAATAATGAAACTCGGTTAAGCGTAAAACCATAAGCCCATGAGGCAAAGAGTGTCAGCGCCAATGTAATCACGACAGCTGTTCCTACAATAAACGCCTCTCGCAAGCCCAGTGCCAACCAAATTAACGCAGCAACCGCCAAGGTTTCTATAATCAGTTTATTAATTAACTTGTCAGATTTTGATTTTGCTGTCGCGCCATAGTTACGCGTAACGGTGACATTCACGCCTTCAGGAATAAACGTGCCTTTTAATTGTTCAATACGTTTAATGACATTATCAGATACAGATACCGCATTGACACCTGGCTGTTTCGCAATCGCAATCGTTACAGCAGGTGAAATGATGCCCGGCTTTAAACCAATATGACCAGCCCCTTTGGTTGTTCCAAAGCTAACGTAGGTTTCAGGCGAATCTGAAGTTTGCTCGATAGATGAAACATCGCGTAAAAACACAGGTTTTCCGTTGGATACACCAACGACCAAATCACCAATCTCTTCTTCATTGCTCAAGAATGTACCCGCGATAACTTGCACTTCCGTATTATCTTTAACTAGCGATACTGCATCAGATGCTGCATTACTCGCACGTAAAGAATTACGTAGGTCATCCAATGAAATATTGTAACCTGCAATTTTAGCGCTATCTAAAAGCACATGAACCACACGCTTTGATGCGCCAACGGTGTATATATCACGCGTACCTTTAACGCGTTTCAGTTCAGCTTCAATGGCATGAGCAACTTGGGATAATTCATACCCCCCCCGTTTTTGATCTTCGGTCCATAGTGTTAGGGTTACAATGGGCACATCATCAATGCCTTTTGGTTTTATCAACGGCATCCCAACGCCAAGTTTTTGAGGTAGCCAATCTTGATTTGATGCTATTTTATTATACAGGCGCACTAAAGCATCGGTTCTATCCAAGCCAACTTTATATTGCACCGTCAGCATCGACATGCCCGGCATTGAGGTCGAGTAAATATGCTTTATTCCCGATATTTCAGACAGCACTTGTTCTGCGGGTGTACTCACCAAGTGCTCTACTTCAACCGCACTTGCGCCAGGAAAAGGAATAAATATATTGGCAAAGGTAACATTTATTTGAGGGTCTTCCTCGCGAGGTGTAACCATCACCGCAAAAGCACCCAGTAACAAAGCAACTAATGCTAGCAAAGGCGTTATTTCTGTTAAAAGAAACTTTTTGGCGATTACTCCTGAAATGCCCAACTTTTCAGGCTGCTCTTTATTCGTATGATTAGTCATGACTGCTGCCTTCTGCTTCTACAACTTTTGCATCAAGCTGCTGTTGTTTCAAATACACAGCGGCATGCACGGGGTCTATCGCAATTTTTTCACCTGCATCTAAACCTGCCAATATTCTAATCTTTCCATCATTGGTTAACTTACCAAGACGAACTTGACGTAACGAAGGTATACCTTTTTCACTGATAACATAAAGACCAGTAACTTCACCACGATAAGCAATAGCCGTTGCAGGCACAACGAGCTGCTTCTCTTTACCCACTTCAAAACCAATTTTTACAAAAATACCAGGGAATAAGCCTTTAGGTGCAGAATCAAAAGAGAGGCGTACTTTAAAGGCATTCGTTGATGTGTCCGCGTAAGGAAAGAATGTAATTTCCTTAGCCACAAGGCCAATTCCATCATCGTTAATATAAATTCTTGCCGAGTTATACTTTCTCACTTTAAGAATCAAACGTTGTGGAACATGTGCAACAGCACGCATTTCTTTTAACGAAATACCCGTCATAATGGCTGAACCAGTTGAAACTACCTCACCCAATTCAACATGGCGTTCTGTAACGATGCCGCTATAAGGTGCGATAACTTCTGTATAGCCCAACTGTTGACCCGCCTTGGATAAGCCTGCTTTAGCTGATGATAGCCCAGATTTTGCCGCTGTACGTCCCGCTTTTGTTGCATTTAAACTGGCTTTAGCTGACTGTACTCTCGCAAGTGCCGACTTCATGGCAGCTTCTGTTTGATCGTACTGAGACTTGGTGATAATACGTTTAGCAAATAATGACTTAACTCGCATAAATTCAGCACGGGCAGCAGAATAATTAGCCTGTGCTTCTCTTGTAGCGGCTTCTGCCTGAACAATTGCCGCAGAAGCTCGATTGATTGATGCTTTTGCTTCACTAACGGATGCTTTGGCAGCTTGTAAACCTGACTTTTGATTTTCAGATGATATTCGGGCAATTAAACTACCTTTTTTCACGTAATCACCTACGTCATAGCCAAGCTTACTGATGACACCCCCTGTTTGTGCAGAGACCGTACTCTTATTGACAGCCTCAATCTGAGCATCTAATTGATGGTAGTCTGTGACTTCTTGTTCTTCTGCTAAAACGGTTTCAAGCTCAGAAATCTTTGCATTTGCGACTAAAGGTAGAGTTAAAGCGATAAAGATACTGACAAAGGAAAGTTTATAGTTATAAGACATGTTAAAATACTCATCTAGGTAATCTGTTTAATCGGTTATTTTATCAAGACATATTAGAATTGTCTAATATAGTTTAGTAACCCTATTTTTTACAGATAATTAACAACATAAAATAATCAGCCTAAAAAATAACAGTGATAAAGGTAAAATAATAATGAAACTGATAATAAAAAATAGTCTCACAAAAAAACTAATTACAGCTACGGCTATTGGTTCACTGGCTCTTCTCGTAAATCTTGGTGCAAATGCAGAGATATACAAATGGACAGATGCTAAGGGCGTTGTACATTACACGGCTAACAAACCCACACAAAAAAAGGTTAAAACTGAAAATATTGAAGTTAAAATACGTAATGCTGCTGGTAAATACAATAAGTCTACCAATAAAACAACGACAAAATCATCAAGAAGCTCAAGTGATGATGATAAAGAAAAAACTAAAATGGCAGGCCCTGATGCTGCTTTAATTTCTTATTGTAAAACACAACGTAGCAACCTTTCTGGTTTACAGGAAAACTTTAGAAATATTTGGCAAGGAGCTGATGGAAAAAAGAAAAGACTAAACCAAGAACAACGAAAACTTAAAATAGACCTTCTACAAAAGCAAATCGCTGAAGATTGCGCTGAGGTTTAATATCGATTTGGGTGGCTATAAACACCTATTATAGCCACCTTTTATGTCTTAATATTTAAAAGTAGCTCTGCTGAGTGGAGTCAATTCACACCCCCCTAGTTTTACATGATGCTTACTTTTTAGTAATCAAGTTAATCCAATCCTCACTCGCGCCTTGAGTAACGTCCAACACTAATTGTGGGTATAACCCTACCACCAAGACAATAGAACTCATCACGAAAACTATCAACAATTCACGACTTTTTAAATCGACAGCATCAGCAACAATTTCATTACGACATTCACCTAAAAAAGCTTTACGAAAAATACTCAAGAAGTAGGCGGCACCAAGGATTACTCCAAATAGTGCTGCCAACCCTGCTCCAGTATAACTTTCCAATGCACTGATAATAATAAGGAACTCTGCGGGGAATGTGCTCGTCCCTGGTACGCCCATATTGGCAAGCCCCAAGAAGAAAAAGAAGGATGTCAGCAACGGCATACTTTTAGCTACACCGCCAAGGCTAATTACATCAGTCGAACCAGTACGTTGTAGTAAAAAACCTGTTAGCAAGAATAAACCACCCGCAACCATCGTGAGGTTTAGCAGTTGAAAAACAGCCCCTTGAATCCCCTGAATACTAAAAGTAGCAATACCTAAAACTATCATACCAACATGGCTTAGACTTGAAAAAGCCAACATTCGACGAATATTCGTTTGGCTCAATGCGGCTACTGCACCATAGACTACACCGATAATCCCCAACGCAATTAAAAGCCATTGAAAACTGTGTGCCGCATCAGGTGCCATTGGAATAGTGAAACGCAACAAACCATAAGCCCCCAATTTTAAGCCAACGATGGTTGCAATCGTACCCGGATGACCTTCCTGAGCTAATACTGGTAGCCACGTGTGCATAGGAAATAATGGTGTTTTAATCCCAAAGCCAAACAACAGCAAAAAGAAAATTACGGTTTGATAGGGATTGTCATGAGATACTTTTACTAACTCTGTGTAATCAAATAGCGTTGTACCATCGGGTTGGATAGACAAAAGTACAAAAGCAAATATAATAGGAAGTCCACCTGTCATCATAAACAGCACATATTTCATGCCTGCATAACGACGATTTGCACCCACTCCCCATAAGCTCAGTAAGAAATAAAGTGGGATTAAAGTGGACTCCCAAAAAAGAATAAAATTAATTGTATCCAAAGCACTAAAAACACCTAGAACGGAAAATTCTAACAACAGCAGTAATGCAAAATAAGTTCTTCTTAAGGTTTGTATACTATTCCATGATGACAGCGTTACAGCGCTAAATAGCAACGCTGTTGCAGGTAAGAATAAAACTGAAATACCATCAATTCCGAGAAAAAAAGATACATTGAGCGTGTTGATCCATGGATATTTTTCAACAAATTGAAAGCCTGACAAATGGCTATCAAAACCTATCACAATAACGATGGTCGCGATAAAAACAAGAAGGTTAGTTACCAAAGCGACGACACGTGCTTTTTGTGCAGGTACTAATAATGTAATGCCCGCACCTATAATAAGCATCAGTAATAAAGTGCTCAGCCATGGGAAACTAGCCGCATGTAATGCTAATTGCTGTACATCAATCATTGCCCATGCCCTCCTCTATTACCAAATAGAGCGCTTAAGCCATCCAACGCATGATCAAATAAATCTAGCCACAGGTTAGAGAAAAACCCCATTCCCAATATCACCACAATTACGGTTAGTGTCATAACACGCTCGGTTAGCCGTGCTGGTGATTTATCCCAGCGGGATGTATCGCATTGTGGCTCACTCAAAAATGCTTTTTGGAAGGCAAAGAGTAAGAATCCCGCTGCCGTGACATTACCCAGCGCAGCGGCAATGGTGATCAATGCACCAAATTCGGCAATAGATGCTTCCAGTACAAAATGCACCGCATCAAACCCTGGCGTGCCTGGCATTCCTACAATGGCTAAACCTGCAATAAGGAAAGCAATACCAACCAAAGGCAAATATTCAAACATACCGCCTAAACGCGCCATAACTGCGGTATTTGTTCGTTCCCACACTAAGCCTGTCATAAACATCAAACCTGAAATTGCCAGCCCGAAATTGATTGCCAGCATAATGCCGCCTTCAAAACCATTTCGACTTAAAGTGAACAAACCGATTGTTAAAAGCCCTGTATGACTGATCACACCATATGCCATTAAACGACGCAAATTACTTTGGCGCATAGCTAATACGGCTGCGTAAAATATGCCTATCATGGCAAAAACGACCACCATTTTGTGCCACTCTATTACCGCCTCAGGCAAGATGGGAAAGACAAAACGAAGTAGACCAAAAATACCTACTTTCAAACCTAGCAATATCACAGGCGCGACAGAGACATTACCATGTTGCATTGTGATAGGTAACCAACCATGCAAGGGGAAAAGCGGCACACGAATACCAAAACCATAAAATAATGTAAAGAAAATAAAAGTCGCAATGGCGGGTTCTACAGGTGTATTTGCAAGGTCATACAAATCAAACGACCATAAACCAACCCCCGTACTATGCAAATGATGATCTGAGAAATTCCAGCCCAGCATGAACGTACCAAGCAACATTAATACGATACTTATCGTCATAAACTTGGCATAACTAAATATCATTGGTTCGGGATCAATATACGTTGCCCAGCGATACAGCAAATAGCCTACAGCGATGATTTCAAGAATTGACATCATCACAAACCAGAGAAGATTCACCGTAACAAACTGGCTCATCAATAACGCTTGAATGAGTAAGATCGTTGCCAAGATGCCTGTGCTATGAAGCTTTCTAAAAATAACGAATAAAACGGCTAACATCATTAACAACGCGGTTAATAATATGAATAAAACACTAATTCCATCAACAGCGGCATGATAAGGAAGCCCAAGTAAGCTGGCCTTATTAGCAAACTGCATGGTAGAAACACCTGCAGAGCCAATCTCCATATCAAAATTTTGATACAAAAAAATAGCTAAAATCATTTCTGCTACTGTCGCGATAATTGCAAAAATAGCGGCTGGAGTATTCCTTATTTTCCATAGCACTAACGCAGCCAAAAACGGTAGCAACTGCAATGCTTCGAGCATTGGATAAGGAAAGACTATTTCAGTAAATTGCATCGTTAGAGCACCACTACAAAGGTAGCCATAATCAATACCAAAACATAGCGCGGTTGCGTTAATAATTTATCAACCAGCTCAAGATATTTCCCGACAAAGTTCATTCCACTCATCAAGCCTTCACCGCTACCTTTTAAAATCAACTTCTCTTCAAGAAACTCTGCCATAGAGGCAAGTAACTCTAATGATTTACCAAAAAAACCACGCCCTACGCCAACTTCGTTGCTCACCGTGAATGTGCCTTTTTTATGGGCTTCCCAATGAGAAAGTGTCGACAGCATATTTAAATGAGACGGAATACCTGTAATCCGATCAACCACCTGCTCATCAAATATTTGCACTTCGCTGGCTATTTTACGAGTCGGTTTGGTTAGTAACCAATCAGAAATCCCATCCAGCCAAAAGCGCTGTAATGCTGCTGTGTACAACCATGTCTTCTTGCTTAACCATTTAGGCACAGGAGAAGCGGGACGCTCAACGTGTTGCATAAAAGAAGGTGCATGAAGGAATTGATAAGCACGCCAAACGGCATGAACGACAATATGACCCAACGCCAATTCAAACCAACCTAAGCCGATCCAAACCATCATTAAGCCCACTTGAGCCATGGTTGAAAACATGAAGGATGACTTCACATCGGTTTGTACTAAGCCCACTATATATGCGTAAATGACGGTGATTAAACCCATCAAGAGAACGAAAATCATTAATGATGGCACTTGCACTAAGAGCGGCTCAGCGCGTAATAATAAATACACGCCTGCATGAACCATAATTGAGCCATAAAAAACTGCGCTCGATGGCGTAGGGCCTTCTAACGCACGTGTTATCCATGCTGAAAAAGGAAACTGTGCTGATTTTGCGAGAGCCGCAATAATAAAACCAAACAGAATAATACCGATATGTATTTTGGAAGTAATCACGTAGGACATTTCTAGCCAATCAACCGTGCTTAACCAAAATAATGAAAACGCAATACCCAGTAAAAAACCCGCATCACCAATACGATTTGTTACAAAGGCGCGTGTCGCATTATTGGTTGCCACATCACGATGCCATGAATAAGCAATCAGCAGATACGAACTCACTCCTGCCATTTCCCAACCGATAAAAGTGAAAAAGGCATTACCTGAAAACGTAATAATAAACATGGCAGTACTAAACACCGATAGCATCATAAAGAAGCGTTGAAAGCCTGCTTCGCGGTGTAAATAATTGATAGAAAAACGTGTCACGACTAGTGTGATAAAGCCTATCAAATTCGCCATAACAAGACTTTTATAATCTATTAGAAAACTAATATCGACATGGTATTGACCCGATGATAACCATTGCCCTAGTTTAATGGTTTCAGATGGAACGCCATAAGCTATGGCATAAATATCCAAAACCAAAACCAGCAAGAATGACAGGCTAATAGCCCCTAAAGCGACTTGTGACGTTTGTTTCTCTCCCGCTTCTAATCTATTCCAAGAAAAGATAAAACCAAAGGCAATCCACAATGCTGCCAATAATGGTAATAGCGGTATCAAGGCTAAAACGACTTTCACAATCAATGTCATCACTTCTGCGCTAAACATGATCAACCTCGTCATTCATATTGACACCTTCAACACATGCAATTAAGGCAGGAGAGATGTGATCGTATTCTCCACGATACCAATCTTGTGAATTTTCAACCGTTGTCACCGTAAGCGCTTCAGGGCTTTCCCAAAGCTCCCAACCCTTGTTAGGATCAAAAGTGTGGATTTCGGCAGAATCAGGGTTTTTTGCAGACAATAAAATCCAACCATTACCAACCAACTCTTGTATTGAGGGTTGTCGTTTGTATATTGCAGTCAGCGTGTCGGTACTGGCTTCAACCATCAACTGTAAACGCATCGGCTCATGAATTTCAATCATTTGCTTGGGTAACCCTGTACGTAAATCGCCCGAGCCACCTTCCATTACACCAAATAATCCCGCAAGATTATGAACAACTTTAGAGCCACATCCATATCTTTCATTGTTGACACTGGAAAAATAATATTCAAGGTTGATACCCGCACCAACAGGCCCAGCACTCAATAATATACGTTCTAAAAATGTACCTTCGGGATCAACATTTGAGTCATAGGAAATTAGGAAAGAACGTCTATCCATAAACGTTCCTTGGGATAAATGACGACGACCGACAAAACCTACTGCAATGGTTGCATGACCTAGTTCGGGTCTTGCTTGCGAGTAATCTACCGCACGCCCTGCAATATGGTTAAGTGCATTTGTGTTGCTAGGATTTTTAGGTGCAGAGGCTAACTTTCTACAGCGTTCATGTGCTGAAAGATGACACGCTTTACTAACCTCACCTTTTAGTTTTTTAAAATCACTAAGCAGTTTTTCAGGAATTAAATCAGCATCTTGCCAAAGAATATTTTCATTACAAGTGTCGTGTTCTGCACCTATAAACCATGTGTCGCTAGTAATCTCCAAACCACGTGTCGCCAGCACATCACGCACATCAAGGTTGTTTGCCATTGCAGCAAATACACGACCGTTTGGCCCACTAAATTTACCACCACACGCGCCGCAACCATAAGCGGCAGTATGCGGATTATTTTGATTGCGAGAATAATGTCCCATCAAAACAATTAAAGGTGATAAGCCTTTTAATAGACCGTTATTTTGTAAGAAACTTTCTACAATATTTGCTTGTTCTTCTACTGAGTAACCAAGCTGTCTATTCTCTGGTGTTGCAGATTCAACACTGCTTTCAGTTGTGTTTGTTGTATTAATACGTGTTACAGCAGGCGCTACGATTTTTTGTTTTAAGCCTGTGGATAATTGATTCCAATTCAATGGCGCGAATGTCTTACCTATTAAAGTCATTAACGCGACAGGAAAATATAAGACAATCAGCAAAGATGTAGTAATCAAACTTCGGTGAGAATCTTGGTGGATAAACTCACGTATCCGCCCCCCTAAAGCCACTCTGCTTTGATGTTTTTCTACGGCCTCACTATGCTTAGAATCTGCAACTTCTTGTATCTCATGCACAGGAGTGACAACCACAGGACATAGCACAACAGACTCATCATCATTCAAGCCTTTCCAGTTCATAACAACGCCAAAAAAGGCGGCGGCACCTAATGTTTCTATATTGGGATTTAAATGTTCTAAATGACGGCGAAATCCTTCTTCTCGATCATCCATACAAAATATCAATTGTGCTTGTGGTGTTTGTTCATCGCGTGATGCCCACGTTCCTCGTCCTTGGTTCTGCATAATGGTTGAGAATACTTTATCTCTGTAATGCAACTCATAGGCTTGTAATAACGTGAAACCAGTGCATTCTTCATCCATGGTTTTAATGCAATCAAAAATACTGTCTAATTGTGATTCAGAAAATTCACGAACGACAGCCCCATTTAACCCAAGATGTTGCGCCAATCGAAATAAAACCCAGCCATCATGATGCAAGTGTGCGCCACGATGTTTTTTTGTTAGAAATTTTGCAGGGTCTTTTGCAAAAGGTACGACTAATGAACTATCTGCAGAAGGACTTTGTTGCCATGTCCAAACCTTATTCGCGAGTAGCTGCCATTCCGCTTTATGTTTTTGTGAAGAGTCGTGTGTTTGTAAAGAATCACGCTCCGCCACCTCATCAACTAACTGGCGTGCTTGGTTCATCAAGTACTCAGGCATTTGCTGATTATAGAGCGCATGGCGTACAAAAAACTCTCCATATTGCCTATGAAGAAAACCTCGAATCGTCTCAAGATTTGCTTCTACCAGCCAAAGCTTACGACAAAGTTTACGCACAAAGAGATGTTCTAAAACCAAACGAACCGCCAGATACTCCATCATATCTATCGGCTCATGGTGTGTTTCAGTTTGGCTTTTTTCGATCTGGCTTTTCTCTAAAGGCGTTTTGTATTCTGGTTTGCTATGTCGCCAATAAAACATGCCCGACCAGCCTGGCAAGTCGAGCGCAAGACGCGTGATATAGGCTCCCCACTTCTTTTTAGGGATACTCATGCGCTGAAGCTCTGCAACAACGGTATCGGTAGCACTATCGGGTAAAGAATCTATATGTTCTTTCCAATCAGGAATTTCTGCAAAAATACCCACTTCATCAACCACTGCACTTGCTTTCCAGCTCTGGTAAAAACCTTTGCTTTTAACTTGCTCAGGGTTTGCATGCCATTGCGCGAAACCTTCATCCAGCCAGTTAGAGAGATAAGGCAATAAATACGGAGTGATTTCATCTTGAACATCAATGCCCGTCAGGTCTTTAAATAGACCACGCAGTGTTAGTTTGTCGCCGACGGTTTCAAGCAATGCTTCTTGCTGTTGCCATGATTGCTTTTTAATATGTGCATCAATTTTCAACTGGTCTTGAGCCAGCACTGAAGGTTGAATATCCGTTCCTGTGAGCGTCTTAATTAAACCCAATAATTTTGATTTTTCGCCTTTTTTCTCGGCTTGGGCTAATGAACTTAATTCTTTCCAAGCATCTTGCTGGTTTATTTTTTGAGTTGCTTTTTTGCTCTCCTCTTCTTTTTCCAAGTCTTCAGCTGTCAGCACATCAGGCGACGTGATATGAGAGAATATATTTTCTGCTCTTTCAGCATCTAAATTCATTAAATCTTCAGGATGCAATAACATGGGATTAAGCGCTAAGACTTCTACACACGCAGCCCATAAGTCCTCTATTATCTCTTTTTCACACCCCCCCACTTTTACATGATGTTTTGCTTTGTTTGTAAAACGTGCTGTAAAAGTGGGGGGGTGTACTTCGACTCCGCTCAGCAGAGTTGCTTGTAGAATCTTATTTCTAATCTCTTTTGGTACATCTTTTTGAATCTTACCAAAGGCATGGTCTTCTTCAGATTGCCACTTGAGCTGACAACTTGAGATTTTTTTAAGTGGGAATAATGAAGCTATTCGATAAACATCCTGACGCTTTATCGTTCTATCAGCGTCGCTAAAAATAACATCATCGGCATTAAGATCAGAATCCTTAGCCAATACCGTATTGATATCACGATCTGCAATACGCCCTTTTAAATAAGCTTCACGAAACTTTTCTTGTGGCCAATAGCCGTAAGCACCTGTTAGTTCATTCGATGCTTTCAAAGCTTCTTGGAATTTCAGATGCTCAAAACCATGCAAGGTATTGTGATGAACGAAGTCGCGGATAGTCGCTTGTGCAGGTAGGACATGCGCAAAGTGCTCGATAGCTTTGAACAGCGCTTCGCGCCCCGTCTCATCATGATGAGGATCATTATGTGGGCTGTTTTGCTGGGTCACTTTAGCCATAGATCAATGCTCTTTCACAACGGCCTGAACAGCAACTTGTTCAATAAAATCATGAACCGCAGGGCTAATAAGATCTAACACCAGTGAAGGATATAAGCCAAGAACCATAACACCCACCATCAATACAGCAGCCGCCAATACTTCGGTTGGTCTTAAATCATCAATCTCCTTCATGCTTTGTTTTGCAGGGCCCGTAAACAAACGCTTAATGGTGCGTACACTGTAGGTCGCACTGACAATAATACCAAACGCCAGCACCACCATGATCCAACCCCAGTGCTGAAAACTCCCAATCATCACATGTAACTCAGCAACAAAACCTGCAGTGCCAGGCAAACCGACACCCGCAATAAACGCAAATATGGTAAAGAAGGCAAAGCGAGGCGTAACATGTAACAATGAGCCGTAGTCATTAATATCTTTGGTGTGAGTGCGCTCATAAAGCAAGCCAATCAGCATAAAGGATGCTCCCGCAACCAAACCATGCGCCACCATTTGATACACCGCGCCCGTCATGCCGAGTGTATTCAAGGTCGATATTCCCAGCAATACCACACCCATATGCGCCACAGATGAATAAGCAATCATCTTTTTAAGGTCACTCTGTTTCCACGCCAACAAGCTACCGTAACTTATGGCGATAAGCGCCAACACGACTAAAAGAGGTTGCAGTGTATGGGCAGCATCAGGCAACATGGCTGCCGCACGAATCAAACCATAAGCTCCCATTTTAAGCAGAATACCCGAGAGTAAAATACTGACTGGGCTAGGCGCTTCTACATGTGCCAAAGGCAACCAACCGTGCAAGGGAAATATAGGCATTTTTACGCCAAAGCCTATGAGTAAGCCCATGAAAATCAGCACTTGATCCGAAGCTTTAAGATGTTTTGCGCCTTCTGAAATAGCTTCAAAAGAGAAGGACTGCCCACCCGTAGCATCAAACAAAACCAATAGGCTAAGTAGCATAAACACCGAGCCACCCATAGTGTACAACACAAAATTCAAAGCGGCGGTTTGTCGCCCTTGACCACCCCAACGATCAATAAGGAAGAATAATGGAATCAAAGTGGCTTCCCAAAACACGTAAAACAAGGCCCAATCGCGTGCCATAAACACGCCCATAATGGCGCTAGAAAGCACCAACATTAATAGATAATAGCCTTTTGGGTGATGATTAATGGCTTTGGATGCGAGTACCGCAATCCACACTAATAAAGTCGTCAATATAACCAGTGGGTATGAAAACCCATCCACACCCAAAGAAAAAGACGTACCCATGCGCGTGTTCCACGTATGGTGATAGTTTTGCCATAAGCCGTGATCTGTCGGCGTTACATCACCAAGCGTGATTAAATAAATAGCATAGAAGAGCGTGATTGAGGATGTAACAATCGCAATATTACGAATTAACTGAGGTTTGCTATTCGGTAAAAAACCAATAATAACTGCTCCAACAAGGGGAAGTAACAGCAATATCAATAGGCTTGATAGCATAGTTTTTCAAACTCAGAAGGTGTTGAACAAACTGCAAGAATGATTGCAGGGTACTGGGCGCGTATGATACACCGACTTTGCGATACCCTCAATTTATTAAGGATTTTTAAAACAGATTAATGGCTACTTTTTTGATATAAACTATTGATCAAATTAAAGTGCTATATTGCCGTGCCCTTCGACTCCGCTCAGGGTACTGCAACTGCTATTTATACATAGCAGCCCCTGAGCGGAGTCGAAGGGTGCGGAATCACAACACTGATAAGTCATTGATAATCTACTCTAAAGGTGTGCTTTTAGACCTATCTTAGTTTTTACCCCTCTATTCTCCCCACTGCAACGTGCATCAAACAAGGATTTGTACTGCGTTTTATTTTCAATCTTAAAGGCTTTTTTATGTATCGCATCACGATGCATCTCATAATAATTGAGGTACTGGTCATAAAAATACAACCCCTCCTCCTTTGCCTTATCTGCCAAAGCCAAAAACCATACATCATAACTGCATAGCCCAGTGGGTTTAGCGTTGAGCATTTTATTAAAAAATCCTAAAAATTGTGGATCTTCAAGACTGCCTATCGAATGATCAGGCGGATGCGGTAACGGTATTTGCGCTCTTGCAGGCTCATGCAAGACACTCATCCGCTGAGTTGATTTATTAATATCGTTGCCATTGCTAATGGCTTGGAATAACTCCTCAACCACAATGGAGTCAACCAGCTTTGCATAGGTTTTATTTTGTGATGATAATTTGCTTAATTGATTAATTTTAACAAAAACTGTCCCAGGTTTAGCGCCCTTGATTCGGGTAATGCTGGCAAGCCCTTGGCGCTTTTTAAAGCTTGCAGGTCTACTAATTTTTAAAAAATAGCGTAGCTTTGTTTCTTCAAGGTAAAGGGTTTCTGAAGGATACTCAAAGCTCTCGTGTAAATAAACAAAAATGCTAGTATCCGTCGGACAAGCCTCGACCGACCTCACATACACAGGCATCGAGACTTTATGAAATTCACGATTGATCATTCTATAAAATGTGGTTACTCGCTGCCGCACACGATGGTTTGCAGGCACACCATAGATGCAGCTAGCTTTATTCTCATCAATAAAACCAAGCACCATTGCTTTGTTCGCCTGATTGTTTTCAACCTTATAACCATCGCTGAGAAGATGTGCAAAGTGGTTTTGTTGGGGCAAAGTACAAGCGCTAATCAGCATCAAAGTGACAAATAAAATCCATGCATTGTATGTTTTAACTTTCCTTGTCACACGAATCAGCCCTTATATCCACAGAGATACGATTGTAACTGATTAGGATAGTTCGTTTTTAGTTAGGATAATTATTATTTTATATTGAAAACCCCCTACTTTATAGTGAGCTTACCGTTTTTCTCTTTAAAATGAAAACTCAATTATTAGAGTGAAACTCTTTACATGATGAATTGGAACTTAGCCCTGCGTAGGTTTATATTTCTTTATTTATCCGAGTAGCCCGCACCACCTCCGTCCTAATCCCTGCATTCAAAACCGCGTCACTGGCCACAATGCTCACCTGCTCTTTTGCCCGTGTTATCCCTGTATAAATCAACTGCCTTGTGAGTAGTGGCATGACTTCATGCGGGAGTATTAACGTGACTTGGTCAAACTCTGATCCTTGGCTTTTGTGGATGGTTATTGTCCATGTGGTCTCGTGCGCGGGTAGTCTTACGGGTGCTAGGATTTTGAATCCTTCTGGCTCATCATCCGCAGGGAAATATACCTTTATCTCGCCGTTGATGATGATACAAATGCCTGTATCACCGTTAAACAATCCTTTGCTATAGCTATTTTGGGTAATCATCACAGGTCTGCCGTGGTACCAATTTTGGGCTTGCTGGCTTTGCGAGCGTAGCTTGATAAAGCCCTGCTTTGCCAATGCGGCTTCGATACGGCTACTCATAATGGTGCTGCCGTTTAAGCCTCGACGTAGCGTGCATAGAATTCGATATTGATTGAAGGCTTGGAATATCTCGCTGATGCTGGATTGTGGGTTGTTTAATACGCTGAAGTAGTTTTCCCACGGTGCGATTAATTCTGGCGGGATTTGGTTGATTTCTATTGTGCTTGGCGCTATTAGTTGGCAACTTGGCTTTGACTCATCCATTAGAATTTCTAGAACGGTTTTGCTATCGCCTTGATTGGTTGCTTGGGCTAGTTGTCCTATTGCGCTGTCTTTTTTGAAGCGGTAGTTTTTTTGTAGGGTTATGAGATGGGTTGAGGCTTCTTCGCTTGTGCTTGGCTTCTCCCCCCTCCCTAGCCCTCCCCCCGCTGGGTAGAGGGGACTTAAACCTTCACACATATCTGCGAATACTGAGCCTGTTTCTACGGATGAGAGTTGGTTTTTATCACCTATTAGGATGAGCTTCGCATGGGCTGGCACGGCTTCTATGAGTTTTGACATCAGTGCAATATCAATCATAGAGGCTTCATCTATCAATACCACATCGGCATTTAGCGGGTGATTTTTATGATGTTTGAAGCTTACTTTTTCAAGGATATAACCGAGTAGTTTATGAATAGTACTGGCTTGCTTGGGCATTTGTTGCAGCACGTTATCAGGCGCATTTAGCTTGCCTTGCGCTTCATTGATTGCATCTAACATTCTGATGGAGGCTTTACCTGTGGGTGCAGCGAGCATTATGTTTAGTGGCTTTTGAGCATCATGTAAAAGTGGGGGGGTGTGCTTTGTGTCTTTTAAATAGCCTAAATCATGCGCTTCAATCAATAAAGCCAATATGCGCGTGATCGTGGTTGTTTTACCTGTGCCAGGCCCGCCTGAAACAATTAAAAACTGATTCTTTAACGCGCGCTCTGCCGCGACTTTTTGCCAATTTGTTTCTGCACCTTGTTGTTTTTCGCCAAAATAATAGTCCAAGCGTTGCTGTGACCAGCTTACAAAATCATCATCGATTTCTTCAAGTTTTAAACGAGACTTTATTTGATCAGCCAACTGCTGTTGATATTGCCAATAACGCCGTAAATACAAATAGCCATGATCCAAAATTAACGGCTTATAATCCCCTGCTTTGCCGACGACATGGGTTTTTAATAGTTCAGTTTGTTGTGCTTCGCTACATTCAATTGCTATTTTCCCTTCGCGCGTGTGTTGGCTGATTTCTAGTACGCATTGTTTTAAGATTGGGTTTTTATCACCGCCTTTATCACCGTTTAATTGGTGCATTAAATCTGATAGCTGATGATCTAGCGCTTCGTAAGCCTTCGCTTCATTCTCTTCACTGGGCGGTGGTGCGGTACTTGATGCAAAATCCATGCTTAGTTGTTCGTTACTCATAATAGAGACTCCACAAACAAATCATCTAAAGCGGTGATTAACTCATTACTGGGTTTATTAAAGTACACCCCCCCACTTATCGAGGATGTTTTAGATGATGCCGACATACCTCGAATAAACAAATAATACGCACCGCCGATATGCGTGTCCCAGCTATAGTCTGCCACGCGCTTTTTTAGATAGCGGTGTAAGGCAACGCTGTAGAGTAGATATTGCAGGTAATAGTGTGAATCTGCCATTGTTGCTATCAGGTTTTCTGGTGCGTAATCTGCTAGGGAATTGGACTTGTAATCGGCAATATAAAACAGTCCATCATGCTCAAATATCAAATCAATAAAACCTTTAAGATAGCCTTCAACCTGTTCAAAACTTAACGTATTTACCGCATCGCGTAATTGTTGATCTTGTTCTGGTAAATGCTTGAATAGTATCTGTTTTAAAGCATCAATTTGTAGCAATTCTAACGGTAAATAAAACTCCATTTCATTGAGGCGTTTTTCATTACTGAGTTGTTGCAAACTAAAACCTTCAAATAGCTCAGCTTGCAAAGAATCTTTCATAAGCTTTGTTGCGGCAGGCTCGTGATTTTCATCAAAGCCCCACTTGTTTAAACCTGTGGCGATAACCTCTGCCTGCGCTTCAACAGGCTTGGTGAAATCTAAGTTCTCGTATATCTCATGCAAGGCGCTACCTGCGGTCGCTCCGCGTGGAAACTCGTCTTCATCGACCCTGTAAAAGTGGGGGGGTGTGCTTTCAGAGCTTATATCATGGTCAGCACTTTCAACGTGCGCGCCTGCGGTTAGTCCGCTAAAACTGGTGACTTGCGCTTGTTGTTTTATGCTTGCGCTAAATGTTTTTGCGCTGAGCGTTTGATCCGTTTGTGGGTTTTGGCAGCGCTCATTCCAATCCATTGGCATAGTGCTTTGGCTAATATTACCTTTGCCTTCGCTTACCAAGTTTTTCAGTTTTTCATTGTAGGCAACATAGTAGTTGGCTTTCTGTTCTTGCGCGGCTTTAGATGCGCCTGATGGGATCGTCTTGCCATCCGTCAACAACCAGCCCATCGCGGTTCTATCGGACGTTCCGCTAATCGCTTTGGGTTGCGTAATGACCGTGCATTGGTACTTTGCGCGAGTCAATGCTACATATAAAAGCCGTGCTTCTTCGGCTCGTTCTTCAGCTTTTTTAATCTCTTTATGTTCGTCCGCTTCGGGCGAGCCAATTTCAAGGTAGGCTGTATCATCTTTATAAAAACTGTAAATTTTGTCCTTAAATGCAGCGCCACTGATGCCTACAAAAGGCAGATAAACAATGGGATATTCTAAGCCTTTTGATTTATGAATCGTGACTATTTTAACGAGATTTTCATCGCTTTCTAAACGTAACTCTCGCTCGTTTGAATTTAAGTTTTCTTGCTGCTGCTTGAGCCAACGCAACACCTCTTCCATATTTAGCGATAGCTGTTTACTTTGGTGATGAATAAGCTCAGACAGGTGCAACACATTGGTCAAACGTCGTTCACCATCATCATAAGAAAGCAGTCGTTGATGTACTTCTTGCGATGTCATCAAGCTTCGCATCATCGGCAAAAAGCCTTGATTCTTCCATTGATAATGCCAGTTTTGCATGTTCAATAAGATATCTTCCCAAGCATTGCTGTCCTCTTCAAAAGCCAACAAATCTTCTGCTTGATAACCCAATAATTCTGTCACCAGCGCACGGCGTACTTCATCTTCACGTTGAGGCTCGACGATTGCTGTTAGCAAACGCAATATTTCCACCGCTTCGTGGGTTTCATAAATGCTGTCTTTACTGCTTTGAACGCTGGCGATGCCAACTTTATTCAGCGCTTGTTTGATCCTATCACCCTGCGTGTGCGAACGAATCAAAATGGCAATATCGCCGCCCATAATAGATTTGTCCCCAATACTCGCCATACCGCTATTGGCATCGTTCAACAACGCGGCTATATCGCCTGCGACCGCATTGGCAATATCGCTACGAATATCCTCCATCACAGGTTTTTCGTTCTGCTGTTCGTAATTCCAAAAACGTAAGGCGCTACGATTGTCAGGCGTGATCAGTTTATCGGTGACTTTATCCCCTGCTTTTACAATTTGATAGTCTATGCCTTCATCCATAAATGGATTATCTGAAAAGCCGTATAAGGTATTAAATGATGCGATTAAATTGGGGTGCGAGCGCCAGTTGGTATCCAGCGTATATTGCTGTGAAGCCGTATTTTTCGCCTTGAGATAAGTATGAATATCGCCGCCACGAAAACTGTAAATGGCCTGCTTTGGGTCGCCTACAAAGAATACGGTGCTATCGCTAAGTTCTTCGTTAGTAGAGGAATTAGAAATAGTGGAATAAATAGTGCTGAAAATACTGTATTGAATCGGGTCAGTATCTTGAAATTCATCAATCATTGCGACAGGGTATTTCTGGCGTAAGTCTTCTGCCAACTGGGGCTGGGTTTTTAATGCACTTTCTAACTGTAGTAATAAATCATCGAAAGATAATACGCCAAGTCTTTGTTTTTCCTTTGGTAGTTCCTTTTGTAAATACTGTAATAATTCTATGCGAATGATATTTATGAAATCATCTGAGTAACTATCCAGCTCTAACCATAAATCTAAAAAGGTCTGCCACTGCTGAAAGAAAGGATGATCAACATCTTCAACTTTTGCAGTCTTTTTCACTTTTGGCTTAGTACCCAGCCATGACATTTTTCTGCAATCTAACTTGCTAGGTAAACAATCAGAGAGCTGCATTTTTTCCATTTCAGCAAAGTTTTCATCACAGGTTTTTATAAGATCAGCATAATAGGCTTTAGCATAATCAGGATTAGTCAGCAGGCTACGTATGTCATCGCCCTGCTCCTTCCATGTTGCCATTGCTTGCTGATAAAAGCCTTCTAACGCTGTCCATTTTTCTGCTTTGACTTTTTCAGTTTGTGGCCCACAAAGCTCAAGATAAGGTTTGCCTACGGCATTGCGTATGTCTGCTAATAATGAATCTGGCGTAATCTTTTTTTGGCTTAGTTTAAAAACTAGTGCCCTTGGTGCTTTTGCAAATCGTCGTCGCCAAAAATCATCCACAAGATTCTGCATAATCTCGCGATCATCCATCAGCAATTCACTTTCGAATGGCAAGCTGGCTTCGAAGGCATTATCATTCAAAGCACGCTGACAAAAACTGTGAATAGTGAATATAGCCGCTTCATCAATACTCAATTTGGCGCGTTTTAAACGCATGATAGATGTTTCTAAGTTAAGCGCACCATTCTCTATTTTTTCTAGTAGCTGTTGATATTCTGCATTTATTTTTTTCTTAGTACGCTCGACATCATTAAGCTCAAGTACCTCAAGCGCTTCTACCAAGCGCGTTCGCACCGCATCGCGCAGTTCTTTGGTTGCTGCATCGGTGAATGTCACCACTAGAATTTGATCTACCGTTAAGCCCTTTTCTATTATCAAACGCAGATACAAAAAGGTCACCGTCCACGATTTACCCGTACCCGCACTGGCTTCAATCAGATTGATTGATTCTAAAGGGATTGTATAAGGATCAAGTTTTTGCATAGTTTTTGGTGCTGTCTATAGGATGGCTACTTACAAAAATCATAGTGTAAAAGTGGGGGGGTGTGCTTTAGGAGGTAATATAAACTCATCAGGGTATTCAACGCTTACAAAATATAAACCACACGCGGGAGCGGTAATACCTGCTTTTGTTCTATCTTTGACTGCTAATAATTCTGTAAACCATTCCGGCGCTTGGCGCGCTGTGCCAACTTCAAATAAACTCCCGACAATGTTTCGCACCATGTGATGTAGAAAAGCGTTGGCGACAATATCAATGTAGATATATTTTCCTTCACGGCTCACGGTGATTTCTTGCAGTTCGCGCATGGCGTGCTTAGCTTGGCAACCTGCCGCACGAAAGCTTGAAAAGTCATTTTCGCCTAATAAACGACTTGCTGCATCCTGCATAAGCGCTTCATTTAGCGGTTCGCGATACCAACAAACCTTATTATTGAGCAAGGCGGGACGTATTGGGTGATCGAGTATAATGTATCGATAGCGCCGAGAAGTCGCCGAAAATCGCGCGTGAAAGCTTTCCTCTATCGGCTGAATCCATCTAAGCACAATATTATCGGGCAAATTGGTGTTACAGCCCATACGCCACGCCTTTTCATCACGCACCGCATCCGATTCAAAATGCACGATCTGCCCTATTCCATGCACGCCGCTGTCGGTTCGACCCGCACAAGTAAGGTCAATTTGATGATTGGCGACACTGGATAAGGCTTTCTCAACCTCTTCTTGCACCGAAGATGAATCTTTAAGGCGCTGCCAACCGTGGTAGTCGGTTCCATCGTATTCTATGCAGGCGGCGTACTTTGTCATCAAGGAGTTTCTATCTAAGTTTTATAAAATTCTGTGAGGCTACAAGCTATCATATCCTAGGCGTGCTTTGCAGGGAATGGCTATTATCCTTCACAAAAAGTACAACAACGGAGATGATAGCTTGTGGCCTTACCCACAGGGATTTATCAAAAATTATAAAACTTAGTTAGAGACTCCTTCTGTATACCTTTATCTACAAACGACAGGCACAAAAAAGCCGGAACAAGTCCGGCTTTTTTTACTTTCTTGGTTAATTGATTAACCAGTTTTTTGTAGTAGCTCTTCCGCTTCACGTTTTTGGTCGTCACTACCATCTGCCATAACTTCTTCCAATGTGCTTCTCGCACCTTCGATATCACCCATGTCGATGTAAGCTTTTGCAAGATCAAGTTTAGTTTCAACTTGAGTCTCTTCGATCACTTCCGCATCATCATCAAGATCTAAGAATGATAAGTTATCATCAAAGTCTGCAAGTAAGTTATCTTCACCATCAAGATCTAAGTCTAAATCGGTAACATCACTTGCTACTTCAGTAACTTCTTCTTTAACAGAGCTCTTGTAAGCATTATCTTCCGGCATGATTTTATCAAAGTCATCACCATCAATATCAAGACTTAGGTTGGTAATATCCAAATCACCATCTTCTGATACATCATCAAGATTAATTTCACCAACTGTCTCAAATGTGTCAGAGCTACCCTCTAATCCAGTATCAAAGTCTAAATCCAAACCTTCAGAAAGATCAATTTCATCGCTTGCATCAAGTAAGTCATCTACTGATCCAATTTCTGTTTCTAGGTCGGCTGTGATTTCTTCAAAACTATCATCTGAAACATCATCAATACCCAGTGCTATATCATCAGAGTTATCAATCAACCCATCGTCAGATAAAATATCATCAAGGTTGATGTCCTCTAACTCATCCGTTTCTAAGCCATCTAAGATATCAAGGTCACTCTCTGCAAGTACTTCAATCTCATCACTCGCGGCTGCTGCTGTGCCTGCTACCATTGCAACACCTGCTCCCGTAGCGGCGGTCATAGAAGCTTCACTAAATAAGTTATTACCAGGGTTTAAAGAACTTCCCCATCCTTTAATATCGTCTAAGTATTTATCTTTATCTGCTGAATCAATGCTTAAAAATACTTTAGTTTCTTCTTCAAACGCTTCTACATCACCTGCTGCTTTGTAATTTTCAAGAAGCTTTGCGCGGAAAGCCATGTTTGTAGGATCTTTTTCAATCGCTTGTTTAAGCTCTGACTCTGCCTGATCATGTAAACCGTAAACAATGTAAACATCCGCTTCTTGAAGAATATCTTCATCACCATCAGCTTCAGCATCAGAAACTGTTTCTGTTGCTTGAGAAGGCTCATCATCTGATACAAATTCTGACTCGTCGATCGGTGAATCATCAAATGATACTTCCTCGTCATTATCATCGCCCATTTGAGTATCGATATTGATTGAGCTCATCTCTGAAGAATCAAAGTCAAAATCATCTTCCTTACGACGACGCATGAACCAAAGCCCACCAAGTCCTAATAGGCCTAATGCAGCACCTGAACCTAGAACAGTCGGAGAACTTAGAAGACCTAATATATCTGTTCCACTTTCTTCAGTAACTGGCTCTACTACTGACTCAACTTCTGGCGCTTGTTCAACCACTGCTGGAGCAGGATCGGATAACTCTTTCTCGGTTATGGCTAGCAATTGCTCTGGTGTCATTTCAGCCTGCTCACCACCATCACGAATGATCACACCGTCATCTTGACCTTTAGTGAGTTCACTAGCAATTCCTGCTTGAATTTCTGACTCACTTTCAACAACAGGATCCATATTTACTTCTGGTTCAGAAGCTTCTGTCACTTCAGCAGTTTCAGGCGTTACACTTGCCGTTGCTTGAAGTGTCGCTAACTGCTCACTTTTAAGAGTAATTAGACGATTCTTCTTTCGTAGTAATGATTGAAGTTCTGTAACACGTGACTTTAACTCTTCGTTTTCTTTTTGCTTTGATGTTAAAGATTCTTTAGTCATGGTTAACTGCTTGTTCAATTCAGCAATATCTCCATTTCCAGATGTGCCTGCACTAGCCGAACCATTTGTACCTGCCACCGTCATGCGTGCTTGATTGTTACTAGCCACTTTTGATGTAGATTTAGAGCCTGTGCTAGCAACTGCTTGGCCACGTGCATTTTTCCATTCACGTGCTTGCGCAGCAATTTGAGCTTTTGCTTGTGATCTCGTAACCGCTTTAGCTTCTGCTGCTGTAGGGCGTTTTAGTAAAACACCTGACTTCAAAATATTCATATTATTTTGAGCAAAGGCATTTCGGTTCTTTTCAAATAAAGCCACCATCATTTGTTCACTACGAACACCACGTTGACCTATTTTCTTAGCAATCAGTGATAATGTATCACCACGTCTTACGCGATAAGTTCTACCAACACTTGCCACTCTTCTAGCAGAACGAGCTGTTGTTCTAGCAGATGGTTGTTGTGCTGTTTGTCCTAATATACGGCGTGCTGTATCTGCAAAAATCTCAGCTTCTGTACGCGCTCTTGGTCTAGCTGCTTGTTGCTGTGCGCGACGCTGTGCTTGTACTTGACGTTGCTGTTGAGCTTGTCGCTGTGCTTGTGCTTGACGCTGTTGTTGCGTCATCTGAGGCGATCTTGCCGCAGGACGTGTAATACGACCTTGAGCGCGAGGCTCTGCACGAACACCTGCATTGTTACTTGCGATTGCCGTATCTGGGCGCATTAGTACAGGAGGATCAAGCAATACAGTATATTCTTTAAGAAGTTGTCCGTTAGGCCAGCTCACTTCTAATAAGAAGTTAAGAAAAGGCTCATTGATTGGCTGATTAGAGCTAACCAAAATAACAGGCTTTCCATTTTGAACCGTTGTTCTAAAACGAATGCTGTTTAAGAAAGCTGGACGATCTATACCCACTCTATTAAACACAGCAGCCGAAGCCACACGTACTTTTAAAGTCTTCGCTTCAGCAGCACTCGTAGAGTGAAGATTAATCTTACCTCTAAATGGCTGATTCAAACTTGAATTAGATTCAATGTCACCTAAACTAAGTGCATTGGTTAATGTTGGAATGGTCAATGCTAAACTAATGGCAAGACTCAAGGCTTTCTTATTCACTTATTATTCCCCTTATTATTATATCGAACTGCGAATCCATTCACTCTTTCGATAAAACTAGAAAGTGTTCCTGTGACTCAATACGTGACTTATTTTTATTTTTAAGATCACGATAAAGTTAACAAACTAAAATATTAGCGCTAAAAAATTATTCGTTATTCCGTTAAGAACTCCCCGAAAATCATTTATTACTAAACTATATGCTATTTATATCAAATATCTGATGAATCAAAACTGAACACATGAAATTAATTGTCATAAATTAACGAATAAGTATAAAAAAAGGCGATCTTTGTCAAAATATGACAAATATCGCCTTTCTAAAGTAGAAACTCTTCGCTAAGTTATTGAAACAACCAAGCCAAGTCCTTCTATCATATAGAGCAACTATAAATAGTCTTTAATCAAAACTTCTGCAATTTGAATACTATTTAAAGCAGCACCTTTTCGTACATTATCCGACACCACCCATAGGTTTAAGCCACTATCGTGCGAAATATCTTCTCGAATACGCCCAACGAAGGTTGCATCTTTATTGGCAGCATCTGACACAGCCGTTGGGTAGCCGCCATCTTTATGCTCATCAATCACTTCTATGCTTGGCGCGCTCTTTAATAGCTCGGTTGCTTGTTCTGCACTTAGCTTATCTAGCGTTTCGATATGCAAAGCTTCTGAATGACCAAAAAACACAGGTACACGTACCGCAGTCGGATTCACCATGATATTGCTATCTTCCATTATTTTGTGTGTCTCCCAAACCATCTTCATTTCTTCTTTGGTGTAGCCGTTTTCTTGAAAGACATCAATTTGAGGAATGACATTAAATGCAATTTGCTTTGGATACACCTTAACTTTAGCTTCTTGACCATTTAATAAAGAAGCTGTTTGACCCGCAAGCTCATCAATCGCAGGTTTTCCCGAGCCAGACACTGCCTGATAAGTACACACATTAATGCGTGTAATCGTAGCCGCATCGTGCAATGGCTTTAGCGCCACCAGCATTTGTATCGTTGAGCAGTTAGGGTTGGCGATAATGCCACGATTAGTGTATTGCGCCACAGCATGAGGATTAACCTCTGGCACAACCAAAGGAATATCATCGTCATAACGAAACTGCGAGGTATTATCAATAACCACACAACCTTGTGAGGCGGCTATAGGTGCGTATTCTTCTGAGATTGAAGCACCTGGTGAGAATAAGCCAATTTGTACTTTAGAGAAATCAAACGTAGCCAAGTCTTCAACAACCAATGTTTTACGTCCAAATTGTACTTTTTTACCCGCTGAACGCTCGCTCGCAAGCGCGTATACTTTTCCTACAGGGAATTTACGTTCTGCAAGAATTTCTAGCATAACTTCACCCACAGCGCCTGTTGCGCCAACTACGGCGACATCGTATGTTTTATCTGACATTTTTCTTAAACCTTTATATTAATATGAGCCTGAGTATTAACTCATGGCTATAATTTCTCGTCATTCCAGCATGTTTTTAGCTGGAATCTCGTATTAAACAACTAGATCCTCGATAAAAGTATTCGGAGATGACGTGTGTTTTTATATTTCGTGTTTTACCCTTCCGTATTTTTCCGTGGCAAAAAAAAATTTAGTCTTTTAACGCAGCTACAACCGCATCACCAATTTCACTGGTACCCACTAATTTAGTACCCGCAACACCATCCACATATATATCCGCAGTACGAAAACCTTGTTGAATAACCGTTGTAACCGCCGCATCAACTTTATCTGCAAGTTCCGTATTACCCAGTGAATATTTCAACATCATACTAACTGATGTGATCGTTGCTAATGGATTTGCAAGATTTTTGCCTTCAATATCTGGTGCTGAACCGTGAATCGGCTCGTACATACCTTTACCATTCTTATCCAGTGATGCCGAAGGCAGCATGCCGATAGAACCTGTTAGCATCGCCGCCGCATCCGATAATATATCGCCAAACATATTGCCCGTTACCATCACATCAAACTGCTTGGGCGCTTTTACTAATTGCATGGCCGCGTTATCGACGTACATATGGCTTAGCTCAACTTCTGGATATTCCTTACCAACGCGCTCAACCACTTCAGCCCAAAGCTCCATGACTTCTAACACATTAGCTTTTCCTACTGAACATAAACGCTTGTCACGCTTCATTGCTATTTTAAATGCTGAGTGTGCGATACGTTCGATTTCTGATTCTTTATAAACTAAGGTGTTGTATCCCTGCTTCTCACCATTATCTAAAGTACGGATTCCACGAGGCTCACCAAAGTAGATGCCACCAGTTAGCTCTCGCACAATCATAATATCCAAGCCCGCAACCACCTCGGCTTTTAATGACGAAGCATCAGCCAGCTCTTCCATTAAAATTGCAGGTCTTAGATTTGAAAATAATTCTAAATCGGCACGAATACCCAAAAGCCCGCGTTCAGGTCGCAGGTCACGCGGTAAATCATCATATTGATAACCACCCACCGCACCCAATAAAATGGCATCTGCTTCTTTAGCTAACTTTTGCGTTGATGGTGGATAAGGATGACCATCAGCATCATACGCCGCACCACCAATATCACCGTAAGTCAGATCAAGGTCCAAACCATGGTCTGCTTTAAGCACGTTTATTACTTTTACCGCCTCTGCAACGATTTCTTTACCGATGCCATCACCGGGTAGAACTAAAACTTTTTGTGTCATTTTTTTAAACCTGTTAATCTTAATTTTCTATTAAGAGAGAATATAAAGCACACCCCCCTACTTTTAAGTGCAGCTCATCTATTGTGCAGATGATTGTTGAAACTTATGCAAACAACCAAGGAGCTTCTACTTTTCTCTTTTCTTCGTATGCTTTAATTTCATCCGCGTGTTGTAAGGTTAAACCAATATCATCCAAACCATTCAACAAGCAATATTTACGAAATTCATCAACATCAAAATTATAAGTTTTACCTTCTGGCGTAATCACTTGCTGGTTTTCTAAATCAACCGTTAGCTCATAACCCTCGTTAGCTTCCACGGCTTTAAACAAACTACCCACATCACCTTCTGATAATACCAACGGTAATAAACCATTTTTAAAACTGTTGTTAAAGAAGATATCAGCATAGCTTGGCGCAATGACTGCGCGGATACCATAGTCAGTTAATGCCCAAACAGCATGTTCTCGAGATGAGCCGCAACCAAAATTTTCACGCGCTAATAATACCGAACCACCTTGGTAACGCGCTTGATTCAAAACAAAATCTTCTTTGATTTCACGCTTTGAGTGATCCATACCTGGCTCACCTGCTTTCACATAACGCCAATCATCAAATAATGTCACTCCAAATCCTGTTTTGCTAATAGACTTTAGGTATTGCTTAGGAATAATCGCATCAGTATCAACGTTTGAACGATCAAGCGGAATTACCAAGCCTTTGTGTACAGTAAACTTTTCCATTATGACGCTCCTCCAATTTCTCTTATGTCAACAAAGTGACCAGCAATTCCCGCCGCCGCCGCCATTGCAGGGCCAACCAAATGCGTGCGCCCGCCTTGCCCTTGTCTGCCTTCAAAGTTACGATTTGAAGTCGAAGCACAACGCTCGCCTGACTCTAGCCTATCGGCATTCATTGCCAAACACATTGAGCAGCCCGGTTCACGCCATTCAAACCCTGCATCAATAAATATTTTATCCAAGCCCTCATCTTCCGCTTGTTTTTTTACCAAGCCAGAACCCGGTACAACCATCGCAAGCTTTATGTTATCAGCAACTTTCTTGCCCTTAACCACAACCGCCGCTTGGCGCATATCTTCGATACGTGAATTTGTACACGAACCTATAAAAATCTTATCGACAGGAATCTCGTTGATTGCCTGTCCCGCTTGTAATCCCATGTATTCAAGCGCATCGCTGATTGACTTTGCTTTTACTGCATCATCTTCATCCGCTGGGTCGGGTACTTTTGCGTTTACCGATAACACCATTTCGGGCGATGTTCCCCATGTGACTTGTGGATCAATACTGCCTGCATGTAAACGTATAATTTCATCAAACTCAGCATCATCGTCTGTTACCAAATCTTTCCATGCCTCGACTGCCTTATCCCAAGTCTCACCTGTTGGTGAGTATGGCCGACCTTTTACATAGTCAATTGTAGTGTCATCAACTGCAATCATACCCGCACGCGCACCAGCCTCAATCGCCATATTACACACCGTCATGCGCCCTTCCATTGATAAATCTTCAATCGCCTCACCCGCAAACTCAATGGCAAAACCTGTGCCTCCTGCTGTGCCTATCTCGCCGATAATCGCCAGCACAATATCTTTTGCCGTAACGCCTTCACCCACTTTGCCATCAACACTGATGAGCATATTTTTCATTTTCTTCTGGATTAAGCAGCCCGTTGCCATCACATGTTCAACTTCAGATGTACCTATACCATGCGCCAATGCGCCAAACGCACCATGCGTAGAGGTATGCGAATCACCACACACCACCGTCATGCCAGGTAACGTTGCGCCCTGCTCTGGGCCAATCACATGAACGATACCTTGGCGAATATCATCCATATGGAATTCATTGATCTCGAACTCTTCACAATTTGCATTTAGTGTTTCAATTTGAATCTTAGCCACAGGATCGCTAATGCCCGCCGTGCCATTGCCACGATCTGCGGTAGTCGTAGGCACATTGTGGTCTGGTACAGCAACGATAGATTCTTTACGCCATAAAGGACGACTCGCCAAACGCAAACCTTCAAATGCCTGCGGAGAAGTCACCTCATGTACAAGGTGACGGTCGATATACAACAAGCCTGTACCGTCGTCTTCTTGGCGCACTAAATGTGCATCCCATAATTTGTCATATAACGTTTTGCCAGTCATGATCTACTCCTTTTTGATAATGAGACCTTTGTACAAGAGGTATGACGAATAAAAATAGCTTGAATTTCTCAGGTGCTTTCTAAAAACTCGCTCAATAGCCATGCTATTAACCTCATTTTTATAAAGCACCTGAAAAATTACGCTTATTTTTCTCTCGCCATACTCTCGTACAAAGATCTCAGGGTAGTTTACACTTCTTTTATATATAACTATAATTGTTAATTATTATAATTTACATTCCAGTTGGTTATTATGGATTTAGCAAACTATACATCATTCATTGCCGTCGCAGAACACGGCACATTCTCAAAAGCTGCCAATGTGCTTTTCATTACACAGCCCGCGGTGAGTAAACGCATTGCACAATTAGAAGATCAACTCGGTAGTCAATTATTCGACCGAATAGGAAAAAGAATAAAACTAAACGCCGCAGGTATGGCACTATTACCCATCGCCGAACGCATCCTACAAGATGTCAAAGAATCCCAACGTGTGATTGAAAATCTAAGCGGCAACGTCAGCGGACATTTATCACTCGTCACCTCACACCATATCGGCTTGCGACGTTTGCCCGATATTTTAAAAAAATACGCAGAAGACTATCCAGAAGTAAGGCTTGATCTAGCCTTTATGGATTCTGAAAATGCCTGTCAAAAAATTGAAAAAGGCGATTACGAACTCGGTGTAGTCACGCTACCGCTTTCACCCTCAAAACGCCTAAAAGTCACACCGCTATGGAATGACCCGCTCACCATCGCCGTGGCGCCTGATCATCCACTCGTCAAAATAGCAGGTGATAAAACCATCACCCTAAATCAACTCGCAAAACACAGCGCCATTTTACCCGCAGTCGGCACTTACACCCGTAGCGTTATCGAAGACCCAATTATCAAAAAACATGGCTCATTAGATGTGATTTTAGAAACCAATTATTTAGAAACTATACGAATGATGGTGTCGATAGGATTAGGCTGGAGCGCCCTACCACGTACTATGCTGGATGATAGCTTGGTAGAGATTCAAGTTAAGGGTTTGGAGATTGAACGAACATTGGGGATAGTGCAACATGCTAGTCGAAGTATTTCTAATGCTGGGCAGGCGTTTGTGGATAGTTTGTGATTTAGTTTTTGGAAGCACACCCCCCCCCACTTTTACATGATGTTTTCTAATGTCAATTACGATTATGTACTGAACTAACTTTATAGCAGATTATGTGACCATCTTACAGACAATCAAATGCAGGGAAACACAAGGAGGTACAAGGAAAATACAACTATAAGCAGGCATATTAATTGACAAGACTGAATATATTCAGCAATATCAACCAGAGGTTAACTTATTAAGTTTAATATTTAACCTCTGTAAGGAGTAAGGATAGAGTTTAGCAAACATAAAAAACCGCCCTTTAAAAGACGGTTTTTCCATTCGTTCAGCTTCCTCAAAGCTTACTAAATATGTCTTGAATCCAGCTTGTAGCGTTGTCACGGTCGACCAAACTTAGCAACACTATCAAGCCAATGTAGATATATTTTTTGCCTATCTTTAGGCTCAATTTCAATTTAAGCGTATCCTTACTCCTTGCCCTTAATGGGTCTTTCTTCGTTGATAAAATCAATCTTTCAAAAGATACTACACTTTATTTTGTTTAACAGTAAGTGGGAGTTGTTCATATTTTTTGTATATAACCTGTGGATAACTTTATCCCTTTAATAGACCACTAGCCCCACAAAATAAATCAATAGTTAACTATCTACTAAGCTTGTTCTAAACAGCTTAAAAACATTGTAGAGTGTGTTTTAGTTATCCGCAACCACAACATGTAGTGTTTAATGATGGGTTCTTAAAGACCGATTAAGCGCGGTTTAGACCGATTTAGATTAAATTTTCGTAACGTAGGGATTAGATACACTATATCTTGTGGTGAACAAGGTTTCTGGTAACAAATAAAATATAAAATAATTACTAAATTTATTTGTCCCCACATATGGACCAATGCCAATTTTAATACATCCAACAATTAATTATTAAACAGCCGAACCCGATGTCATATCATATGGTGCTAGCACTTATGCCGACCTACGTTTTCCTTCTCAAAGCAACGAATATCGCAAGAAATAATGGATCAGGATAAAGGTTGTTTGAGCGACGTTAGGAGCGAGTTCCCTTCATCCCCATTATTTCCTCACCGAAGGTAAAACTAAGAAGTTTTGAAGTTAAGCGGCATTTCTTTGGTTACTTTCTTGCTGCCGCAGGCAAGAAAGTAACTCGTAGCCTGTAACAAATATAAGAGGAGAAAAACCAAGCTCGCAAGCTACGAAAAACCACACACAAATATAAAGAAAGAATTCACACCCCCCTAGTTTTACATACTCAATAACAATCGTCATGTAAAAGTGGGGGGGTGTACTTATATTAGCGAGAGGGAGAGAAAAACAAACACTGAAACATGGTTACATGTTACAGCAACACCACATCAAACTGCTCTTGCGTATAAAGTGATTCCGCCTGAAAGCGAATCGGCACACCGATAAACTCTTGCAATTCTGCCAAGCTATCCGACTCTTCATCTAACAACAAATCGGTAACATCTAGCGAGGCTAGTACCAGCAATTCACGCGCATCAAATTGACGTGACTCACGTAAGATCTCTCTGAATATTTCATAACAAACTGTGGTGGCAGTTTTAATATATCCCCGCCCTTCGCAAGTTGAACAGGATTCACACAGCACATGTTCTAGCGATTCGCGGGTACGCTTGCGGGTCATTTCTACGAGACCCAAACTAGAAAGCTCTGTTACCGATGTCTTGGCGTGATCATGTTCGAGCGCTTTTAATAACGCTGTCATCATCTGTTCTTTATGATCATCTTGTTGCATATCAATAAAATCTAAGATGATTATTCCACCCAGATTTCGCAAACGTAATTGGCGTGCCAATGTTTGCGCGGCTTCTAAGTTTGTTTTGAAAATCGTTTCTTCTAGGTTGCGATTGCCAACAAAACCACCTGTGTTTACATCAACCGTCGTCATGGCTTCGGTTTGATCGATAATCAAATAGCCACCTGATTTGAGTTGTACTTTTCGCTTTAAAGATTTTTGAATTTCATCTTCAACCGAATGCATATCAAAAATCGGGCGCTCACCTGTATAGTGTTCTATTTTTTCTGATAACTCAGGGATAAATTCTTTTGAAAACTCATGAATATTGGCATACGTTTCTTTTGAATCGACTTTGATGCTCTCAATATCTTCTGCCACTATATCGCGCAACGCACGTTGTACCAGTGGCAAATCTGAGTAGATCAAGTCTGAGTCAGCTGAGGATGGTGGCGCATCGCTTATCTTCATCCACAGTTTATTTAAAAAGGCTATGTCTGCCTTGAGTGCTTCTTTGCTAATGCCTTCTGCTGCGGTGCGTACGATGTAGCCAAACTTGCTGGCATTGTCTGTGTTGAGATTTATTTCTGTCTGGGCATCATCAGTAGACTCACTCGAGCCACCGCGCATTGAATGGACAATCGCTTTTAGGCGCTCACGCTCCTCGTCATCTTCAATTTTGCTGGAAACACCCACGGTATCTGTATCCGGCATTAAAACCACATAGCGCGAGGGAATGGTGACGTGCATGGTTAGACGTGCGCCCTTCGTACCCAGCGGGTCTTTAATGACTTGCACAAGCACCTGTTTGCCTGCGTGTAACAGCTTTGTAATAGGCGGAATGATGATTTCTTCGCTTGGCGTATCACCATTAAACATGGCGCTAGCGGGTAAACGTAAATCAGAGGCGTGTAAAAAGGCGGCTTTTTCTTGTCCAATGTCGATAAAAGCGGCTTCCATTCCTGGCAATACACGACACACTTTACCTTTGTAAATATTGCCTACGATGCCCTGATTGGAGTTTCGCTCGATCATAATCTCTTGCAGAATGCCATTTTCAAGCAGGGCTACACGTGATTCTTGTGGAGTGACGTTTATTAGAATTTCTACACTCATTTTTTATATAGAGATATTTACATGAGATATGCAAAAGTCTCTTTTCCTCCTTTATTTTTTTGCTCCCTCTCTAGCAGAAAGTGCTGCAAAAAATAAATTGTAGGTTGGTGCGGAGCTTGTGAAGCCCAACAAACAGTGTCACGTTGGGCTTCGTTCCTCAGCACCAACCTACGTATGTCTTTTACAACACCCTCTATAGGGAGAGGGGTTATGTTATTTTTTAAGTTGTTCTAAAAGCTGCGCTGTTTCAAACAACGGCAAACCCATTATGCCAGAATATGAGCCTTCGATGCGTTCAATAAATGGTGCAGCTAAACCTTGGATTGCATAAGCACCCGCTTTATCTTGTGGCTCGCCAGTATCCCAGTAAGCTTTAATTTCGTCATCCGATAACGGACGAAATAGGACACGATTACAATTAAGCTTAACCTGCGTATCACCTTTATAGCTTATTGCAACCGCTGAAAGAATCTCATGCCACTGCCCCGACATTCTGGATAACATTTCATAAGCATGGTCAAAATCGCAAGGTTTTACTAATAGGTTGCCTTCAAGAACGCCAAGCGTATCTGCGCCTAAAACAGGTAATATAGTTGATTTACCCAATGCTTGGGACTTCTCTTTGGCTAAACGCTGAACCAAGTCTTCTGCTGATTCATTCGGCAGTTCATCTTCATTAATATCAGTAACTTGAACTGTATACTTTACACCGATTTGATCCAATAATTCTGCACGGCGTGGCGAGGCAGAGGCTAGAATAATTTCTGTATTTAACGCAATCATCAACCTGCCCTGTGGTATGGATGGTTTTCCGTAATAGTGTAAGCACGGTAGATTTGTTCTGCCAAAATGACGCGAACCAAAGGGTGCGGAAAAGTGAGATTAGATAATGACCATTTTTCTTGCGCCAGTTGTAATAGCTCATGCGTTAACCCATCTGGCCCACCAACCAACAAGGCAATATCCTGTCCGCCCATCATCCAGTCTTGAAGGCGTGTTGCTAACTTTTCGGTGCTCCACGCCTGCCCTGTTACCTCTAGCGCCACAACACGACAATTAGCAGGAATCGCCGCTTTTAACTTATCCGCCTCTTTTTGCATAATGGCTTTGATATTGCTGTTTTTAGAGCGTTTCTCAGCAAGAATTTCTTTTAGGTGAAGCGAACATTTAGCAGGCAGGCGATGAGCGTACTCGGTGTAAGCTTGCGTTACCCAATCTGGCATTTTTGTTCCGACGGCTAAGAGATGGATTTTCATGAGATAGCTTAATAAAAGTAAAAGATTAAAGATCTTTTTGCCACGAAATCCACGGAAGGACACGGAAAAAGATATTTTTAGAGGTACACCCCCTAGTTTTACATGATGATTATAAACATGCTGTAAAAGTGGGGGGGTGTACTTTAATATAACTACTTTAAAATACGTCATACTGGCGAAGGCCAGTATCCATCTCAAACCAATGCACTACGTTTCAAATATGGATTCTGGCATTCGCCAGAATGACGCTTCCTTCCGTGGATTCCGTGGCAAAAAAAGTCTTTTATCCCTTATCCGAGATAGCTTCTTCTACCGTTTTATCCGTCGCATCTTCTGGCTCCCAGAGTTTTTCTAGTGCGTAAAACTCGCGAGTGCTTGCTAGCATGACGTGGACGATAATATCGTTAAGGTCTACCAATACCCATTCAGATGAACCTTTGCCTTCAACGCCGATAATATCAACGCCTGCTTCTTTAGCATTTATAGCAACCACTTCTGCAATGGACTTTACATGGCGCGTTGAGTTACCTGTCGCGATGTACAATACGTCCGTCATGGATGATTTACCTTTTACATCGATGTTCACGATCTCTACGGCTTTCATGTCTTCTAGGCTGTTTTGGACTAGGTCTTTTAATTCATTTAATTTCATAGTGTTATTCTTTTAAAAAGAGGGTTAAATATATAATTTGTTTTGCTTAATGTATTCGCTAACTTTAACAGGCGTTGCATACTGCGAGCTCTTACCTGCAAGTATCTGTTTTCTTAAAAATGTAGCTGAAAGATCATATTGGGATACATCGGCAAAATACAATTTCCCCGCTGATGCTTTTTGTAAATCATTTATATCTTCTGTTATGCGATTTTCCATCCAATCTGCTGTTTCAACCATACGGGTTCCGGGGCGAGAGGATATAACTAAATGCGCTAAATTCAAAATTTCCTGCCAATCGTGCCATGTTGTAAAATGTTCAAACGCATCCATGCCAATAAACATACACAAAGGCTCGCTTTCACCTTTCTTTTTGTCAAGGTCGTCACGAATCGAAGCTAATGTATCAACCGTATACGATGCTCCTTCACGATGATATTCACGGTCATCCACGATAAATCCATCGACACCTTTAACCGCAATTTTGACCATGGCTAAACGATGTGCTTCACTCGCTTCAGGTTGCCAACGGTGCGGTGGTTTAGCACTAGGAATTAAACGTAACTCGTCTAAGCCCAACTGCTCAAAAATTTCTAAAGCTGGGCGCAAGTGTCCAAAATGAATAGGATCAAATGTTCCGCCGAGAATACCAATCATATTCTTAGTAACCCGCTAACGCTATGTACGAATATGACCATCACCAAACACCACATATTTAAGCGAGGTTAAGCCATTCAGTCCCACCGGGCCGCGCGCGTGAAGCTTGTCGGTGCTGATACCAATCTCTGCACCCAAACCATATTCAAAGCCATCAGCGAAGCGTGTTGAAGCATTGACCATCACCGAGGCTGAATCCACCTCGCGCATAAAGCGACGTGTTTTTGTGATGTCTTGTGTGATAATACAGTCGGTGTGTTGTGAACTGTACGTGTTGATGTGCTTGATTGCTGCATCTATATCCGCCACCACTTTTATAGATAAAATAGGCGCAAGGTATTCTGTCACCCAATCTTCTTCGCTGACAGTTACACACTCAATAATCGACTGTGTTTGCGCACAACCACGCAACTCAACGCCTTCTTCATCAAACAAGGTTTTCAGTGCTGGTAATATTTCATCTGCACGTGATTCTGCAATCAATAATGTCTCCAATGTGTTGCAAGTTCCATAGCGCTGGCTTTTGGAATTAAAGGTGACTTTAATGGCTTTTGTCGCGTCTGCATCATCATCAATATACACATGACAAATGCCGTCTAAGTGTTTGATTACCGGAATTAATGAATCATTACTAACGCGCTCAATCAAGCCTTTACCACCGCGTGGAATTATTACATCTACAAAGTCTTTTAAACGCAATAATTCGCCCACGGCTTCACGATCTGTGGTCTCGACAACTTGTACACATTCCGCAGGCAAACCCGCTGTTTTCAACCCCGCTTGAATACACGCTGCCACTGCTTTATTAGAATGAATCGCCTCAGAACCACCGCGCAAAATTGTCGCATTACCTGATTTTAAACACAGCGCAGCGGCATCAGCTGTCACATTAGGGCGTGATTCATAAATAATACCGATAACCCCCAAAGGCACGCGCATATTACCGACTTGAATACCTGACGGCATAAACTTGAGGTCATTAATCTCACCGATAGGATCAGACAGTGCAGCAATCTGGCGCAAACCTTCTGCCATTTTTGCGATGCCTTCATCGGTTAATGCCAATCGATCTAGCATGGCAGCTTCTAGGCCTTTCTCTTTACCTGCTTGCAAATCTTTAGCATTCTCAGCTTTTAAGATTTCTGCCTGCTCAAGTAAACGATCCGCGATAGCATGAAGCGCATCATTTTTCTGTTTAGATTCAACAGCCGCAAGAATGCTTGAGGCTGCTCTCGCCTTTAGCCCAAGCTCGTGCATGTATGTTTTTATGTTTTGTTCCATTACTACTTCTTTGTTATCTTAATCTACTTAATTTATAAACATCATGTAAAAGTGGGGGGGTGTACTTTACACATCATTTAAACTCTAGCTTTCTTCTTCTGAATAATAGTCGCTTTCCCAAGCAATATAAATAGCGAATATATTATAAACATAATCACTATATCCCATAAATAAGAAAAGCCACCCAAACAGGTGGCTTTCTACTATAACTCACAGGTACACTTAGTAATTACTTAATTCCATTTACAATCCGAGATTTTAAGTTAGAGAGCCTACGATTTCCTCCAAGTTGCGCCTCACCCTTTGTTAATACTTGTTCTGCCTGTTTAACTCGTGTGAGTGCTAGGTTGTACCATGACTTTTCATGTTTTGGCTGTTGCTGTAAAACATTTTCATAAGCTGTTATCGCTGCGGGATATTGCCCTGTACGGTAATAAATATTACCTAACTTAAACCAAGCATCAGAATAATGAGGGTGTTTACGTGTGTATTGCAAGAAAAGTGTTTCGGCTGCCGCTAGTCTACCTTCATTATAAGCTTTATGTGCTGCTGCTAATTTTGGTACATAGGCACTTTGAACATTTTGAGGGCCACTTTTATTTGATAAGTTTATTCGCCCTGTTAATAAGCATGCAAAACTGACCCACTTTAGGGGTTAATTGGCATCGAAAATTGACCCACCTATTTGTAGTTTAATACCAAGTTTTTAGCTTGGGGAATTTAATAGGTGATATTAATGGAAACA
>JAKIUW010000043.1 GCA_021647365.1 Cocleimonas sp. | reverse complement strand
TACGCAATAAATCGCTAGAGCTACCAAAAGGTCCTGAAGTAGTGACTGAATTAGCTGATGGAGAATCAAGCGGTGGTAGTTTCCCACTGGCTTTCTTGATGCTTGGTTTAATCGGCCTAATGCGTCGCAAGTAACAACGAAAAAGGTAATAAACAATAATAACTAAAACAAGATAATGATGTACTTACAGGGAGCTTCTTAGAAGCTCCCTTTTTTATGGGATTAAAAAAGCCGTTCTGGTGAGCCTGTCGGAGCACACCCCCCTAGTTTTACATGACAAAAATACATGATGTAAAACTAGGGGGGTGTGAATTCAACAAGCAATCAAAACCATTCATCAGCTTATTTTGATAATGAAAAATAGCTTTGTTATAGTTAACTGAACACGAGCTTAACAACCCCAATAATCAAAAATATAAAGCTTTAAAAGTTTATTCCATAAAAAAGAAAACTAATGATTAGTTTTGTTGTCTATCGCAGGGATATACGAAACTATTAATTTCATTAGAGGCTTAAAAACAATGAACATTGTTAAAGTAATACCCCTTCGTTTAAATAAAAAACTTCTTAAGGTAACACTGCTTACCCTTGCAAGTACATTCGTCTTATTCACTGCTTCTGCTGAAACAGCTAAAGAAGGAAAGCTTGACTTTAATAATGAGCAAAGACTTATCGCTGATCAATTTATTAGTATTTTTGAAAATGGATCAACAGATATAGAATATAAATATGCTAAAGATATAAACGATGGGAGGGGTATTACTGCTGGTAGAGCAGGATTTACATCTGCTACTGGAGATATGCTTTCACTACTAAAAAAGTATACAAAATCTTATCCTAATAATACCTTGGCTACATACCTCAATGAGCTGGAACGTTTACAGCAGATATATGCTGATAATGATTATACTTCTAAAGGTTGTAATGGGTGCGGATATACAGGAAACCTAGTTGGCTTAAAAGACCGATGGGTAGAAAATGCTACACTTCCAGAATTTATAAAAGCACAAGATGACTATGTAGATGAGCATTATTTCAATGCCGCACTTAAGAAAGCTAACGCACTCGGTCTTAAATACCCCCTGAGCCTTTTAAGTCTATATGACTCAAATATTATGCATGGTGGAAGTGGTTTAGATGAGCTAAGTGCAAAAGCAACAAAAGTAACAAAAAAAGGCAGCCCGAAACAAGGAGCTGATGAAATTGAATGGCTCAAGAATTTTAATATTATACGGAAGAAAGTTCTTAAGGATGCTGGTGGCCCATGGGCAGAGGCGTTGACTAGAGTGACTGAACTTGAGGACTTAATAGCCGAAAAAAATACTCAACTTGTCCCTTTCTTAATGGTTATTCAAGCGTATGGTAATGAAAAACATAATTTACCTGTCGGCTCCTCAGTATCAAAAGATACCAAAGATACCATAGAGCCTAGCACTCCAACTTTTGTAACAGCAACTCAAATCACCAAAAATAGTCTATTTTTAAGTTGGAAAAATTCAACAGATAATGTTGGTGTAACAGGATATGAAGTCTTTGCTAATGGTAAAAAAGTAGAAACGGTAGCCGCAAATACCCATAGAGTGCAACTCAAGCACTTAACACCTAATGTGAATTATTCGCTCAAAGTAAGAGCCGTTGATGCAGCAGGTAACTCATCAGAATTCAGTGACCCTGAAACAGCGGTAACGGATGCAGATACTTCAACAACGACTCCTGTATTAGTCGCCAACGCAGGCAGTGACAAGATATTACGATGTGGGGACAGTTACAGAACACTAGGACAAGACAATAGTAATAAACCTACAACTGATGGAGCAAGTTACCGTTGGGCTCCTTCCAGTCACATTACGGGTTCTACAGTAAGTAAAACCGTTCGAGGAACTAAGCCAGGCACTTACACGCTGACGGTAAGCAAAACAGGGAGCGATACAGTTACTGATACGGTGATCATCACCAAAGAAAAAGGTTGTGCAACCACACCAGTAGTTAAAGTTAGCCTAAACTACAAAGCGTCTACGGGTGGAACAATCACTGGTGAAACAAACCAAACGATTAACAAAGGTGCAACAGGTAAAAAAGTAACAGCGGTTGCCAACGACGGTTATCACTTTACAAGCTGGTCTGATGATTTAAAAGAAGCGGCAAGAGTTGATTATAAAGTGTCTAAAAACACCACATTAACGGCAAGCTTCGAAAAAGACGCAGTGGTAGTAACACCACCTGCAGATACAGCGCCTGAAGCAACAACCTTAATTGGCCCAACAGGCAGCACCATCGATACCACGCCAACCTATACATGGAAAAGCGTATCCAACACAAAATGGTACTACCTATGGACATTGGATAACACCGATAAGCGCACGGGCAAATGGTACAAAGCCTCAGAGTTAGGCTGTGAAAATGGTGGTACTTGTTCAATCACGCCATCAACAGAGCGCGCACTAGGCACCGTACGCTGGCACGTAATCAGTTGGAACAAAACAGGCTTTAGCCCTTGGAGTAAAGCAAACTACTTCAAAGTAACAAGCCCTGAAAACCCAGCAGAGATGACACCAGAAGACCCAATCGATCTACGCAATAAATCGCTAGAGCTACCAAAAGGTCCTGAAGTAGTGACTGAATTAGCTGATGGAGAATCAAGCGGTGGTAGTTTCCCGCTGGCTTTCTTGATGCTTGGTTTAATCGGCCTAATGCGTCGCAAGTAACAGCGGAAAATAATAACTAAAATGAGATAATGATGTATTTACAGAGTAGCACTATAAATATAGATATTAATCTTCATTAATAAATAAAACGCATTAGTAGATGCTAATACTTGACTAATTTACTAGGTTGAATATAATCCCTAGTAAATTAGTAAGGAATTATGCGTCTGTCCCCCTCCTTCTTATCGTTACTTAACGAATTAAAGAAACAGACGCGGAGGTAATACCATGAAACTATCAACCAAAGGGCGTTATGCCGTAACCGCAATGATGGATTTAGCGATCCACGATACGGATGGTCCTGTAACGCTTTCGGATATTTCAAACTGTCAGGGTATTTCTCTGTCTTATTTAGAGCAATTATTTGCAAAGCTTCGCCAAGCAGGCTTAGTGGATGGTGTGCGTGGGCCAGGTGGCGGGTACCGTTTGGGTAAGCCGCCTCAGTTAATTAGTGTTGCTGATATTATTATGGCAGTGGATGAATCTATTGATAGCACGCGTTGCAAAGGCAACTTAGATTGCAATAAAGGTGAACGCTGTTTAACGCATCATTTGTGGAATGATTTAAGTGATCAATTGTATGATTTTTTAAATGAAATTACTTTGTCAGAATTTATTAAAAACCCTGAAGTGCGCAAAATTTCGCAACGACAAGATACTACGGCAAGTCGTATTGCCAATATGTTTCCACCAAGATCAATTGCTAGCTAAGTTTCTTGCTTAGTTATATTATTTTGGAGGGCGTTCTGAAATCAGTTTCGCTTCTGGAACTTGCTCAATAATTGCGGCAGGGATCTCCGAAAACATGCCTTTTGTAGGCTTGATAGAAACCCACAATAAATTCATTTTTAAATTTAGGTCAGCAAATACAATTATATCTTGATAGCGATTAAGCACCAGGTTGAGCGCATCCAAGGTTTTCTTACGATGCCCTGAGCTGGCTGTTTTAAGCTTGGGGATGATCATCATAAAATCCCCTAAATACTGACCAGACTCATCTTTTGTAGGCACACGTTGCCAAAGTGGTGTGCTGGGAGAGAGTTCCAGTGTATGCCGTAATGCATCAGAACCTTTTTTATTAAGAGTGCCCATGACTTTAAGTATAGGGCATTGGCGACTTATTTCTTGATTAAAGTCCCCATGCCTTCATCGGTTAACAATTCAAGCAATACGGCGTGTGGCACACGTCCATCAATGATGCAGGCCGAGTTTGTGCCTGAATGTACCGCATCTAAAGCGCATTGAATTTTAGGTATCATGCCACCTTGTATTGTGCCATCAGTTTTTAGTGCATCAATTTTTTTCTCGTTTAGTCCTGTGAGCAACTCACCTTGTTTGTCTAAGACACCAGGTGTGTTGGTGAGCAGTAGCAACCTTTCAGCGCGAAGAATAGCCGCCATTTCACCTGCCACAATATCGCCATTGATATTATAAGATTCACCATCTTTGCCTACACCAATAGGTGCAATAACGGGAATATATTTTTCGCTATCGAGTAACTTTACAATGCCAGCGTTAATTTTTTTGATAGAACCCACATGGCCTAAGTCGATAATCTCAGGAGGTTGGCTATCAATTTGTTTGGCTTTGAGTTCGAGCTTTTCAGCTACAATTAGGTTGCCATCTTTGCCTGTTAAGCCAACTGCGCGACCACCTGCTTGATTAATATCGCTAACGATTTGCTTGTTTACCAAGCCACCTAAAACCATTTGAACCACGTCCATCGTCTCATTATCGGTGACACGCATACCTTCTATGAAATGGCTTTCTTTTCCGATTTGTTCGAGCAGTTTTCCTATTTGTGGTCCGCCACCATGAACAATGACAGGATTGATGCCAACTTGTTTGAGCAAGACAATATCGCGCGCGAAGCTCTTTTTAAGCTTCTCGTCGGTCATGGCATTGCCGCCGTATTTGATTACGATAGTTTTGCCCGAATAGCGCTGAATATAAGGCAGGGCTTCGGTTAATATATGGGCAATTTGTTTGGCATCTGACTCTGGCATGTGTTTCTCGTGGCTAAAATAATAATATAAAAGCACACCCCCCCACTTTTACATGATGATTTGTGGAGTTGCGTATCTAAGATGCTAATAACAACACACCTCTTCATTTTTTACTACTGTTATACGGTTGGAAGTACACCCCCCACTTTTACATGATACATTTATAACATCATGTAAAAGTGGGGGGGTGTACATTAAATTAACTAAAAAGGAAGTGCTTTTGCATTTTCTAATTGATCAAAGACCTCCCGGAACTCCTGCTGAATTTCTTCAAGTCGACTTTCAGAAACAGCTTCAAACCGAAATCCAAGGCAGGCGCTGGTATTGGAGGATCGAACCAATCCCCAGCCATCTTCATAATCAACTCTTAAGCCATCAATGAGCGTTAAGTTCGCGCCCGAAAAGCTTGCCTGCTTGATAAACTCTTCCACCAAATCATTTGCTTCTTCATGGCTATTCATATGAAATTTGTATTCGGGCGTAGAAATACTATCAGGAATTTTGTTGAATATCGCGGCGCTTGATTGCGATGTGTTGGATAAAATTTCCAGCAAACGAGCGGCAACATATGGCCCATCATCAAAATCATTCCAGCGATCAGGCATGACGATATGTCCGCTAAACTCCCCGCCCATAGAGGCATTTAGACGCTTCATTTGTATTTTTAAAATGGAATGTCCGCTGACACACATGGAAGCTTGACCCCCCGCTTTACTAATTGCTTTGGGTAATAAATAACTGCACTTTACATCATAAACAATACAAGCACTAGGTTGTGCTTTTAGCACTTCTTGCGCTAATAAAATCATAATGCGATCAGGCCATAGAAGTTTTCCGTTGCTATCAACCGCAATCATACGGTCACCATCACCATCAAAGGCGATACCAATATCTAGCTTTTCTTTTTTGACTAATGAAATTAAGTCGTTAAGGTTTTCAGGTACGGTAGGGTCGGGCGAATGATTGGGGAAGGTGCTATCGAGCTCACAAAATAGGGGGTGAACCTCACAACCTAACTGAGTAAATAAGGATTCTGCAATTAATGAAGTTGCGCCATTACCTGCATCAATCGCAATGCGTAAAGGGCGTTTTAGGTTTATGTTTTGGGTGATGGCCTTTTGATATTCTTGATTGATATTTTCAAGTGAAACGTATTTTCCTTGTGTGGAAGTATCGAACTCATCGCGCATAATATCAAAATAGAGCGTTTCAATAACCAATGCGGTAATCGGCGTTTCTTCAAAAACAATCTTAATGCCATTATGGTCAGGCGGGTTGTGACTGCCTGTGATCATCACCGAGTTACTGATATTGAGGTGTGTTAGTGCAAAGTAAACAACAGGTGTTGCGGTAAGCCCAATGTCGGTAACATTACAACCCACTGAGGTTAAGCCATAAATGAGAGATTCTCTAATTAATGCGCTAGAGACTCTACCATCACGACCAATAATAACTTCGGGTGAGCCACGCTTAACAAGCTGTCCACCGATGGCTTGACCAATCGCGTAGGCATCGTCATAACTGTCGTCAATACACCACTCTGTACCTATTTGACCACGAATATCATAGGCACGAAAAATGTCCTTATTGATATGGCTTGTCATCTTTTATAAATGCTACTTTTTGCCAGAGTGTCCAAAACCACCCGCTCCACGTGTCGTGTCATCAAAGCTTTCAACTTGGTTTAGTTCTACTTGAATCACAGGAATAATAACCAACTGTGCAATGCGATCGCCTTCTTCAATGGTGAACTCGGTATCGCCACGATTCCAACAAGAGATAAATAGCTGGCCTTGGTAATCTGAATCAATCAGTCCTACAAGATTGCCCAAAACAATGCCGTGTTTATGGCCCAAACCAGAACGAGGTAGAATCGTTGCCGCTAGCGAAGGATCTTCAATATGAATCGCCATACCGGTAGGAATCAGGTGTGTTTCACCTGGTTTTACGGTGAGTGATTCATCAATGCAGGCGCGTAAATCCATACCTGCAGAACCTTCCGTGGCGTAATGGGGTAGGGGGATGGTGTCGCCGATGCGCTTGTCGAGAATTTTGTAGTTTACTTGGGGTTTGGTTTGGTTTTTTGTGCTCACTAAAGTTCCTTATTGGTATTTATTTATCGTTAAATTGCTGAGAAACGATACTCATAATTTCAACAGCTAATTCGGCTTTATCCTTCTCAGGCAATGAAATATGCCCACCTTGCCAAATAACTTCAACTTGGTTGGTGTCTTGATCAAACCCTTGGTCCTTACCGACGGGGTTTGCCACAATCATATCCAGTTTTTTACGTTTAAGCTTTCCTTGCGCGTGTTTGATTAAATCTTCCGTCTCAGCAGCAAAGCCTACGCTAAACAAATCAGGAAAGGCGTGAGATACATCAAAAAGAATATCAGGGTTGTAGTTTAAAGCGAGGGAGAACTTGTCCTCTGTTTTCTTTATTTTTTGGTTCGCAACATTCGCGGGTGAATAATCTGAAACTGCTGCTGTGGCGATGAAAATATCGGCAGACTTGGCTTGTTTGAGTGTTTCTCTATGCATCTCTTTAGCGGATTCAACTAACTCACGGTGAACACCTTCAGGTGCTTCAAGTGCCACTGGGCCTGAAATTAATGTTACGTTTGCACCTAATTCTTTAGCCGCTTTGGCAATGGCATAACCCATTTTCCCAGAACTGCGGTTACTAATGAAACGTACAGGGTCAATTGCTTCGCGGGTTGGGCCAGCAGTAATTAAAACGGTTTTCCCTGCTAATGGTTTTGCTTGTGATGCAAACTCTGCTTCGATAATTTTGGCAAGTTCTAGTGCTTCTAGCATACGTCCTGCGCCTGTCTCACCACAGGCTTGCTCTCCGTTTGCAGGGCCGTGCAAGGTGATATTACGCTGCTGTAAATTTTTACAGTTTTCTTGTGTGGCAGGGTTGTCCCACATGACACGATTCATCGCAGGTGCAATGTGTAAAGGCGCTTCGGTAGCTAAACAGATGGTGGTGAGTAAATCATCGGCATGTCCCCCTGCGATACGTGCGATTAAGTCAGCGGTGGCAGGTGCAATCATTATCAAATCAGCCCAACGTGCTAGCTCAATATGCCCCATCGCCGCTTCAGCTTCTGGGTCAAGCAAGTCCGTCGCAACAGGGTTGCCTGTGAGTGCTTGTAATGTGAGTGGGGTGATAAATTTAACGGCAGCTTTTGTCATGCAAACGCGCACATTGGCGCCTTTTTTTATTAAGAGGCGTACTAATTCGGCGGTTTTGTAGGCTGCAATACCACCGCTTATCCCAATAAGTATCTGTTTGTTGTTTAAGTCTGACATAATCAGGCGAGATTATAGCAACAAACAGTGACTTATGGCGATTACCGATTGGGCAATCGAAGACAGACCCCGCGAAAAACTACTCCACAAAGGTGCTGAGGCACTTACCGATGCAGAATTGCTGGCGATTTTCCTGCGCACGGGAATAAAAGGCAAGACGGCAGTTGACCTTGCGCGTGATTTGATCGCAGATAATGGTGGTTTGTCGCCGCTGCTCGCTGCGAATGAAGAGCAATTCTGCCAAAGCAAAGGTTTGGGTCAAGCAAAGTATGTGCAGATGCAAGCAGTCGTAGAAATGAGCCGTCGCTATTTAGAAGAAAAAATCCAGCGTGGTGATGCGTTAGAAAATGTGAGTGATGTTAAAAACTATCTCAAGTCTCGTCTTCAACATTATCCTTTTGAGGTTTTCTCTTGTTTGTTTTTGGATAATAAACATCGCGTGATTGAATACGAAGAATTGTTTAGAGGTACGATTGATGGTGCAAGCGTACATCCACGAGAGCTAGTTAGGCGCGCATTACATCATAATGCGGCGGCGATTATTTTAGCGCACAACCATCCTTCGGGCCTTGCCGAGCCGAGTCAATCTGATGTTCAGATTACCAGTAGACTCAAACAAGCTTTGGAAATGATTGATGTGCGCGTGCTAGATCATTTTATTATTGGTGATGAAATGGTTTCATTTGCAGAGCGTGGTTTGCTTTGATAAGTAAATAAGCGGGCGTTTGTGGAATATAAAATCATCATGTAAAACTAGGGGGGTGTGCTTTTTTATTTGTATTCTAATTATTCCATGCTACTAGAAATTTCTACACCTTGTCTCAATGTCTTATGTACAGGGCAACGATCGGCAATTTCGAGCATGCGTTGATGTTGTTCTTCAGTGAAATCACCCTCAAGATGAATCTTACGTGTAATGCGCGAAGGGGAGTTGTCGAGTTTATTGGGTGGAATATAATTCAACCGTACTGAAATAATTTCAAGATTTATACCTTTCATTTCGGCATACATACTGAGTGTTATTGAGGTACAACTGCCTAATGCAGAGAGAAGTAGCTCAAACGGTGTTCCGCCTTTATCGTCGCCTTTGAGTTCCTTGGGTTCATCTGAGTAAAGCGTGTGATCGCCAAATGATATTTTTTGTGTGTAGCGATTTGTCGTGTTTTCAACCAATACTTCTGATCTCATACCATCACTCTCTTATTATTACTTTAGCTTAAGGATAGTTGAAGGAAGTGTTTAATGCTGGCTTATTATTATAATAACCATCATGTAAAAGTGGGGGGGTGTACCTGTCAATAATGTCTAATAAACCCCATGTTCGCGCGTCGATAAGAACTCAATATCAGGCCATTTTTCTTCTGCCATCATTAAATTAACTCGTGTCGGTGCAATGTAGACAAGTTCACCCGCATGATCGAGCGATAAATTGGCTTCAGCTTTTATTTTAAACTCATCCAGCATTTTTTCATCATCACAATGAATCCAGCGCGCGGTTTGTACATTCACGCCTTCAAAAATACAATCAACCTTATATTCGTCTTTTAAGCGTTGCTCGACAACATCAAATTGTAAGACACCAACAGCGCCTAAGATTAGGTCGTTATTTTTAAAAGGACGAAATAACTGTGTCGCGCCTTCTTCACAAAGCTGGTCTAAGCCCTTTTGAAGTTGTTTCATTTTTAAGGGATCTTTTAGTTGCGCACGACGAAATAGCTCAGGCGCAAAACTAGGGATGCCCGTAAAAAACAAATCTTCGCCTTGGGTAAACGTATCACCAATACGAATCGTACCATGGTTGTGAATGCCGATAATATCGCCAGGGTAAGCGGTGTCGATGTGCCCACGGTCAGCGGCCAAGAAAGTGAGTGCATCAGGGATTTTCACATCTTTTTTTAGGCGAACATGATTAAGCTTCATACCCTTTTCAAAACTGCCTGAACAGATACGCATAAATGCAATACGGTCACGATGTTTAGGGTCCATATTGGCTTGGATTTTAAAGATAAATCCGCTGAATTTTTCCTCTTCTGGCAAAACTTCCCGCGTAGTTGCCATACGCGGTAGCGGGGCTGGTGCGTAGGTTACAAAGTCTGCCAATAATTCTGCAATGCCAAAATTATTAGTGGCTGAGCCAAAGAAAACAGGGGTGAGTTCGCCACGTAAATAAGCGTCTAAATCAAAGGCATTTGATGCGCCTTGGACTAGCTCAATTTCTTCGCGTAATTCATTAATCTGTTCTGTGCCAAGTACCTCATCCAAACGTGGGTTATCAAGCCCTTGGATAATCTCGCCTTCCATGATTTTACCATCATGATTAGGGTCGTATAAATGCACGGCATCGTTATGAATATGATAAACGCCTTTAAGTCGTTTACCCATGCCGATGGGCCAAGTCACTGGCGCACATTTTATTTTGAGTACGCTTTCAACTTCATCCAATAATTCAATCGGGTCACGACCTTCGCGGTCGAGCTTATTGATGAACGTCATAATGGGCGTGTCACGCAGGCGACATACTTCCATTAATTTAATGGTTCGTGCTTCTACGCCTTTTGCAACGTCGATCACCATTAAGGCAGAATCGACCGCCGTTAAAGTACGGTAAGTATCTTCCGAAAAGTCTTCGTGACCAGGTGTGTCGAGTAGGTTGATGATTTTATCAGGGTCACTCGGCTTCTCTTTATTGAGCATGTAAGGAAATTGCATCACCGATGATGTTACTGAAATACCACGCTCTTTTTCCATCGCCATCCAATCGGATGTCGCGTGTCGCGCTGCTTTTCGTCCCTTTACAGAACCCGCAAGCTGGATAGCACCTCCAAATAACAACAGCTTTTCTGTGATTGTGGTTTTACCCGCATCAGGATGCGAAATAATCGCAAAGGTACGCCGTAGTGAAGTTTCTTCTGTGTGTGTTGACATGTTATTTTGGGAAGCCTACCACTAAGGTTTCTAGCAGTGCTTTCTGAGCATGAAGACGATTTTCAGCTTCATCCCAAACCACGCTTTGCTTGCCATCAATCACCGATGCGCTGACTTCTTCTTCGCGATGCGCGGGTAAACAATGCATGAAAATGGCATCTTTATCTGCAAGTGCCATAACCGCATCATTAACCATGAATGATTTGAATGCTTTTTCGCGAATTTTTTGCTCATCTTCTTGACCCATACTCGCCCAAACGTCGGTCGTGATAAGGTCTACGTTTTTTACCGCATCTTTAATGTCGTGGAATATTGTAATGTGATCGCTTAACGATTTTGTTAACTTTTCATCTGGCTCATAATTTTTTGGGCAGGCAATATTTAGGTGAAAACCAAATTGTTTTGCTGCATTCATCCATGAATGACACATATTATTGCCGTCGCCAACATAAGTGGCTGTTTTTCCTGCGATACTACCGCGATGCTCAACGTAAGTCATCATATCTGCCAATAACTGACAGGGGTGAAAATCATCAGTCAATGCATTGATAACAGGTACTTTAGAATACTTAGCAAAGTTTTCAACAATGTCGTGCCCAAAGGTACGAATCATTACCACATCAACCATGCTTGAAATCACGCGTGCGCTATCTTCAATCGGTTCGCCGCGACCTAGTTGTGTATCGCGTGACGACAAAAACATTCCCTGTCCGCCAAGCTGGTTCATGCCTGCTTCAAATGATACACGGGTACGCGTTGATGATTTTTCAAAAATCATTGCCAGCGTCATGTTTTTAAGAGGCTCGTGAATTTCGCCTTTTTTTCTTGATGCTTTTAATTCAATGGCGCGCGAGATAAGTTGTTGTAACTCGTCACGGCTAAAATCCATCAATGTAAGAAAATGTCTAATTTCGGACATGATCGTATTTCCTATTTTGTTTATTAGAAGCCTGTTGAAAACAGGTCTAAACGAAAGTTTTTATAAGTGGGGTAAGCGTACCCACAATTGTATCGGCTTGTTCTTTAGTAAGAATAAGAGGAGGCAATAAGCGAATTGTTTTACCCGCAGTAACATTGATCAATAGTTGATTTTCAAAAGCTTGTTTAACCAACTCACCACAATCTTTGTTTAATTCGATACCGACCATCAAACCTAGGCCACGAACTTCTACAACACTTTCAACTCCGTTTAATGCATCGTTAAATTGCTCAATGAGATACCCGCCCATTGTAGCGGCGTTTTCAATAATGTCTGATTTTTCAAGAACATTTAAAACAGTGAGTGCTGCGCGAGTTGCTAACGGATTGCCACCAAATGTAGAACCGTGTGTGCCAGGTGAAAAAATATCAGACGCTTTGCCCGCGGCTAAGCATGCACCAATAGGTACGCCATTGCCGAGTGCTTTTGCTAAAGTCATTACATCAGGCTTAGCGTTATCTGAATGCTGATGAGCAAACCACTTACCTGTTCTACCCGTGCCAGTTTGGATTTCATCCAGCATCATTAGCCAGTTATTTTTATCACAAATCTTACGAATATTGTCGAGATAATCTGCATCAGGAACAATCACGCCGCCTTCGCCTTGCACAGGTTCAACAAGTACCGCAACAATATCTGAATTGTTTTTAGCAATTGCGTTAATTGCTTCAATATCATTGTACTTAACACGAACAAACCCAGAAACTAATGGAGAAAACCCTGCTTGAACTTTACGGCTACCTGTCGCTGATAATGTCGCTAAAGTACGCCCATGAAAACTGCCGTTCATAACAATAATATTAGGTGTTTCGATGCCTTGTTTTTTGCCATAAAGACGTGCCAGCTTTATCGCCGCTTCATTCGCTTCTGCGCCTGAATTTCCAAAGAAAACTTTATCCATATCCGCAAGCTTGCAAAGCTTTTCGCCCAACTCTATTTGATGTTGAATTTGGTAGATATTAGAGGTGTGAACGAGTGTGCGTGCTTGATCACAAATAGCTTCAGTCACTTCTGGATGTGAATGCCCAAGGCTACACACAGCAACGCCCGCTAAAGCATCGAGATATTCTTTGCCTTCAGTATCTTTGAGGTAAACGCCATTTCCGCTTTCAAATGCAACGGGTAAGGGCATATAGGTAGACATGAGTGAATTTGACATGATCTTAACTTCTATAAAAGCAAAAGGGTAGCGAGAGGCTACCCTTATTGCAAAAAAACGAGCAATATTGCGCGTTTTTTTATTTTTTGTCAATCTATCAAGATATAAGCCTTAATAGAACAAGCGATGTTACATGTTGCTATTAACAAAGTCCCAGTTTACAAGATTCCAAAAATCAGCAACATAAGCAGGGCGAGCATTACGCTTATCAACATAGTAAGCATGCTCCCAAACGTCGATAGTCAATACAGCAGTTTGACCATCAGAAAGTGGGCAGCCTGCATTTGAAGTGTTTACAATCTCAACTGAACCGTCAGCATTCTTAATCAACCAAGTCCAACCAGAACCGAAGTTACCTACAGCTGTCGCAGAGAACTTCTCTTTAAAGTCAGCGAATGAGCCGAAAGCTGCATTGATAGCATCAGCAACTGCGCCAGTAGGATCACCACCTGCGTTGCCAGCTAAACAGTTAAAGTAGAAGGTATGATTCCAAACCTGTGCCGCATTATTATAGATTGGTCCTGCAGGAGCAGAAGTAATGATGTCTTCTAAAGATTTATCTGCGTATTCAGTGCCTTCTATGAAGTTGTTTAGGTTTGTAACATAAGCTTGGTGATGCTTGTCATGGTGGAAATCTAAAGTTTCAGCAGAGATGTGTGGCTCTAGCGCATCTTTTGCATAAGGTAGATCAGGTAGTGTGTGTGTCATTTTTTGTTCCTTCAGAGTGGTGTTTAAAAGTGCTCGTAAGGATAAATTAAAATGAATACATAATGCAATAGCTCCCAGTTTTTATATTGATATGCATTATTGAATGGTGTTGCATCATGTAAAAGTGGGGGGGGTGTGCTTTTAATAATAATTAAGATTATAAAATATTAAAAATAGTAGTTGACGGTTGGCTGTCAGTGCCTATAATGCGCGTCGCTCTTGATCAGGTTGGTTGTATTTTTATGATCGATTTGTTGTAAGAGAAAGTTTAAAAAAGGGTTTAGAAAATAAACGGTA
>JAKIUW010000018.1 GCA_021647365.1 Cocleimonas sp. | reverse complement strand
GCAAAACACATACCGCCATTGCGCTCGGTGCAGAGCTGATACAACGCGGACAGAAAACACGTTTCTTTAATGCGGTCGATTTAATCAATGCCTTAATCAAAGAACAAACAGAACAACGCCAAGGCAGCTTAGTTCGGCGATTACAGTTTGTTGACTGCGTGATTATTGATGAACTGGGTTATATCCCCTTCCCAAAATCAGGCGGTGCGCTGTTGTTCCACTTGATTAGTAAACTGTACGAAAAAACCAGTGTCATCATCACCACCAATTTAGAATTCTCAGAATGGGTGAGTGTGTTTGGTGATGCGAAAATGACCACCGCGTTACTTGATAGAGTGACGCATCATTGCTCAATTATAGAAACTAAAAATGACTCATATCGGTTCAAACAAAGCCAACAAAAGGCGCTAAAATAACAACCCAAGGGTGGGTCAATATTCGATGCCTATGTGGGTCAATTTTGGATGCTCATTGACATCACAGTTTGTTAATGAATTATGGTCTAGATACAAGCCAGAATCTCCTTCATTAAATGGTGCAGTTTTTGAAGGAATATTAGCAGCTGTTTTTTATAGGTCGGCTATATTACCATTATACGTACAAGCAAAGCTTTTATTTGTCCCAAATGTAGATTTTGATTTTGTTGGATACACAAAAGAATATGGACCAGTAATTCTTTCGGCTAAAACCAGCCTCAGGGAGCGTTATAAACAAGCGGATTTAGAAGGGATGATGTTACGTCAGGTTCATCGAAGATCTAAAAGCTTTTTAATAACATTGAATGAAGTTGAAGCAAAAAGTGTTAATAGTAAAATTAAAACAGGGTTAGTGCTTGGGCTTGATAATGTAATCGTTGCAACAAATAAGGAATTTGATTTGTTAATCAAAGAATTAAAAACTTATACTTATTATAAGCCAGAAAAAATGGATGTATTAACAAGTACTAGATTGATTAGTTAATACTAGCATCTGTATTATAAGCGCGCGCCACATTCTCTACCGACTCTACCCATCCATCCGCATCATCTCAGAAACCTCTAGCGTTCCACCAATCTCAAGAAACGGGCAAGTCTTCGACATTTCTAGCGCTATTAGCATTGAATCAGCTTGTATAACGGTAAAACCTGACATTTCTGTTTTGCTACCCGCGGCGACTTGCCCGTCTGGGGTGATTACGTTGGTATCTTTTAGCGGGTTTGCAGGGCTAACGAGAGCGTCGCCTAGCGAGCCTAACCATTCTCTGTATTTTTCAAAATGTTTTTTGCCTTCTTCTGGGTCACTGGGTTGATTGCCGCCTAAGTAGACTAAAATAAATGTAGCCATGTGTATCTCCTTTAAATTTGATACGCTAATACTAATTAGGATAAAGATAATAAACAACAAATCATAAATAATTATGTTAAAATCGCACATAATATGTGCGCACGGATAATTATATGATGAATATTACGCTATCGATTGATGAAAAAACGGTAAAAGAAGCTAGAAAAGTTGCTAATGAGATGGGTACTAGCTTAAATCAGTTAATCAGAGATCATTTAGAGCTTTTGACGAAGAAGGATCAAGCAAAGGGTGATCTGGAAGAGTTTATTAGCCTGTCGGGTCAGGGGCATTCTTCTGGGTGGAAGTTTGATAGGGATGAGCTTCATGAAAGAACGTAGTTTTGTTGATACAAATATACTGATTTATGTGGACGATGCGGATAACCCTGAAAAGCAAAAAATAGCGATCAAGCTATTAGAGTCAGGGTGGCATAATGGCAATGCGGTATTATCTACGCAGGTGTTACAAGAATATTTTTCAGCGGTAACGCGAAAATTAAAACTTCCTGCTGATAAAGCACAACGTAAAATAGAGCTACTCTCACATTTGGAAATTGCCAGTATAGAACATGCCGATATCGTGAGGGCGATTGAGCTTCATCGTTTACATTCTTTTTCTTTTTGGGATTCTTTAATCGTGACAATGGCTCAAAAAACAGCTTGTGCCATTTTGTATTCTGAAGATATGCAAGATGGTCGCAAGCTGGAAGGTTTACGAATTGTTAATCCATTTAAAGTCTTAAAATAATGGTTTATTAAAAGCACACCCCCCCACTTTTACATGCTGTTTGTAGTTATAATACGCGCTGAATAATTTTAGACTTACCTACTATGAAAAACTTTATCGAAGAACTCACATGGCGTGGAATGATCCATGATGTTATGCCGGGTGCTGAAGAGCATTTGAACGAGGCGATGCGCAGTGCGTATGTGGGCTTTGATCCTACGGCGGATTCTTTGCATATTGGCAACCTTGTGCCGATTATGTTGTTGGCGCATTTTCAGCGTTGCGGACATAAGCCTGTTGCTTTGGTGGGCGGTGCGACGGGGATGATTGGTGATCCTTCGGGCAAGTCGGCTGAGCGTAATTTATTGGATGAGAAGACCTTGCGCCATAATCAGGAAGCGATTAAAAAGCAGTTGTCGCATTTTCTTAACTTTGACGACTCCCTTAATTCGACAGGTTCTGACAGTTCTGAAAACAGAGCAGTCATGGTGAATAACTACGATTGGATGAAGGACTTTTCATTCCTCGAATTTATCCGTGATGTGGGCAAACACATTTCTGTAAATTACATGATGGCGAAGGACTCGGTTAAAAACCGTATAACGTCGGATGAGTCAGCCAGCGGTTCAGAAGGCATGAGCTTTACCGAATTTACTTATCAGTTGGTGCAAGGTTACGACTTTTTGCATTTGTATCGCAAGAATAATTGCACGATTCAAATGGGCGGAAGCGATCAGTGGGGCAATATCACTACTGGCACCGAGTTGGTTCGCCGCATAGGGCAGGGCAAAGGCTACGCGATTACCTGTCCGCTAATTACGAAAGCCGATGGTTCTAAATTTGGCAAGAGCGAAGGCGGCAATGTTTGGCTGGATGCGAATTACACCTCACCGTACAAGTTTTATCAATACTGGTTAAATTCAGGCGATGAAGACAGCGAAAAGTACATTCGCATTTTCACCTTTATGGAAGAAGATGAGATTAATGCATTAATCACAGAACACAATGAAGCCAAACATATGCGCGTGTTACAAAAGCGTTTAGCGAGTGAGATTACCGCGATGGTGCATTCGCAAGCGGATTTGGATAATGCGATTAAAGCCAGTTCAATCTTGTTTGGAAAATCAACCAGCGATGATTTAAAAGCTTTGGATGATCAAACATTCTTAGATGTGTTTGATGGTGTGCCACAGGCAGAAGTTGCCATGAGCGAGATTGAAGCGGGTTACGATATTGTCGCGGCATTAGCGAGCGATACTAACTTTTTAAAATCAAACAGTGAAGTTCGTCGTGCGCTTAAAGAAAATTCAATCTCAGTGAATAAAGAGAAAGTATCGGGTGAAGATTTTAAATTAACGAAGTCGGACTTGATTAACGAAAAATTCATCCTACTACAACGCGGTAAGAAGAATTACTTTGTTTTGAAGGTTGTTTGATATTTAACGAGAAAGATAAATGAATTTATACCTAAGATTGTTTTTGATTTATCTACAAGCAAAACGCGCATCCCCCATCACGTTGGATGATATGCACAACCAGCTCAACCTTACAGTTTTACCCAACGATTTAGATATCAATCTACATGTAACCAATAGTCGATATCTCGCCTATTGTGATTTTTCGCGGTTTGATTTTTTTGTGCGTTCTGGTTTGCTCGCCGTTATGAAGCAACGCAAGTGGATGCCCTTGGTTGCCTATCATGATATGAATTATAAATCGTCGTTAAAAGTGTTCCAAAAGTTTACTTTAGATATGAATATCACTCACTTTGATGAGAAGTATTTTTACAGCACTCATGAATTTAAGAAAGGCGACAAACTTATTGCTCAAGGTGTTTCTCATTCGGTTGTTCGTGGTCGTGAGGGAGTGATTCCTCCGCAAGATGTGGTTGATGCAGTATTAGAACGGCAAGAAACATGGAAGCGTTCTTATTAATCACTTTTGATAAATTAGAATAAAAAGTATCAGTGTTAACAGGTCAAAATAGAGAGCTTTTGTGTAACTGGCTAAACTACCACGCCAAACTTCACAGGCTTTTATCAGCTTTCCTCAGGCTTTATAGAGAAATTGGAGATTATTTTCCTATAGGGGAGTGTATTACTCCAAAGTGCCATTTTGTGGTACCCGTTGTGCAAGCACCGTATTTAAGAGCTTCTTGCGAGTTTTGAGTTCGCACTTCCGTTTTTTAGCCGTTTAGTCAGAACAAATCCTCGTTTGTCGGACAATTCTTGCTACTACCTACCCTGTAAGGCTTAATGGTGTCTATATCGCTGAGCAAGGGCTGAGCAAGGGCTTAAATATTGTAAGTCACGAAAATAATTAAAATTATAAAGGTTATGTCATGTATTTCTACGCTTCTCTGTTCGCTGCATTAATTGTTACATTGGTCGTTGTTAGTAAGGTTGCAAAAATGCTACTTGCTAAACGTTATTCTATGGAGTGGATTTTATTAGCATCACTGGTTGGCGCTGCTTTTGCTGCAGTTGCCTATGTGCTGGTCTCTACCTTTGTTAAAGGTGTCGAGCCAATGGCAATGTTAATTCTCTCTATCTCTGTTATGTTTATAGCTTCTAGTGTTGCATTTAAGTTTATTAATAAAATGAGCTGGAGTGGTGCTGTTACTACGAATGTGGCGAGTATTGCTGTAGGCTTAATCGCAGTTACTGCGGCTGTTGTATTAAATGGTAAGTCTTTTAATGAAACACTGGCTACGGTGAATATGACAGTAATTGATAAAGTTTCAATGGCTCAAAATGTAGCAGAAGACATAAAAGATGGTGAAATGAGCCTGCAATCTTTTGAAGAATCTGCTGGCGAAGAGCTTGTTGATGAGAATGGTGAAGAAGTATTAGCAAAAGATAGCATGGAAGAAAGCTTTACGGATGGTCTAGAACCTAAGATTACAGAAAATCAGCTTATCCCTCCCGCGGCATTACAAGAAATCAAAAAGAGAGAAAAGAAAGTTTACATAGAGCCAAAATATCGTGTTATCAGTGTTGGAAGTATTCACTCTGTAGTGGGTAAACCTATTAGAGTTTTAAAGCGTAACGGAAAGGTTATTGCTGGCTCATTGAAAAAGATTAATGGTTCTGATGCTTATGTAGCACAACGTATGAGTACAGGTGTAGCAACAACGCCAATTTCAATAGCAACAATTCGTAAGTTAGAAGTTTATCGCTAAACTTTTAATGCTGTGTTACCAGTTTTGGTTAGGTCTATAATGCCCTGGTGGATATGGTGCATAGCCATTGTTAGTTTCACGCGGCCAAAAGCGATTGTTGTTTCTTCTATCATTTTCATAATAGTTACAATTTACAATGCCGCGCTTACAAAGCGTATTTCGCCATTCGTATTTAAAGAAGTGTTTAAAGCTAGGGTTATTATTAGCCTTAAAATTAACTCTAATTGTTGGAGAGTATTCTTCTCGCCCAAAACCCGTGCCTGTCGATTCTTCTGCTAGATAACCACGTCGAGAAGGTGCCATGCTTTTATTCATATCGTTACGACGGTACTTTCTGTGCTGTTGCCTATGTTTTTCATCAAACACTGCAACAGCAATAACACCCATGGCAGAACGATCACCCCATGAATTTGAGTATGAATCGCCTGCTGATGTGAAGTAAAATCGGTTTACGCGGTTCTTACTTGTTCTCCAGCCCTTGTAGCTCGCAGACTCATAGGGGCCAAGAACGTACATTTTCTCATTTTTGCGTAAGTAGGATTTAGCTCCACTGAGGATATTTCTACCATCAACGGCAACGATAACACCAATACGTCGGTTGCTCGTGTTACGAATGCGTAGTTGGTAGCGTTTACCTTTTACAGCCTCTAAATAAGTGCGCTGTGTTTTGTAACCCCGACTATCGGCTGAATATTGGTTGAGTGTTCTACCATGGTCATCGACCACGTCGATGCGAACAGGTGTACGTGAATTTGAATCCCAGTACAGCTTTTTAGCTTGCACGCTTGAGATTGTGAGAATTAATGATGCAAGCACCACTAACTTAGTGAATAAATTGAGCTTTCGTGATTTCATCTTACCGTTTCCTTTTTTAATGTATTCGTAAGTTATGACTGCACTTTTTAGACTTTGTTCATGATCCTTTTGTAAGATTGTGTAAGTTATTTTGAGTTTTCATTTTCTCTGCTTCTTTGTATTTGAAGCAATGTGTTCATTATTGTTGAAGCAAAATCGTTTCCGCCTCGTGTCCCTAATAATGTAATGCAGGGTATATCCAACTTCTCGCAGTTGTCCCAGAGATATTTTTTTGCTTCTTCTGCGCCAGTGAATCCTGCAGGTGTTGCTATAATTAATGCAGGTTTTTTATCTTTATCATCTTCTTTAATCTCTTCTAATATCTCTAGCAATCGAAACAAAGCAGTAGGTTCAGCACCAATTAAAATAATGCTCTCTGGTAGATAAGGTTTCCATAAATCAACAGCCAGCATACTGCGAGTCTGTTTATTTGATTTTGCTTGGGAGATGATATTTGCTTTGTTAACAAGGCAGATGGGCTCATTCTTTAAATATTTATTTTTGAGCCCGCTAATGACCATGGGTGTATCACAGAGCAGTTCGTAATCTTCATCCATTGCCTCTAGTGCTTTATCAATGATACCTTCGCTGAAACGAATATTTTCAAGGATTGAAATATCACCACAGCTTATGGCGAGTTGTCGTCCTATTCGTTTTTCTGGAAGTGATAAATGTTCAAGATCAAAATTATCTTTTACAAACTCAATGGAGCTTGATTGTATTTTTTGAGGGGATTTTTCGTATTTAATCATGGGCGACTAAGCAATTATGATTGCTCTCTATAATATTAAAGCATGCTTATATTTTGTAATAGACCCTGATTATAGATCAGTATGAAAGTTTGTAGACATTTTTTGACTAAGAAACCCTAAAGCACACCCACCCCCCCACTTTTACATGATCATCATGTAAAAGTGGGGGGGTGTGCTTTATATTTATTATTCTCAATAAGAAGCAATCAATCGCCCTAAAACAATCATCGCTCGTTCAAGTTGTTCCTTCGTTGCCTTTCCATAATTAATCCGCACGAAGTTTTGATATTGCCCACTTACAGAAAACAAAGGCCCTGGCGCAATACTAATACCTTCTTCTAGCGCTTGTTCGTAGAGCATCATGCTATTAATTTTTTTATCCAGCTCTAGCCAGATCACATAGCCACCTTCGGGATAAGTGAGGCGAATGTCTTTGGGTAGGTGGAGCGTTGCTAAGTGTAAAAAATAGTCGCGTTGTTCTTTGTAATATCGACGCATCTGGCGTAAATGCCTGTCAAAAATCCCCATCTCAAGATAACGTGCAGCTGCGAGTGAGGGTAATGTCGCACCTGCCATGCTGCTGCTGACTTTAAGGTGGATGACTTTTTCTAACCACGGACCAGGAATTGCCCAACCTATGCGTAACCCAGGGGATAGCGACTTTGATAGAGAGGAACATAAAAGTACATTGCTAGCGTCACCCTCTTCATCGAAGGCTTTAATGGCTTTTGGGCGTTGTGTGCTATATGTCAATTCGGAATAAATATCATCTTCAATAATCGGTATATTGGCTTGTTTGAGAGTAGCGCGAAGCTCTTTCTTGTCTTCATCGCTCATGCAATAGCCCAAAGGATTACTGAAGTTAGGCGTTAAAATACAGGCACTTACGTTCCACTCTCGGATGGCTAATTCCAACGCAGTTCGGCTGATGCCTGTTTTAGCGTGAGTAGGAATTTCTAACGCTTTTAAACCCATGGATTCAATGGCTTTGAGTGTGCCAAAATAACTGGGTGATTCAACGACGACCGTATCTCCGGGCTTGGTAACTGCTCGAATGCACAATGTCATAGCCTCTTGGCAGCCCGTGGTGATTACAATCTCATCGGGGTGTACTTTGACACCAGCATTTAACATTCGACGAGCAATCTGTCTGCGCAGATTTTTATTGCCCGGTGGCGGGTCATAATCACCCAAGCTATCTTCCTCTCGAATGACTTTTGTCATGATTCGATTGAGCTGTTTTATCGCAGGTACATCGGTATTAGGTGGAGCAGTGCCGAGTTGAATAATGTTTTTATCTTGAGTCAGCTGAAGCAGACTCACCGCTAAATTATCAATATTAACTTCAGAAGGTTTGACTAGGGGTTGGCTGATTTCAGGTGCTTTGCTGGGCTGATACTGCGGGCGTACATAAAAACCAGACTGTGGACGTGGCTCGATTAGCATTTGATCTTGGAGTAATTCATAGCCACGAATCACAGTCGAAATACTCAAGCCCATTTCACTGGCACACTGGCGTACCGAAGGTGTTTTTTCGCCCGCTTTTAGCAAGCCATTTCGTATTTGATCGCTGATATGATCAGCAACTTGTTGATAGCGTGTAGTCATTTGAATACCTTATTCTCAAAGCACACCCCCCCACTTTTACATGGTACTTTTATAACACCATGTAAAAGTGGGGGGGTGTGCATGTATAAATGCAATACAATTTATTATTCATAAAGCGGTACAGTTGGTATTTTTATAAACTGTATTGCTTCAATTAAATAAATTTGAATCTGTATATTAATATGGCATGAAGCTATAGTTGTTGGCAAGTTTTAAATATTGACTAAAGGTGCTGAGCAGTTATGGATATTAGCGTATTGTATAAAGTGATACTGTTTTGGAGTATATTTTTTATCACGCCAGGCCCTGTATGGATATCCGTAATGGAGGCAACCAGAAGGCTAAGCTTTCCTGAGATTGCTCAGTTTTACTTTAAAGTGTTTTTCCCTGTCATTATCACGGTTCAATTAGCCCAGACGGTTGTTTGTGTTGTTTTTGTTGAGTTGGTGTCTAAATACTTCTCACAAGTTGATTTACTATTTTATATTTTAGGTGGTTTATATATTTCTTACCTCGCTTATAAAACATTAAAAAGTAAACAATCAAATAGCGTGTTTAAACTTGGTTTTATAAATTTGGCTGTGATTATGTTTTTGTCGCCTAAGATTTGGCTATTGTTCCCATCGGGTGCTGTCATCGCCAATCAACTCACACATAGTACCGTCACTAATGCTTTTGTTTTCGGGGTTAGTATGTTGCTAATATCAAGCTGTATGTTTGTACTCTATATATTGATAGGGAAGCTGGGTACGCGATTATTAAAAGATAATTTTTCTTATTTGGCGTTTGGATTGCTTCTGTTATTTTCTGTATTTTTGTTCAATGAAGCATTTCAAGTTGGTTATGAGAAATGGACTTAACCTTAGTTTTAGTTAAGAGAGAGATTAAAATGAGCTTTATGAATAAAGACTTATGCAAAGTAAGAACCATCACCACCTTTTTGTCTCTTCAAAAAGGAAGAGAGATATGGGAAGAAGAAATCCAAAAAGCGTCTCATTTTTGTGGAGAACTATCCAAAGCCTTTGCCGATGAAAATTACACGGTGCAATCAATTCGCATTGTAACCAACCCTTTTGGTGAATATTTAAATACAGATAGCTTGGAAACAGCAAAAAGTGACCTTCGTTATTTAAGTGATCTATTGGAGTCTACAAACTCATCAGGTTTACGCATCCGTTTTGCTATAGGTGAAGCGATTAACAAACATGAGATTCTGCTGTTGCCAGAGCTGGTAACAGAGTTTGGTGACTTGTGTAATGTTTGCGTAAATGTGGGGATGGATGAGTTTGGTGTATTAGATAATGACTTGATTCAGCACTCGGCAAAAGCAGTGGAACGCATTAGTAAGATTACACCAAGAGGTGAGGGCAACTTTAATTTCACGGTTAATTTTAACTGTGATCCGCTGATACCTTACTTTCCTGCAAGCTATCACAAGAGTGCATTGGGTAACCGTTTTGTTATTGGTCTAGAAACGCCTGATCTTTTGGTTGCAGTATTAAAAGACTATAATCAAACGGCTGATAAACAAGATCATAATAATAATTTCAAAGGTTATTTTGATGTAATGAGCAGCGCACTCCAATATCACATTGATGAAATTAATAATATCGTAAAACAATCAGCTGGTGATGAGTTTAAGTTTTCTGGTTTTGATAGTTCGGCTGCGCCTTCCAAAAACTGTTCCAGTATGGTTGAAGTCTATGAAGCCATGGGGGTTGAATACTTTGGGGCATCGGGCACAGTTGAAGCGTCGGCATTATTAACAAAAGTATTCAAATCTATTCAGGGTGTGGACCTAGTGGGGTTTTCAGGTTTGATGTTGGCACTAACGGAGGATATTGGTCTGGCGCAAGGCACAATTGATAATAACTTCGATATACGCTCTCTCTTAACCTACAGTGCAGTGTGTGGAATTGGTTTAGATACTGTGCCGATTCCGGGTGATACTTCAATTGAAAAAATATCAGCACTGATGCGCGATACGGGCACAATGGCATTCCGTTTGAATAAGCCCTTAACGGTTCGCGTATTTCCCGTGCCAAATTTAAAAGCAGGTGATATGACGGCTTTTGAAAGTGATGATCTTTGTAACTGTGCTGTTTTGGCAGTTCCGTAAAGATATTAAGATATTTCAACAGGTATGGCTCTTTAGTTTACAGATGAGTGCCTTTCTTATTATTATCATTTGTGTTGATAATGATATGCTTGTCAATTAGTACATGGTTATAATTTAAAAGGAGTGAATAGGTGAAAAACTTACTCTCAAATCGAATTCAGAATGTTCCTGAATCTTTTATTCGTAGAATTCTCAAAGTATCAACGCAGTCAGATGTCATCTCTTTTGCGGGAGGTTTGCCTAGCTCCGATTTGTTTCCTGTTCAGGGGCTACAAGATGCGTGTAATAAAGTTTTGGAAGATAATCCCACGCAAACATTGCAGTATGCAAACTCAGAAGGGGATGATGAATTAAGAGCCTGGATAGCAAAGCGTTATAAAGAGAAACAAGGTTTAGATATTTCAGTAGATAATATTTTAATCACCAATGGCTCACAGCAAGCGTTGGATTTACTCGGAAAGGTTTTACTCAATGAAGGTGATTCAATAGCTATTGAAAACCCTGGTTATCTCGGCGCAATTCAATCGTTTTCATTATATCAGCCCAAAATGCATACGGTAGCGATTGATGATAATGGCTTGAATGTTGAACAATTAACGCAGGTATTAGCAGATTATAAGCCCAAGCTTCTTTATACCGTGCCTAATTTTCAAAATCCTACAGGGATTTCTTACTCACAAGAGAATAGGGAAGCGGTTGCGGGTGTTGTTTCTCAGTTTGATACCTTGCTTATTCAAGATGATCCTTATGGTGAGTTACGCTTTTCAGGGGCACAAAAATCTAATTTCTACGAATTATTACCTGAACAAACATTACTGTTAGGTTCCTTCTCAAAAGTCGTTGTGCCATCGTTTAGATTGGGTTGGATCGTTGCACCTGATTGGTTAATGAAACCTTTGGTTATCGCTAAACAAGCGGCAGATTTACATACTAACTATTTTTCACAACAAGTCATTTTCCAGTATTTGAAAGATAACGCATTGGATGATCATATCGAAAAAATCATTCAATTCTATGGAAAACAAAAACAAGTGATGATGGATGCGATTAAACAATACTTTCCTGCTGATGTGACAATAGCTGAATCAGAGGGAGGGATGTTCTTATGGGTGGCACTTTCTAAAGAGATGTCTGCGATGGCGTTATTTGATAAAGCAATAAAAGAAAAAGTGGCTTTTGTACCAGGGAAACCTTTTTATGTTGGTGATGAAACTGAAGAAAATACACTGCGTTTAAGTTATGTAACGGTGAATGAAGAAAAAATAATAGAAGGTATTAAACGCCTCGGGCGGTGTATTAATCAAGGTTAGTGGTATTCAATTACGATTAAGTGGTGATTTTAGCTACCGCTAATCCATTGTTCTTGGAAAAATCACGCGAAATATTATAATATCGTGAAAATATAAAAATAATAAGTTTCTAGGTTATAAAATGAAAAAAATATTAGTGGCGGGTATTCAAGAGGCATCTGATTCTTTTGGAGAGTGGTTGGAGCAAGCCCAAATGCTTGTGGATGGTAAGTCTACCCATGTTGTGCTAAAACCAATTTCATGTGATAAATGCGAGTTCGGACTTTGGCTTTATTCTGAAGAGCATTCATTACAGTCTTTTTCGTGGTTTGATGAAATTGAAGCGCTGCATCAAGCATTTCATAATGCTTATGAGGCTATCTATAATGGGGCAAACGAAGTTTATGATGCCGAAACATTAGCAGCGTTGAAAAACAACTTTCATCAATTAGAAAGTCAATCTGATTTAATGCTAACAAAACTAGAAGAAATAAAAGAATCACCAGACAATACTTTGGAAGACCAAAATCCTTCTATTCATGAAGAAATTCATAGGGATATAAGCTCTGAATATTCTACTTATGAAGAATCAAGAGAAGAAACCCATGTTTATCAGGATCTTAGAGACAATGATGTGCTTAGCCCTGTTGTTATGTCAGCAATGTCGACTCAGATAGATACAAAGCAAATTGAGATGCATAGAAAACTAAAAGAGCTAGATTTAAAACAGCTAGAACAAGAACAAAAACTTACAGAGCAAGAGTTACAACAACTTGAGGAGAGGCAAGAACTAACCGCTCAAAGCGTTGACCAAGTCGCTCAATATCAGCAGCTAAAAAATGATGAAATAACCCAGCAACTAATGGAGCACCAAAAGCTTGAAGATGATAATTCCAGAGCTAAAACATTAGGGCAAAAAGAATTGAGCAGTGTAAGACAGAATATATATCTAAAACACGATGAGCTTGAGCAGTTACAGTTGGTGGACCGAAAGTTAGAAAATAGAAAAACTGAAGAGCAGAAGAAAGAGCAAGCCATTTTAGATAATTTTGAGCAAAAGCAGTTTGCTGATAAGCAGGATATTATTGAGTTGGAAGAGCAACGTAAAAAATGGGAAAATGAAGCGGGGAAATTACAGCAACAACTGTTACTTGTTGAGCAAGATATTGAAGACTTAGCGAGGCAGCAGCAAGAAAAACAATCACTGCTTGATATTTCAAACCAACAAAAAGAGTTAAAGCTTCAAGAGTTAGAAGAGTATTCGCAGCAACAAAAAGTATTGAATGGGCATAAATTCAAGGTAAAGGAAGCTAAGCAAGATGAATTAGCTCACTTAGAGCAAGAAAAGGCTTCGCTTAAGCAAGAAGTTGCTCGGTTAGATGCAAAAGCATCAGAGTTTAAAAATCAAAAACTAGAGATGACTAAACAGCACAAGCGTGATCTTAAACAATTGGATGAGCAGCAGCGATTCAAGAAAATGAGTATGGATAAGTTGAATCAAGATAAGAGACGTAAAATTCAGGAGCTTAAGGAGCTAGTTCATCAGCAAGAAACTATTAAGAAAAGTTTGACTGAAATGGAGCAACAAAGTAGCAATAAAGAGTTGGAAAAAGCTTAATTAAAAAGGCTAACAAGTGACTTGTTTTTTGTGATAAAAGAAAAGCTAGCTATGTTAAGCTAGCGACTTTGTTAAATCACTAGGTCAACCTTCATTTAATGAGTCAAGTTACACGAATACCGTCTACTGAACACGGTATTAATCCCCGGGAAATTGATAAAAAAGCCCGTACAATATTAACCTCGTTAACCAAAGCTGGCTATGAAGCCTATTTGGTTGGTGGTGGCGTTCGTGATTTGCTGCTAGGTTATCACCCAAAAGACTTCGATATTGCCACCAGTGCAACTCCTGAACAGGTAAAGCAAGTCCTTCCTTCTACCCGTATTATTGGTCGCCGTTTCCGATTGGCGCACGTGCATTTTGGGCGTGAGTATTTTGAGGTGGCAACATTTCGCGCACCACATGATAATAGTGATAAAGGGCAGGTGGGAGACCACGGTCGAATCATCAATGATAATGTTTATGGCACGGTCGTTGAAGATGCTTATCGTCGTGATTTTAGTATTAATGCATTATTTTATGATCTAGAAACAGGCGAAGTTTTAGATTTTGTTGGTGGGATGGATGACTTAAAGAAGCTACAGTTACGCATGATAGGTGATCCTGTTGTACGTTATCGTGAAGATCCTGTGCGCATGATACGTGCCGTACGTTTTGCAGCAAAACTTAACTTAACTATTGAGCCAGCATCGGAAGCGCCTATTTATGAGTTATCCTCGTTGTTGGGTAATATTGCTCCTGCTCGTTTGTTTGATGAGACATTGAAATTATTTCATGGTGGTATGGCAGTTAAAACATTGGAGCTGCTTAGACACTATCATTTACTTGAGCATCTTTTTCCTCAAGCTGAAAAGGGCTTGGCAGAAGAGGCTGGAGAAGGCTCATTTACCAATTTAGTTTATGCAGCATTAAATAATACGGATAAGCGAATACGCTCTGGTAAGCCTGTTACACCTGCGTTTTTGTTTGCCGTCATGTTGTGGAAGCAGGTTAAAGAAGGTGCTGAGATGTATCGTGATCTAGGCAATCCTGCGTTACAGTCAGTTCATTTAGCTGCAACAGATGCTTTTGCCGAGCAGGTTAAATGTATTTCTGTACCACGCCGTTTTAGTAATATGACACGCGAAATCTGGACAATGCAAGGGCGCTTCCAATTTAAAAATACCCGTCGTGTTATGGGCTTTTTGGATCATCGTCGTTTCCGTGCCGCTTATGATTTTATGTGTTTACGCGCACAAGCGGGCGAAATTATGCCTGATGATTGTGAATGGTGGACATTGATTCAAGAAGTTGATGAGCAAGAAAAAATTGCTATGTGCCAAGCATCAAGTTCGCCTAAGAAAAAGGGTAAAGGTAATCGAACAGGTCGGCGCAATAAGCGCAGTTAGCAATGACAAACACTGAGCCAGTTCTTTGTTATGTTGCTCTTGGAAGCAATCTTGGTGATTCTGATAAGCACATCATGGATGGCTTGCAAGCCTTGGCGAATCACTCTGATATTGACTTTATAAACACCTCGCTTCTGTATCAAAGCAAGCCTCATGGCCCGCAAGATCAGCCTGACTATATTAATGCGGCAGTTGAGTTTAAAACCACATTAACCCCCGAAAACCTGCTTGATGAGCTTCAAAAAATAGAAAATAAAAATGGACGAGTACGTGAAGGTGTTGAGCGTTGGGGAGCCAGAACCTTAGATTTGGATTTGTTGTTTTACGGCGATGAAACGATTAATACCAAACGATTAATCGTGCCGCACCCTCGAATTTGTGAGCGTGCATTCGTGCTATATCCTTTGCGCGATCTCCTCTCAGTCACAACTGCAGAGCAAACAAAAGAAGATCAAGAAGACTTGAAAATCAACGATAAGTCCACACTTAGCAATTGTATTGCTAAACTATCGGAAAAGGATAAAAGCGAAATTAAGGAATATTCCCATCATGGCTAAGCGCGTTACCGTAAAAACACTTCGAGATATGAAGCAGAAGGGCGAAAAAATTGTATCGCTCACCGCTTATGATGCCAGCTTTGCGCGCGTTATTGACGAGCAGGATGTGGATGTGATTTTAGTGGGCGATTCGCTCGGTATGGTCATGCAAGGACACGATTCAACTGTGCCTGTTAGTGTTGATGATATTATTTATCATGCAAAATCTGTTGCACCACAATGCAAGCGAGCAATGATAATGGCAGATTTGCCGTTTATGAGCTACACCAGCCCAAACCAAGCTATTAGCAATGCGGCGCGTTTAATGCAGGAAGGGCAGGCGCATATCGTAAAACTTGAAGGTGGCGAAGCACAAATTGATACGGTAAGGCATATGACACACCATGGGGTGCCTGTATGCGCACATCTAGGCTTAACGCCGCAAACGGTGCATAAGCTGGGTGGTTATCGCGTGCAAGGGCGAGAAGATGATGTGGCTAAGCAGATGCTTGATGATGCGCTTGCACTTCAAGATGCGGGTGCAGATGCCGTGGTGCTTGAATGTGTGCCTGTTGATCTTGCAGAAAAAATAACTAAAGAGCTAGAAATCCCAACGATAGGCATCGGGGCAGGGCGAGTATGTGATGGGCAGGTATTGGTGTTACAAGATATGATTGGTATTTCATCGTTGGCACCCAAGTTTACGGCTAACTTCTTGAAGGATGGTCGTAATATCCCAGAGGCAATATCGGCTTATGTGGCGGCCGTGCGTGATGTTTCTTTTCCTGCTGATGAGCAGTGCTTCTTCTAGGGATTTTTGATAGTAACTATATCTATCATCTAAAACTAGGGGGGTGTGAATTAGCCCTAATAAGAGGTTTTCAAATATGATTCAAGTAAATGATAAAGATGCGCTGCGCGTCGTCATGCGAGGCTATCGTTCAAATTCTGAAACAACGGCTTTTGTGCCAACGCTGGGTAATTTGCATGATGGCCATTTATCACTTGTAAGAAAAGCCAAAGAAGTTGCAGATCGTGTCATAGTTTCAATATTTCTTAATCCTACGCAATTTGATAGACCCGAAGATTTGGATGCTTATCCTAAAACCTTAGAAAATGATTTGGCGCTCCTTAAGCGAGAAAATGTAGATTTGGTTTTTTTGCCAACCGCAAAAGAGATGTACCCCGATGGTGGCACAACGCATGTGAACGTTGGGGGAATCAGTGAAATACTAGAAGGTGACTCACGGCCCGGTCACTTCTCAGGTGTGGCGACGGTCGTAGCAAAGCTGTTTAATTTGGTTCAGCCCGATATTTCAGTGTTTGGTAAAAAAGATTTCCAACAACTCATGCTAATCCAACGCATGGTAAAGGATTTAGACTTTGGCATTGATATTATAGAGGCACCTACAGCAAGAGAGGAAAGTGGGCTTGCTATGAGCTCGCGTAATAATTATCTCACTGCGGATCAAAGAAATAAGGTCGCCCCAAGCCTTTATAAAGAAATGCTTATAATTATTGATGCTATCCAAAAAGATAATCATGCTTACCAAGCTTTGCAAAATATAGCTACTGCAAACCTTGAAAAGCATGGTTTCAAACCCGATTATATAGAAGTACGTAATGCGAATGACTTGTCAGTTGCTAAAGCGGGTGATAAAAACCTAGTGGTTTTAGCATCAGCTTGGCTCGGTAAAGCACGTTTGATTGATAATATTACGCTTGATCTCTAGCACTTTTATTTAGTTAATATTAAAAGCACACCCCCCTACTTTTACATGATGTTTTTTATAAAAACAGAAACATGCTGTAAAAGTAGGGGGGTGTGCTGTAGGAGTAACCAATGAATCTAACATTACTTAAATCAAAACTACATCGCGTAACGGTGACTCATGCTGAATTAGACTATGAAGGTTCGTGCGCCATAGATTTGGATTTATTAAAGGCGGCAGGTATTCGTGAATATGAACAATTACATATTTACAATGTAACTAATGGTGAGCGTTTTGTAACTTATGCGATTGTTGCTGAAGCGGGTTCGGGTACGATCTCCGTTAACGGCGCGGCGGCACACAAGGCTAGCCCGGGTGATAAAATGATTATTTGCATCTATGCCGAAATGAGTGAAGCAGAGGTTGAGACGTTTAAACCAGTTTTAGTTTATGCAGATGAGCAGAATGGGATAGAGCGACTGTCGAATGCAATACCAGTTCAGGCGGCATAATCAGAAATATTGACCAAAAACCTAAGCAGTATAAATTGCGCCTAAAATACGCGGGCCTTTAGCACCTGTTGCTGAGGGTAAATTCCCTGCTTTTCCTTCCATGGTTTGTTTAGCCAGCCAAGCAAACGCAATCGCTTCCATCCAATCAGGATCAATACCTAATTTTTCTGTTGATGCGATGGTAATATCAGGTAAGTGGTGTCGAAGACGTTCAATTAAAAAATGATTATGAATACCGCCACCACACACAAACAATTCATCACAGGATGTGTCAATACTGTTGGCAATGGTCTTGGCAGTTAGGTCGATCAATGTTGCTTGAATATCTTCTGGTTTATGATCTTCTAACGTATTTCCTAATGTGTTCTTTAACCAAGCAAGGTTAAAAAACTCTTTCCCTGTACTTTTGGGTTCGGGGAGTGAAAAGTAAGGGTCTTCAAGTAGCGTGTTTAAAACATCATCTTGTATAGCGCCTGATCTACCCCAATCACCGCTCTTATCGTAGTTATTGGCCTTATGAGCGTGTATCCATGCATCAATAAGGCCATTACCAGGCCCTGTATCAAAACCCATTACAGGCTTGTTAGAGGCTTTTGAAGGTAAAACACTGATATTGGCAATACCGCCAATATTTAAGATTACACGACTTTTGCCGTTATGGCTGAGTACCTTATGATGAAAAGCAGGCACAAGCGGTGCGCCTTGTCCTCCTGCGGCAATGTCACGGCTACGGAAATCTGCGACGGTAGTGATATTTGTGAGTTCTGTTATTAAATTAGCATCACCAAGTTGTAAGCTGAAAGGAAAATCGCCTGTTGGTTGATGCCAAAGCGTTTGACCATGGCTACCAATGGCTAGCACTTGTTGCGGGGCTGTATTTGATGTTTTGAGTAGTTTATTAACTGCATCAGAAAATAACCTTCCCAGTTGCTGATGAAATGTACCCATGTTCGCAATACTCCCACACCAGTCTGGCCGGGTAAATTCAATAAGTTTTGTTTGTAATTTTTTGGGTATTGGGTGGGAATGGTTAGCGACAAGCTTAGGAGTATCTGTTTTGAAGTCAACCAATACAGCATCAACTCCATCAAGGCTGGTGCCAGACATTAAGCCGATATAATAGGAATTTTCAGCCATTTATAGTTCGGCTAAGAGAGGAAAATTAACCACCGATAGCGCTGTTTATTTCAATCTTAGCTTTTACAAAACGGTGTAAAACGTTTAGCTGTAATACTAAGTTGTACGCACTGTTGCGGAAGTCTTTAAGCTCGCGCTTCGTCAATGACATGCTGTTAGGCAGTGATGCTGTCATCGAGTTGATAGGGGTGTTGTTTTTGCGAAATTCGTAATGCAGATGCGGACCTGTCGCCAACCCAGAAGAACCAACGTAACCAATTATATCGCCTTGATACACTTTATCGCCTTGTTTCAGTTTCTTTTTATACTTAGACATGTGTGCGTATAAAGTTGTATATCCTTCACGATGTTGGATCACAATGGCGCGACCATAGCCACCTTTGCGCCCGATTGATTTAATCGTGCCGTTGCCTGTTGCCATAATTGGCGTTCCTGTTCTTGCTGCAAAGTCAGTGCCTTTGTGCGCACGAATTTTATGAAGCTTAGGGTGGAAACGACCAGGGTTAAAGTGTGATGAAACACGCGCATGAGCAATCGGTGTACGAATAAAAGCTTTTTTCATCTCACGACCCTGTGGTGTGAAGTAATCTGTTTTATTATCTTTGTTGGTAAAACGAATGGCTCTAAATTCTCTGCCTTTATTGATAAACTCCGCCGCTAATAAGTTTTGATCAGCAACCTTGTCGCCATCATGGTAAATCTCTTCAAAAACAGCCGTTACTTCATCGCCGACTCTAATGTCGTGAGAAAAGTCGATATCCCAATCGAATACTTTAACAACCTGCTTAATTATCTTGTTTGCAACGCCTGCTTTTTTACCGTCAAAGAAAAGGCCATTCTTTATAGTAAAGCTAGCACGTGATTGGCGTACTTCAAAAATATTTTTCTTCCATTTGCCTGTGTATGTATCATCATTCAAAGTAATAACGTAGCTGTTTCTCTTGTCATGAGTGAAGACTAACTCCGATAAGTCGCCATCACTGTTTGAACTGGCGCGAACAATACTGCCCTTTTTGAGTGACTTTAATTCTTTCTTAAAGTTATTATCTTTTTGTAATGTTTTTAAACTAGATTGATGACCTAGCTTGTAGAAAATATTGGTCAGATTGTCGTAAGATTTAACTTGGTAAGTTGTCCATTTGCTGCTGTTATCTTCATCAACTGTACCCGCGTAGGTTTGAAGGGCGTGCTTAGGTAATGCTAGCTCGTGAAATCCAATAATGACATCATCAACTTCTGTAAATTGATTTTCAATCTCAAATTCTTTAATAGAATGATCGTGTGAAGCTACTGCTTTAGTAATGGTTTCTTCTATAGGGCTAATGTTAAATGCTTGGATGTTAGTGTTAGATGCATTAACTAAACGAGATTGAAAAGGAAGATTTCCTAGTAATGCTACTAACCCAGTTAGAACAACTGTTCTAAAAACCCACGGCGAAGCGTAACCTCCTCTGTTCGAATCAGTTGGGTTTGTGGAAGATTTCTCACTAATAACAATTTCCATATTACTATGGAGTTTGTATTTTTTAATTATATCGTTCCAATCATTATTACTGTAATGAATGTCGTTTTTTACTGCTGAAGACAATTCTATAGCCCTATCATTTAACAAATTGTGTAAGTTTTAAGCATACGCTTTTATTTCTCTGGCGCATAAATACACGAAAACCATACCTTTTGCAAGCTTAACCGTGCCTTAAGGCTGATCTATCGGTAGATTAGTACCGTTGATTATAATAGAAAAAATGAGAAATTACATAATATTCGATGAAAGGTAATTCATATGTGATAGTAAAAGTAAGGGGTGGGAGTTTAAATAGTTGGATGTTTAATAACCACTTATCGGTATTTTCATACACTCTCCTCCCTGCTCACTTATAATCAGAGGCCTATTTACCCCTGTTTTCTACCTTATGGGATTTGATCAAAGGCCCCTTAAGTTTCTAAAACCTAATAAAAATAAGCCTAATATAATGAAAATAATAAAGAAACTATTGCCTGTGCTGGCAGTATCAACACTGCTTGTAAGTTGTGGTGGTGGTTCCTCTTCTTCAGATGGTTCAGGAGATCATGTGTTGCCTCCCACTAGTACATCAAATATTGATACGGTGCTTAGGACAGGTGATGTTATTAATACACCCATTACAGAAGTAGAGTTACTGCAAGCTGCGCAAGATGAAATAGAGAGTTTAAAAGCTGGAGAGCCTTTGTTAAAAGCGCTCTATAAAAATGAGCCTATTGCTTATGATGCTTCTAATCGCTCTCAGCTTATTAATATTAATGGTGATGCGCACAAGATATTCCCTATTTTACAAGGCAACAAAGGCAAAACCTTAGCAGTTGCGGGGATAAAAGAAAACAGTCGATTTGCAGCATTTGGTGCGGCGCCGATGGAGCATTTTCAAGCGAGAAATAATTTGAGTTATGAGTCACAATTCAAGCGTTTGTTAGGGTGGCTTATAACGGCTAATGCAGATGATGTTTTAAGTGTCTCTAAGACCATAGGGCTATCATTTACATATTCTGATAAAACAAATATTAAAGCTTGGATATCGTCAAATTACCCTTCATGGGTGATTCAAGAGTGTGATAGGAATAGCCCTGATTTTGCTACCTGTTACAACAATGTAGACTTAATTATTACAGGCTGGCAAACAGACGAAGAAAATACACAATTAGTGCGAGAAAGATTAGAAGAGGAGGTTAACAGGGGTACACCTATTTTATACCTTCATACATGGTACGAAGCCTATAACGGTGTTGCGCACACAATTGCTAAATTATTTGATTTTTCTTTGCCTTATGGCGGAAATTATTGGGCGAAAGATAAAGCCAGTTGGAATAATATTGAAGCAATGCAAACGGCATATGTTACCGACCTTGGTTATAATTCCATAGCAACGATGGTGTCGCATTTTCAAGCAAAAGACTATCATTTTGACTGGGCTGAATGCACGGAAGGCAAAGGTGTTTTCGGGTCACAATACGATGGCTGTGCCTCTGTGACAGGATTAAGTTCGGGGTTTCAAGCGGGAGCAACAAAAGTGCGTGAAATGATGACGGGATTAGATAGTGCCAAGACTAAAATTTTTACAGGGGATGATTATCGTTTGCAAAAGCTATTGGCACTGATTGGCGATAAATTTCGTCAAACTGTGGCATATCCAATGGATAAAGTGACAACAGATGATCATACTTTTATGAGATCTTTTTACGCAGATCATGCTGTTTATAACTACCGTAATATTAATCCTGCACAGCAAGATATGGGTAACTTTAGCCGCAGTGATTTCTCGCATATTACGCCAATTACAAAAATAGTTAATTTGACCTCAAAAAAATCATTCCGCTCAGCAGGTGTTTATGCACTTCCTGGTCAAACGGTAAAAGTGACACGAAATGATAATTCAGATTTAACGGTTAAAGTATTTATCAACACCTTGCGTTCAGGTGCAACGCATCAATATGAGGCCAATCATTACAACCGACCTAAATATCTGCAAACGCCTCACTTTGAAATCAAATCAGGAGAAACTATCAAGTTAACATCACCTTATGGTGGGCCATTACAATTAGAATTCTCAACAAATGATTTACCTGTTGAGGTATATTTTGAAAATATAGGTGAGCACGCCTACTGGGCATCATCAGCCGATAACAACTCCTTTGCGCAAAAACTAAATGCCAATGAGTACGATTGGGCGGAGGTTGCAACGGCAGGCTTTGAAGTGCATTCGAAGCTCGATAAAATGATTGCATCGGTGGAAGATGAAAAGTGGGGTGGCACAGCCGAAGGGCTTGCCAATGCGGTAGAAAAATACACCAGCAATTATCCGCATGTCTTAGCTGGCTTTAAAGGTAACGGCGTTGATGTTGTCCCTGAAATTCATGATTGGGCAAATAATAAAGGTTTAACCATTGAAACTATAGATAAAATGAAGCATATGAATGCCGACCAAGCAGCTTGTGGCTACGGCTGTTCGGGCAATCCTTATGATGCCTATTGGTCATTTGATCCGATAGGTCATGGCGATATACATGAGATGGGACATAGTTTGCAAAAAATGCGCTTTGAAGGATTCCCTAATCATGCAGCGACGAATACATTCTCCTATTACACAAAATCAAGATACACCGCTAATACAGGTGATGCTGATAATGGCTGCTGGGGTATGCCTTTTAAAACAATGTATGAAACCATTCAAAGCTCTGTAGGTAAGGCTGATGTAGAGGTTTATCTTAAAACAAACCTATGGGATAAAGCGGGTTTGGGTGAACAATATCTATTAAAAATACAAGCCATGATGCACGCACAAAAAATGGGAAAAGTAGACAATGGTTGGCACATATTAGCCCGTGTGCATATTTTAGAACGAGAAATGAGCCGTGCGAAACAAGATTGGGATGCAAAAAAGGCATCGGTTGGTTTTGATAGATATACATTGGATGAGATAAACGCTATCAGAAACAACGATTGGTTAATCGTCGCCTATTCTTATGCGGCAGGTTTAGATTACACCAGTTACTTTGATATGATGGGCATTCCATACAGTCAAAAAGCTCGTGATCAAATAACAAGCTTTGGTTTTGAAGTTGTGCCAAATGCTTTATTTAAATCAGAAGACACTGCTTATTGTTCGAGCGCTAACCTTATGGATCAGCCTTTAATAAGTGTAGATGGGACGACAGTTTGGGTTGATTAGTTAATAGTTTTCTCTTTCTTTCGCAGGCGGTGTTTTGGTTTGTTTTTTAAAAAACAGGAGATACGGTATACAACAAGCTTGCGTAAAAGTGGGGGGGTGTGCTTTTATATCCGTTCTTTTTATAGCGGATAAGACTTCATGTGCGGAATTTGCGGTGAATATAGACTAGATGGCAGTATGCCAGACCTAAACCACATCCAAGTGATGATGGAAAAAATTGAGAAACGTGGGCCTGAACGCGGCGGTACGTTTTCTGATGGTTCGTTAGCATTCGGGCATCGACGTTTGTCTATTTTGGATTTGTCTGAAAAAGGCAATCAGCCGATGATTGATTCCAATCTAAGCTTGGCATTGGTTTTTAATGGTACGATTTATAACCACCCTGAATTACGCAAAGAGCTATCAGCTAAAGGGCATACTTTCTTCTCTACAGGTGATACCGAAGTTATTCTCAAAGCTTATGCCGAGTGGGGAGCAGATTGTGTGAAGCATTTCTTAGGAATGTTCGCTATTGTAGTTTGGGATTTAAAAGAAAAGACGCTGTTTCTTGCTCGTGATCGCATGGGTATTAAGCCACTTTACTACTCATTTACAAAAAATGGTTTTCGCTTTGCATCAAATACGCAGGCGTTACTAGCTTCAAACGATGCCAATGATATTGATACATCACTCGACCCAGTAGCACTACATCATCAGTTTACCTTGCACGCGGTTGTGCCAGCACCGATGACAGTCATAAAAGGCATTCGTAAATTAGAGCCAGCACACAGCTTATTAATAAAAGAAAATGGCGAGCAACAACTCAGCCGCTATTGGACCTTGGATGCGACTCGTCCAAAAGAAGAACGAAGCGATGAAGAATGGATTGATGCGATTCACGAATCTTTGAAAACTGCTGTAAAACGCCGTAATGATGTATCTGATGTGCCAGTAGGTGTATTGCTATCAGGTGGATTAGATTCAAGTTTGTTGGTTGGTTTGTTGGATGAAATCGGCATTCAAGACATCCCAACTTATTCAATAGGCTTTGATGACCAACCAGAAGAAAAAGGCAATGAGTTTGAATTCTCCGATGCCGTGGTTGAGCGATTCAATACCAATCACCATAAAATCCAAATACCCAATGAACAGACATTAACGCGTTTGCCAGAAGCCATCGCCAATATGTCAGAGCCGATGTTTGGGCAAGATGCGATTGGCTTTTATTTGTTATCAGAACAAGTTGCTAAAGATTTAAAAGTGGTGCAATCAGGGCAGGGCGCTGATGAAGTCTTTGGCGGATACTTCTGGTACGACAAAATGAACAAGGCAAAAGGCACGCACTTAGAACGCTTCCGCCAATTCTATTTTGACCGCGATCATGATGAAATGGCAGAAATGCTCATGCCTAATTTTGTGAGCAAAGACTACACCGCAGAAACCATGAAGAAACTGCTAGAAGCACCGCAAGCCGAAACGTTTATCGACGCGGTATTCAGAGCAGACACCACCATGCTAATCGTCGATGACCCCGTCAAACGTGTCGATAACATGACAATGGCGCACGGTCTAGAAGCACGCGTACCTTTTTTAGATCACGAGCTTGTAGAGCTTGCCGCTAAAATGCCACCCCACATGAAGCTAAAAAATGGCGGCAAACACGTACTCCAAGAAATATCACGCGGCATGATTCCTGATTCAGTTATCGACCGTAAAAAAGGCTACTTTCCTGTGCCTGCACTTAAATATGTGCGTGGTGAGTTTTTGGAATTTATGCAAGATATTTTGAGTTCGCAAAAGTGTAAAGAACGTGGTTTGTATCAGAGAAGCTATGTTGAAAAACTATTGGCTGCGCCTGATGAGCATCACACGAGAATTCAAGGGAATAAATTGTGGCACATGGCACTTTTTGAATATTGGTTGCAAGATAATGGTCTGTAGAATTGTTTAGGAAACATGATATATAATTTACACGAAAGTGAGTAATTTTTAAAATTCAAGCACTAACAACTTTAGTTTATTCGCGTTGTAGCAAGGGTTTATAAAGCTTACCCTTCATCCGTATTTGTGTGAGTTTATTTGTACATTGGGTTACCATTGATTCAATAATAAAAATAATCCAACATCATGAAAAAATCGGTTAACAACGCAGAAGAAGACCATCAAGCGTATCAGTCAGATAAAGCATACCAAGCATATTTAGAGCCAACGAAAATAAAATCGTTTCGTTTCTTTTGTGTGTTGGGCGCAGCACTTTACTTTGTTTTTATATTTGCTGATATGTATTCGCTTTCCATAAAAGTGACGGATGCTCTTATGATAAGAGGGGCTACGGTTTTAATGTTGCTTGGCGCATTCTCTTTATCGTATAGAAATAACTTTATAAAATACTATGGGCTTATAGTGACGGCGACATTTTTGTTGGGTTCACTTGGAATTTTAGTGATGATTTACCTAGCACAGCCGAATGATCATGCTTCTGATGTTTATTTTGCAGGTATCATGTTGATGACAATGGGTTTGTTAAGTTGGTCATACCTGAGTATTGTAACTACGACATTTATTCTTATTGCAATTATTATTGGCTATGTAGCAGCAATAGGGTTATCTAAGGAGATACCATGGTTTGAAGTTATGGTTAGTTTATTATTTTTTACGGCAACAATAGTTATTGGAATGGCTTCGAAAATATTGCAAACTCGCTATTTAAAAGAAATATTTACACTTAAAGAATCAGTCGCGAAATCATTAAAAGAGAAAACTGAAGAGTCAAATAATAATGCCTTTCGTGCCAATCACGACGCACTAACAGGGCTGCCTAATCGTCGTTATGCTATACATCTTCTTGAAGGGTCATTGGAAAGTGCAAAGAAAGAAACCAAAGTATTGGCTATCTTATTTATGGATTTGAATGGTCTTAAACAAATCAACGACCTACATGGGTATGTGGTTGGGGATGCAGTCCTCAAGTTGATTGCACAAAGGCTGAGATATATTGCGAGAAAAGGTAATTGTTTAGCTCGCATGGGCGGTGCAGAATTTCTGGTTGGGATTCTTCTTGATAAGGAAAACCTATCTGATGTAGATGATATGTTAGATATATACCTACAAGCTATTACTAAACCCATGAAAGTTTTAGATAAAGAATTTAAGCTTAGCGCAAGTATTGGTGTGGCATCTTATCCTGCTCACGGAAGTAGTGTTGGTATTTTGATGAAAGTGGCAGATAAGAAAATGTGCCAAGCGAGGCATGACAACGAACTTGCGGGTAATTCATCTGATGATTTAGGATCGCTTGTCATGGCTTTTAAGGCTTAAAGCTAAAAACAACCTTGTAAATTCCACTTTCTCCTTTATATTAGTTCCTATGCAGACTGATCTAAACGAACGCGCTCAACACTTACTAAAAGTCTTAATTGAGGGCTATATCAGCGATGGTCAGCCGATTGGTTCGTCGTTATTGGCGCAGCGTAGCGGTTTAGATCTTAGCTCTGCAACGATTCGTAATGTGATGAAGTCATTGGAAGATGCAGGTTATATTCACGCGCCTCATACTTCTGCTGGGCGTGTTCCTACTTCGCAGGGTTATCGTTTATTTGTTGATACGCTGGTCAATGTTCAGCCCTTGGCAGAGCAAGAGTGCCAAGGGCTTGAGATTCAACTTGAGCATCAATCATCCAGTGATTTGATTCATTCGGCATCTAATATGCTATCTGGGCTTACCCAATTAACGGGTATTGTGATGGCGCCGCAAATGGATGCACGTTCGATTAGCCAAATTGAGTTTTTACAGCTTTCTGAAAAACAAATTCTTGTCGTGTTGATTATGTCAAATAACGATGTTGAAAATCGCATTATTCAGGTTGATCGTGCATTTACTTCATCCGAATTACAGCAAAGCAGTAACTACCTTAGCGAAATTTTAATCGGTAAAGATTTAAAACAGGCGCGTAAAATTTTAGTTCAAGAAATGGAAGACGTGCGTAAAAGCATGAACGCCATGATGGTGTCGGCAATTGATCTGGGTGAGAAGGCTGTATCAGGAATGTCGGATGATCAATCAGATGATTACGTTGTCGCTGGCAGAACCAACTTGATGGATTATGATGACCTATCCGATGTTACCAAGTTGCGCCAGCTATTTAACGCCTTTAATGAAAAGCGGGATGTACTCGGTTTGCTCGATAGATGCATGGATGCCGATGGTGTACAAATATTTATCGGTAGCGAAGCAGGGCATGAAGTTTTTGGCGATTGTAGTGTTGTGACAGCACCGTACCAAATAGATGATTCACACATCGGTGTGCTGGGTGTGATCGGTCCAAAACGAATGCATTATGATCGCGTGATTCCTGTGGTGGATATTACTGCCAAACTGCTGTCTGCGGCGCTAAATAAAGAATAGATAGTAAAACATCATGTAAAAGTAGGGGGGTGTGAATTCAAGCACACCCCCCTACTTTTACATGATGTTTTTTAACAATTAAAAATCTTCAATTATTTTCTTGAAATTTTCTACAAAAACCCCACATTTTACAGCACATTAATTCACACGACCTTTTGGTCAAAAAGAGCAAACAATGAGCCAATCTAAACAAGACGAAAATCCATTCGAAGAGAATGAAAATAAAGCACAAGCCGAAGATCAAACAACAGAAGAAGTTGTTGCTGCTGATTCTGCTGAGAGTGAGGAGGGTGAAGTAACTATCGAATCACTTCAAGAAGAGTTAGAAACGGTACGCGCAAGTGCAGATAAAAACTGGGATACCGTTTTACGCATGAAAGCCGAGGCTGATAACCAACGCAAACGTGCAGAAAAACAAGTGCAAGATGCGCATAAGTTTGCAGTGCAAAAGTTTGTTGGTGAATTATTGCCAGTAGCCGATAGCCTTGAGATGGGTATGGCGGCAGAAGGCGATATTGAACAAATTCGTGAGGGCATGAGTTTAACCATGAATGTACTCAATAAAGCGCTGGAGAAGTTTTCAGTTGAAGCAGTTGATCCATTGGGTGAGAAGTTTGATCCTGAATTGCACCAAGCAATGGCAATGCAACCGAGCGAAGAATATGAAGAAGGTCATGTGAGCGCTGTTATGCAAAAAGGTTATACGCTGAGTGGTCGCTTGGTGAGACCTGCAATGGTGATGGTTGTAAAAAACTAAATAGTTAGATATACAAAATCTTCAAAAAACACCGTCATCCCCGATAAAACTACTTGGGGATGATGTGAGAATTATGACGCAAGGGTTATACAGAAAAAACCAAACAAATTATTAGTAGCGGTTAGTCAGTTTTTTCAAGCTTTGCACTTGATAAGCAAAAAGATAACCACACATTTACTACAACATTAAATTTAAGAGCCATTACTCATAACAGACAGGCTCAACAGAGGAACACACAATGGGAAAGATAATCGGAATTGATTTAGGAACAACAAACTCCTGTGTCGCGGTAATGGACGGTGACAAGCCACGCGTTATTGAGAATGCAGAAGGCGATCGCACAACGCCATCGATTGTTGCATTTGCTAACGATGAAGTTTTAGTGGGTATGCCCGCAAAGCGTCAAGCGGTAACGAATCCTGAAAATACACTTTACGCAATCAAGCGTTTGATCGGTCGTACGTTTAAAGAAGACGCGGTTCAAAAAGACATTAAGCTTGTACCTTATAAAATTGTAAAAGCTGATAACGGTGATGCATGGGTTGAAGTAGATGGTAAGAAAATGTCTCCGCCAGAAGTTTCTGCACGTATCCTTCAAAAATTGAAGAAAGATGCAGAAGATTACTTGGGCGAGACAGTAACCGAAGCGGTTGTAACCGTTCCTGCTTACTTTAACGACTCACAGCGCCAAGCTACAAAAGATGCAGGTAAAATTGCAGGCTTAGATGTAAAGCGTATTATTAACGAGCCTACAGCGGCAGCGTTAGCTTACGGCATGGATAAAGCAGCGGGCGATAGCACGATTGCAGTTTATGATTTAGGTGGTGGAACGTTTGACGTATCAATCATCGAAATCGCAGAAATCGACGGCGAGTACCAATTTGAAGTATTAGCAACCAACGGTGATACATTCCTTGGTGGTGAAGACTTTGATATGCGCCTTATCGACTACTTAGCAGATGAGTTCAAGAAAGATAACAGCGTAGATCTACATAACGATCCTCTTGCTCTTCAACGTCTAAAAGAAGCGGCAGAGAAAGCAAAGATTGAGCTTTCATCAGCGACGCAAACCGATGTGAATATTCCGTATATTACGGCAGATGCATCTGGGCCTAAGCATTTAAATGTAAAAGTGACACGTGCAAAGCTTGAGTCTTTGGTTGAAGATTTAGTGAAGCGCACGATTGAGCCTTGTAAAGTAGCAATGAAAGATGCCGGTTTAAAAGTATCTGAAATCAATGATGTTATTTTAGTCGGTGGTCAGTCACGTATGCCAATGGTTCAAGAGGCCGTAACAAAATTCTTCGGACAAGAGCCACGCAAAGACGTAAACCCTGATGAAGCAGTAGCAGTAGGTGCGGCGATTCAAGGTGGTGTTCTTGGTGGGTCAGTTACAGACGTTCTATTACTAGACGTTACGCCTTTATCTCTTGGTATCGAGACGATGGGCGCGGTAATGACTAAATTGATCGAAAAGAACACAACGATTCCTACAAAGGCATCGCAGACTTTTTCAACAGCAGACGACAACCAAAATGCAGTAACGGTTCACGTGTTACAGGGTGAGCGCGAGATGGCATCGGGTAATAAATCGCTAGGTCGTTTTGACTTGACGGATATTCCACCTGCTCCACGTGGTCAGCCTCAAATCGAAGTATCTTTGGATATTGATGCAAACGGTATTTTGAATGTATCAGCTAAAGATAAAGCGACTGGCAAAGAGCAATCAATTGTGATCAAAGCATCGTCTGGATTATCAGATGAAGAAGTTGATGCAATGGTAAAAGATGCTGAAGCACACGCCGATGAAGATAAGAAGACGCGCGAGTTAGTTGATGCGCGTAACCAAGCGGATGGCTTAGTTCATGCAACTGAGAAGTCGCTAACTGAATACGGCGATAAGGTTGATGAAGCTGAAAAGACCAAGGTTACTGCTTTAGTTGAAGAGCTTAAAGAGCTAGTACAAGGTGATGACAAAGATGCGATTGAGAGTAAATCTCAAGAGTTGATGGAAGCATCAGGTACGTTAGCGCAAGCTGCGGCAGGTGGCGAAGCTGAAGCTACAGCAGATTCAAGTGAAGCAGAAGATGACGATGTTGTTGATGCTGAGTTTGAAGAAGTTGAAGAGGAAGACAAGAAGGCGTAAGTCTTTTCTCTTTGAAACTCCTCCCTTAGTTTGTAGGTTGGGCTTCATTCTTCAGCCCAACCTACATGTCTACTTAAGAGGGAATGAATTATAAAAGGTGCATCGGTAAACCCGATGCGCCTTATTTTGTTTTTGATAAATGCGTTTAAGAAACAGGTTATTTTAGATGTCTCAACAATGTTATTACGAAATTCTAAGTGTTACAAAAACATGTAGCGACGGTGAATTAAAAAAATCTTACCGCCGTATGGCAATGAAATATCATCCTGATCGTAACCCTGATGATGAGAAAGCGGAGCACAAATTTAAAGAAGTCAAAGAAGCCTACGAGATTTTATCGGACTCTCAAAAACGTGCAGCATATGACCAATTTGGCCATGCCGGCGTAGATCAATCTCGTGGTGGCGGTCATCCCGGTGGTGGTTTTGGTGGGTTCGGTGATATTTTTGAAGATATATTCGGTGGCGGTGGTCGCGGACAAAGTGGCGCAAGTGCGGCTTATCGCGGCAGTGATCTTCAATATAATCTTGAGTTAACTTTAGAAGAAGCCGTTTTTGGTACAACGGTTGATATTCGCGTACCCAGTAAACAAACCTGTGAAACCTGTGATGGTTCTGGCGCTAAAGAAGGTTCGGAACCACAGACCTGTGGCACATGTAATGGTCAAGGTCAGGTACGAATGCAGCAGGGATTCTTCTCTGTGCAACAAGCTTGCCCGCATTGTCACGGTGCTGGCACAATTATTTCTGACCCCTGTGGTGATTGCCATGGAGAAGGGCGTGTTGAAGAGAAGAAAACACTCGAAGTTAAAATACCAGAAGGTGTTGATACAGGGGATAGAATACGTTTGAGCGGTGAAGGCGAAGCGGGCATCAACGGTGGTCCAGCAGGTGATTTGTATGTGCAAATGCACCTTAAAAAGCATGAATTATTTACCCGCGATGCTAATGATTTACATTGTGTTATGCCAATTCCATTTACACAAGCGGCGCTGGGTGGTACGTTAAAAGTGCCAACGTTAAGCGGTGAAGTGAACTTAAAAGTTCCCGCAGAAACACAGTCGGATAAAGTATTCCGCTTGCGTGGCAAGGGCGTAAAATCAGTGCGTAGTAGCATGGTAGGGGATTTACTTTGTCGTATTGAGGTTGAAACGCCAGTGAATTTGACCGCAAAGCAGAAGAAGCTATTAGAGCAATTTCAATCTGCTTTGGATAAAGGCGGTAAAAAACATAGCCCGCAACAGCATGGTTGGGGGGATAAAGCGAAAAGCTTCTTTGATGATGTGAAGGGCTGGTTCGATAGTGAAAAGGAAGATTGAAAATACATCATGTAAAAGTGGGGGGGTGTGCTTTTTAGAGCGCCCTAGGCGCTAAAAAGTATGCAGGTACTCGCGTAGCGAGGAGCAGTAGTGGTTGAAGCAAGGCATGCTTTACTATAGCCTACTTAATTTAGATAGCAGTAACAAGGTTTAAACAATGATAAACATCGCAGTAGTAGGCGCAGCAGGGCGCATGGGCAAGATTTTAATTGAAGCGTGTGCCGAATCTGATAACGCCAAACTCACCGTAGCCACCGAACACCCAGATAGCTCACTCATCGGAACAGATGCAGGCGAAGTGGCAGGAGTTGGTAAAAACAATGTCATTATTGTTTCAAGTTTAGACGATGCAGAAAATGACTTTGATGTACTTGTCGACTTCACTCGCCCAGCCCCTACGTTAAACCACCTCGACTGGTGCGTAAAAAATAACAAAGGCATAATCATCGGTACAACAGGTTTTTCAGATGATGAAAAATCACAGATTGATACCGCGGGTAAATCAATTCCAATTGTATTCGCCGCCAATTTTAGTGTTGGCGTAACGTTAAGCTTAAAACTTTTAGAGTTAACTGCGCGCGTATTGGGCGATAGTGTCGATATTGAAATTATTGAAGCGCATCACCGTCATAAAGTAGACGCACCCTCAGGTACGGCACTTAAAATGGGTGAAGTCATTGCAAAGACACTCGATCGCACTTTAGAAAAAAATGCAGTCTACTGTCGTGAAGGCGTAACAGGCGAGCGCGCGCGAAAAGACATCGGTTTTCAAACCATTCGTGCAGGCGATATTGTGGGCGAACATACGGTGATGTTTGCCGATATTGGCGAGCGTATCGAAATTACTCACAAGGCTTCTAGCCGTATGACTTTTGCAAAAGGTGCGGTGCGTGCGGCGACTTGGTTGGGTAGTCAATCACCTAGCGTATATGATATGCAGGATGTTTTGGAGCTATAAAGGCTTGGTTAAGAATTGTATTGTTATTATCATTAGTAACATACTCTTAAAAAATGAGAATAAATAAATGACACAAAGCAATCGCTGGTTTTGGTTAACAATCGCAATCGTTTCAATGGTGCTTCTCTATTTTTTAGCGCCTATCTTATTGCCCTTTGTATCGGGTGCATTACTCGCTTATTTGGGTGATCCTATTGTTGATCGCCTCGAAAAATTCAAAATATCACGAACGCTCTCTGTCGTGGTTGTTTTCTTTGTCGCCTTGCTGGTGATCTTGCCTATCTTTTTCTTTTTAGTGCCGTTAATAGAATCACAAGTCAGATTATTGATCGAAAAAATGCCTGGTTATATTGATTGGGTGATGGTCAATCTAGAGCCAACTTTGAAAGACACTTTCGGTATAAGTATTCCTGCTTTGGAAATTGAACAATTAAAAGCCAGCTTTGGTGATCAATTTGCCAATGCAGGTGGCTTCTTCAAAAGTTTAGTTAGGACAATTTCTCATTCTGGCATGGTGGTTGCGGGTTGGGCAGCGAATCTGTTTTTGATTCCTGTCATTACTTTTTATCTGCTGCGCGATTGGGATAACTTGGTCGATTATATTCACGATTTACTACCACGCTCGGTAGAGCCAACCGTGTCTCGTTTAGCCGCAGAATCTGACAATGTATTGGGCGCTTTTTTACGTGGTCAAATGCTCGTTATGCTGGCGCTAGGCACAATCTACGCTGTGGGTTTAAAGTTGATTGGATTAGAGCTTGCGTTGTTGATTGGAATGTTGGCAGGTATTTTAAGCTTTATTCCTTATATGGGATTGATCGTCGGAATCGCAGTTGCAGGTGTTGCAATTATGTTTCAAACACACGACCCCACGAACCTGCTGTGGGTTGCTTTGGTGTTTGTCGTTGCACAAGTAATTGAAGGTACAATATTAACGCCATTGTTGGTAGGTGATCGAATTGGATTGCATCCTGTCGCGGTTATATTCTCAGTGTTGGCTGGTGGTCAGCTATTTGGATTCTTCGGTATATTGCTGGCATTGCCTGTATTTGCCGTCATTGCGGTCATTTTGCGCCACTTCCACAAAACCTATAAAGATAGCCATCTCTATGATGATTTTGATCCTGATAAAGTAGAAAAAATAGACGATATGATCGAAAGTGATAATGCGACTGCAGAGGTTTAAATGTATGGTTAAGAGCATGTTTTCTGAGCGGAGTCGAAGCACACCCCCCCACTTTTACATGATTGTTTTTCTATTTATAGAGAAGCCATAGCCAGCTATGTCATCAACAAACCCCGAACAATTAACGCTTAACGTAAATTTGCGCGATGGATATATTTTTGAATCCTATTACGTCGAGCCTGAAGCTGCAAATACGGAAGTCGTTAGTGTATTGCAATCCATTTTTGTATCAAAAAAACCCCAACAGAATATTATTTGGGGCGAAAAGTCATCAGGAAAAACCCATTTGTTGCAAGCCTGTTGCGCAAAAGCGGCAGACGTTCATCACACGGTTAGTTACATTCCGCTAAAATTTTTCAAAGCTTACGGCACAGAAGTGTTGGAAGGTTTGTCACAATCTAAATTACTGGTAATAGATGATATTGATGAAGTGCTGGGTGATAAAGATTGGGAGGTCGCGTTATTTAATTTAATAAACGTCACCCGAGAAAATGGGCAAAGTTTATTATTGAGCATCAGTGAGAATCCTCGTAAATTAGAAGGCGTTCTACCCGATTTAGCCTCCCGATTAATCTGGGGAGGCAGTTATCAACTACAAGCTTTAACGGATGAAGAAAAACCCAAAGCCCTGCAAGCACGTGCAGAACAACGCGGATTTAAACTAAAAGATAATGTAATCGAATACGTTTACCGCCGCTATCCGCGTGATATAGAGTCGTTAATGGAAATATTAAATAAGCTCGATGAAGAAAGCTTTCGTCAAAAAGCATTGATCACAATTCCTTTTGCCAAGCAAATACTAAAAGACTTTTGATAATATTTATTAAATTAAAGGAACTAATTAACTCAAAATTTGACTAACCGTGTGTGTGGGGTATAATCCCGCGCAGCTTGAAAGTAAGTTTTTTATATTTATGCATTACCATCTCGAAGTTCCATTAGTTTTGATCCTCGTCCTGATTTCATAATTCATAGCAACACCACTTCAGCACAATCGTTTTAGAAATGTTTTCTAAAACACTTTTAATTTTGAATATTAGGAAAAATATTATGTCTACAACTACTGGAACAGTAAAATGGTTTAATGAAGCTAAAGGCTTTGGTTTTATCGAGCAAGAAGACGGACCAGACGTTTTCGCTCACTTCAGCGCAATCTCAGGTGACGGTTTCAAAACTTTGAACGAAGGCCAAAAGGTTGAGTTCACAGTTACAGACGGCCAGAAAGGTCCTCAAGCTGAGAACATCGTAGCTCTTTAATTTTTAATTAAAGAATTACTTTAAAAAGCGAGGTTTTATACCTCGCTTTTTTGTGCCCGCAATAAAAAGCCCACCTTGAATTATTGCTCATTTACCCCTATAAATAACTAGAGAGATAAAAATATAGAAACCCAAAGGGAGTAACATAATGGACACAAAATCATTTCTAGATGACCTACTAAAAACAGGTAAAGAGTACGCCAGCAAAGGGCGCGAGATAGCTGAAGAAAAACTGAAAATGCCCAAAGAAGGTGATGAAGGCTACGATGCCACGATTGACGGCATGAAAAAAGGTGCGGTGGCAGTCGGCGTATTAGCACTGTTGCTAGGCACAGGCGCAGGCAGACGCGTAACAGGTTCGGCGCTAAAGATTGGTAGCCTTGCCGCAATCGGTGGAATAGGGTGGAAAGCCTATCAAAACTGGGTAACACAAAAAGAAACCATCGACCAAGAAGTAGAAGACATGGCATCCAATGCCAAAATAATTCCCATTAACGAACTAGGCGAAGCAGATGCCAACGAGCGTAGTCATATTTTGCTAAAAGCCATGATAGCCGCCGCAAAAGCAGATGGACACATCAATAAAAAAGAAGTCGCCGCGATTGATGAGCAAATAGAAAAATTAGGCTTAACAGGTGATGTGGCTAGTTTGATGCAATCTGAAATTGCAAAACCACTAGACGTAAAAGAAATCGCCGCTTTGGCAGAAAACTCGGCAATTGCCGCTGAGATTTACTTGGTATCAGCCGTAGTGACCGATAAAGAAAACTCAATGGAGCGTGATTATTTGGATTCACTGGCAAAAGAGATGAAATTGCCAGAAGGCTTGGTTGAGCAGTTGCAGAAGGTTAAGGAAGAGGACGTTGCTTGATTCTCATTTTTTAATTCTAGAATATAAGAGTATGTTTCAAAAGCACACCCCCCTAGTTTTACATGATGTTTATAGTAAAGAGAAATATCATGTAAAACTAGGGGGGTGTGCTTTTAAATAACTTTCTTAACCAAAACCCAAGCAGTAAATGCCCCCGCAATCCCTCCAAATAGATGTCCTTCCCATGATACGCCTGTCTGCCATGGCAAAATACCACTAAGCATTGTCGTTCCGTAAACTAGCGCTATGATAATACTGATAATCATAGGGATGATGCGTTTTTCAAGTAAACCTGAAACCAACAGAAAGCTTGCTAGTCCAAAAATAAGCAAACTCGCGCCGATGTGGATGGCGTCTCGCCCGAACAACCAAAGTAGCGCTCCACCAATGATTGTTATTAAAACTACAGCCTTGCGGCTGTCGGCGCGTGAGCCTGCTAATAGCGCGAGTAATGTAGTCAATGGAAGGGTGTTGCCAATAATATGCCCTAAATCGACATGCAGAAATGTCATGGTGGCAATGCCGAATATGCCGCTTAGTTCTCTGGGGATTAGTCCTAGCTTTTCTAGTGGTAAAAAGCGATCAAGCAGAAAAACTCCCCAGATCACGGCAATAAAAACAGCTATTGCGATGGCTTCTTCTCTGATTTTATGTGCGTAGGTTTTTATTTTAGTTGTCCTTTTGGAGAACGTTCTTCCATCTAGTAGGTGATGTGCTGGGTGGAGTCGAAGTAGGGAGAGGGAGTATTTCACACCCCCCTACTTTTACATGATGTTCATAATAAAGAGAAACATCATGTAAAAGTGGGGGGGTGTGCATCATAAATTATTTTAAAACAGTCAAATTTGCATAAGTCAGAACTAACCATTTACTGCCCACTTCCACAAAGTTGACCTGTACCCGCGCCTGACTTCCTGCGCCTTCAACATCGGTTATGGTTCCTTCGCCAAATTTAGCGTGCGAAACTTGTTGACCAACTCGCATGCCTGTTTCGTTTGTGCGCGTGGCGAGTGGTTTTTTAGCTTCTCTTTCATAGGTGTTTGTATAGGTTTTCACTTTGGGTCGTATCTCTTCAATTAGGGTGTCGGGTATTTCTTTTAGGAAGCGCGAGGGCATGCCATAAAGCGTGTTTCCATAAAGTCTGCGCTGTTCAGCGTAGCAGATTACCAGTTGTTTTTCAGCGCGTGTGATACCAACGTAGCAGAGGCGGCGCTCTTCTTCAAGGTCGTTTTCGCTTTCTATTGATCGTTGGTGGGGAAAAAGTCCTTCTTCTAGCCCCACTAAAAACACCAGTGGGAACTCTAAACCTTTGGCTGAATGAAGCGTCATAAGCTGCACACAATCATCACCTGCTTGCCCTTGCCCTTCGCCTGCTTCTAGTGAGGCGTGTGCCAGGAATGCGGTGAGAAAATCCATGTCGGCGTGTTCTTCATCGGGCTTGTAGGTGAAGCCTTGCGCGGCGGAAATTAATTCATTGAGGTTTTCAATGCGCGCTTGTCCTACGTCACCTTTCTCCTTTTTGAGATAGTGATCTTTGAGTTTTGAGCGCTCGATTACATGCTCGACTTGTTCATCTAATGGTAGCCCATCAATCTCAGTTGCCATGGTGTTGATGAGTGCAACAAAGCCTGCAATGGCTGTGCCTGCGCGAGGAGTGAAGGCATTATTTTCTATTAATACAACGGCAGATTGCCACATGGAAGTACTGGTGTTGCGTGCGTGCTCGCGCAGGATGTCGATTGTTTTTCCACCAATGCCTCGGGTGGGTTGATTTACTACGCGTTCAAACGATGGGTCATCGTCTCGGTTTGAGGTGAGGCGCAAATAGGCGAGTGCATCTTTGATTTCAGCGCGCTCGAAAAAGCGTTGACCTCCGTAGACGCGATAGGCTATGGTATTTTCATTGAGCATGCTTTCAAATACGCGCGATTGTGCGTTTGAGCGATACAGGATGGCGATGTCTTTGTGCGAGTTTCCGTAGCTCACCCATTGTTGGATGCGTGAAATAACGTAGGTGGCCTCGTCAAGCTCATTGTAAGCGGCGTATAAATGGATGGGGTCGCCATCGCCGTCTGCTGTCCATAGATTTTTGCCTAGACGTCCTTGGTTGTTTTCAATCACAGCATTGGCAGCGTTGAGAATATTGCCTGTGGAGCGGTAATTTTGTTCTAGCTTTATAGTTTCTGCGCCAGAAAAATCGCGAGAGAAGTTTTGAATATGCTCAATCTTCGCGCCACGCCAGCCGTAAATGGATTGATCGTCGTCACCCACCACAAACGGTGGAATGTTTGCACCTGCAAGAAGCTTTACCCAAGCGTATTGCAGTGTATTGGTGTCTTGAAACTCATCCACTAAAATATGTTTAAAACGGTTTTGGTAATGTGCCAAAATCTCTGCATTGTCGCGTAGCAATTCTAATGAGCGTAAAAGTAGCTCGGCAAAATCGACCACGCCTGCGCGTTGGCAGGCGGCTTCGTATTGGGTGTAAATCTCAACAAGTTGTCGTGTGGTGGGGTCGCCTTTAGCTTCTATGTATTGAGGGCGAACGCCTTCGTCTTTACGGTTATTAATATAATATTGTGATTGCTTGGCAGGCCAGAGTTTTTCATCCAACTCCATGCCACGCATAATGCGTTTGATCATGCGGAGCTGGTCGTCAGAATCTAAAATCTGAAAACCTTGTGGAAGCTTGGCTTCTTGGTAATGCCTACGCAATAAACGGTGCGAAAGCCCGTGGAAGGTTCCTACCCACATGCCTCCGATGGGCGAGCCGAGTAGGCTTTCAATTCGACCACGCATTTCTGCTGCTGCTTTGTTGGTAAAAGTTACCGCAAGAATGGCAAAGGGTGAAATCTGTTGTACTTGAATCAGCCATGCAATTCGGTGTACCAGCACGCGCGTTTTGCCACTGCCAGCGCCAGCTAGGATAAGTAGCGGATTTGTGCCAGCAGAAACAGCTTCGCGTTGGGGTTTGTTTAATTCATCTAATATGTGGGATACGTCCATGAGGGGATTGTAGCGAAGTTTTTGGCGGGTGTATTTGGAATTTGGAAATAAAATAGATAAACTTCGCGGCTTTATTCTTCGATGTGACTTCTAATGCATAAAATAATACTCTGGGTGCGTCAATTAAGGAGGATTCCTTTTTTTAAAATAAGCACACGGGTATTGCTTGTTCTTTTGATGGTTGCTGGTGCTTGGGTGGCTACAAGAACATTAGATTTTCCAGAAACAATTGAGCTTAATGATAAAGTAATACATATCATCGTGTTTTTTGGTTTCGCGGTAATAATGGATTTGGCAACTTCACGTCATCCGTTTTGGTTATGGAAAGGATTACCCTTGCTAGCTTACGGGATGATTATAGAAGTGATGCAGTATTTTTCGCCTGATCGTTCTTTCTCTCTTTTTGATTGGTTGGCTGACTTCTCTGGTATTTTGTTGTACTTTCTTATAAAGCATACCCTATTGTGGGTGGTATCAATACGATCTATTGATGACTAACAATAGTTAATATTAATACATTCAAAAATACTTATTTATTTGCATAGTTTTGTTGAGTGTATGAAATTGTGGTGTTAGACTTCGCGCGGTTCGAAAAGCAGTTCGAAGTAAATGGGTGTTTAATTCATGCAAAGTTTTTTGTGGGCTCAAACACTATTAATTTTGGCAGGGACAGTATTTTCGTACTACTATATGGGTGACTTTGGTGCTCAGTCGGCAGCTTATGGAGGAGGGATTGCTCTCTTTAGTTCTTTGATTTTAATGCGGCGTACCAAGCGCGCTATGAGATCAGTAGAAAAAGGTTCTCCGCAGGTAATGGGATTGCTCTATATAGGTGTTATACAGCGCTATGTATTTGTTTTGTTAGGTTTAGGCGTTGGCTTGGGTCTTCTTAAACTAAATGCAAAACCTCTGTTAATTGTATTTGGAATTGCTCAGCTAGCGTATTTTATGCCTTGGCTGGGGAAAGAGTAATATTAAGGAATAATAGGTAGAAACGGATATGGCAGCAGGTACACTTACCTCAACCGAATATATAAGACATCATTTGTCGAATTTAACCTATGGTCGTCATCCAGATGGCTCTTGGGGTATGGCTCATTCAGCTGAAGAAGCAAAAGAAATGGGTTTTATGGCGGTTCATGTTGATTCAATGTTTTGGTCAATATTTCTAGCGGCTGTATTTTTATTTTTCTTTGGTCGCGTAGCAAAAAATATTTCTGCTGGCGTTCCAGGTAAAATGCAAAACTTTGTAGAGTGGATTGTCGAGTTTGTTGATGACAATGTGAAAGATTCGTTTACGCACAAGAATAAATTGGTTGGCCCTTTGGCGCTTACCGTTTTTGCGTGGGTCTTCCTAATGAATATTATGGATTTGGTGCCTGTTGATTTGATTCCATGGGTATTAGAAAAGTTTGGTGTGCATTTCCAGAAAGTGGTTCCGTCAACCGATCCTAATGTGACCTTCGCAATGGCACTTAGTATTTTTGCTTTGATGTTGTTTTTCTCAATTAAGAATAAAGGTGTAGGTGGGTTTACAGGTGAGTTAACGCTGCATCCTTTCGAGGCTAAAAATATTTTCGTCAAAATATTGTTAATTCCTATTAACTTCTTTCTTGAATTTGTGTCACTCATATCTAAGCCGATTTCGTTGGCATTACGATTGTTTGGTAATATGTATGCAGGCGAGATGATCTTTATTTTGATTGCGCTAATGCTTACCGCTGGGCCAGTAATTGGAATATTTGGTGGTGGGTTACAATTAGTATGGGCAATTTTTCATATTTTGATTGTTGTACTACAGGCGTTCATATTTATGACGTTGACTGTAGTTTATATGGAAATGGCGCATCAGACAGATCATTAGTAGTTAGTACAGACACATATTTTTTTACAGAAACGTATTTTTTAATTTTAATTTAATTTTTTCAAAGAGGATTTTTATAATGGAAACTGGATTACTTTATATTGCAGGCGCAATCATGATGGGTCTTGGTGCATTAGGTGCAGCAGTAGGTATCGGTGTTTTAGGAAGCAAATTTCTTGAAGGAGCTACACGCCAACCTGAGTTGATTCCAATGTTGCGTACACAGTTCTTTATCGTTATGGGGCTTGTTGACGCGGTACCAATGATTGCAGTAGGTCTTGCAATGTACATTCTATTCGCGGTTGCTTAATCTATTTATATTTGAAGGTTTAGATCATGAATATTAACCTAACATTATTACTAGAGATGATCGTTTTTGCCATATTTGTTTGGTTTACGATGAAGTTTGTTTGGGGTCCAATCGTTGGTGTCCTTGATGAGCGTAAAGCGAGTATTGCTGATGGTCTTGCTGCATCTGAAAAAGGTCTTAAAGATCAAGAGATGGCGGAAGAGATTGCTAAGCAAAAGATTAAAGAAGCAAAGCAAGAAGCAGCTGAAATTATTGCTCAAGCAAAATCACGTGACACTCAAATGGTTGAAGAAGCCAAAGGTAAGGCAGTTGAGGAGGCGGATCGCATTATAGCAGGTGCACAAGCTGAGATTGACCAAGAGGTTAATCGCGCTAAAGATTCTTTGCGTACTCAGGTGTCAGAGTTGGCAGTCGCAGGAGCGAGCAAGATTCTAGGCAAAGAAGTTGATGCAAGCACTCATAAAGCAGCGCTTAAAGACTTGATTGCTCAGATCTAGGAAGATAGGAATTTAGTATGTCTGAATTAACTACCGCAGCTCGCCCTTATGCTCGTGCCGTGTTTGAAATGGCAAACGAAGCGAATGATTTAGCTAAATGGTCAGAGTCACTTGCCTTTATGGGTGCAGTAGCCGCTAATGAAGATGTGCAAACATTATTAGCAAATCCCAAAATGGCTAAGCAAGCTGGCGCAGATGCATTTATAAAGCTATGCGACAAGAAGCTAAATGATAAAGCTGAAAACTTAGTCAAAATGTTGGCTGAGAATGATCGTTTGTCATTACTGCCTGAAATGAGTGTGATTTACGAAGCACTTAAAGATGAGGCGGAAGGTTCGGTCGAAGCACTAGTAACAGCAGCGAAAAAACTGACCAAAGCCGAAGAGACGTCAATTGCGACAGCTCTGAAAAAGCGTTTGGGACGTGATGTGAAATTAAAAGTTAGCCTGGATGAGTCACTGCTTGGTGGTGCAATTATTCGGGCTGGCGACTTAGTAATGGATGGTTCTCTAAAGGGTCGTTTAAATAAAATGACTAATGTGATGACTCACTAATTGCTTCTGTTTTTAAAGCAGTAACAATTGGGAAATAAAAACTAAGTACAAAATAATTATTGAAAAGGTAAAGGTAATGCAACTTAACCCAACAGAAATCAGTGATCTAATAAAGAAGCGTATTGAAGGCTTTGATACGGATGCTGAGGCTCGTACGGAAGGTACAATCGTTTCCATCATGGATGGTATTGTGCGTATACATGGATTATCTGATGTTATGTCAGGTGAGATGATCGAATTTTCAAACGGTTCTTATGGTTTGGCTTTGAACTTGGAGCGTGATTCAGTTGGCGCTGTAGTTCTTGGTGACTATAAAGGCATGTCAGAAGGTGATACAGCTAAATGTACTGGTCGTATTCTTGATGTTCCAGTAGGTCCTGAATTGATGGGGCGTGTAGTTGACTCTCTTGGTGCGCCAATTGATGGTAAAGGCCCTGTCGATACGAAGGAAATGAACCCTATTGAGCGTCAGGCTCCAGGTGTAATCGAACGTAAATCAGTTGATGAACCAATGGAAACGGGAATTAAAGCACTTGATGCGATGGTTCCAGTTGGGCGCGGACAACGTGAATTAATTATCGGTGATCGTCAAACAGGTAAAACGGCGATTGCGATTGATGCAATCATCAACCAGAAAGGTAAGGACGTTAAATGTATTTATGTTGCAGTAGGCCAAAAGGCTTCATCGGTAGCAGGAATCGTTCGCAAACTTGAAGAGTACGGCGCAATGGATTACACCATTGTCGTTGCGGCTAATGCATCTGATCCAGCATCAATGCAATATCTCGCACCTTATGCAGGTTGTGCAATGGGTGAGTATTTCCGTGATAATGGTGAAAATGCTTTGATTATCTATGATGATCTAACCAAGCAGGCTTGGGCATATCGTCAAGTGTCATTGTTGCTACGTCGTCCTCCTGGTCGTGAAGCATATCCTGGTGATGTTTTCTTCTTGCATTCACGTTTGCTAGAGCGTTCTTCGCGTGTAAATGCTGAATATGTTGAACGCTATACAAAAGGTAAAGTAAAAGGTAAGACAGGTTCTTTGACTGCTTATCCAATTATTGAGACTCAAGAAGGTGATGTATCTGCATTCGTTCCAACGAACGTGATTTCAATCACAGATGGTCAAATATTTCTAGATACAGATTTATTCAACTCTGGTAATCGTCCAGCGATTGATGCGGGTCTTTCAGTGTCACGAGTAGGTGGTGCCGCACAGACTAAAATAATTAAAAAATTAGGTGGTGGTGTTCGTCTTGACTTGGCTCAGTATCGTGAGTTAGCAGCATTTTCACAGTTTGCATCTGACTTAGATGAAGGCACAAGAAAGCAGTTAGAGCGTGGTGAGCGTGTAACAGAATTAATGACTCAAAAACAGTACTCTCCTTTGAAAACAGGCGAGTTAGCATTCTCATTATTCGCGGCTAACGAAGGTTTTATTGATGATGTTGAAGTTGCTAAAGTAGGCGACTTTGAATCAGCAATGCTGGCGTATGTTCGTTCAGAAAAATCAGATTTTCTTGATGGCTTAAATGAAAGTGGTGATTTTAGTGATGAAATTGCAGCGGAAATGAAGAGCACACTTGAAGACTTTAAATCGAAAGGTACTTGGTAGACAGGTACTTAGCAGATAGGGAGTAATCAATGGCAGGTCTTAAAGAAATACGTTCGCAAATTGGTAGTATTCAAAATACCAAAAAGATAACCAAAGCGATGGAAATGGTAGCGGCATCTAAAATGCGTCGTGCTAGAGAGCGTATGGATGCTTCGCGCCCTTATGCCGATAAAATGCGTCAAGTGGTTAGTCATATGGCGTTAGGTAAATTGGAATATAAACACAGTTTTGTAAAAAAACGTGAAACAGTAAAGCGTGTAGGGTATATCGTTATATCATCTGATCGTGGCTTATGCGGTGGCTTGAATACCAATTTATTTAAGAAAACATTTCAAGATATTGCTGATTGGAAAGAGCAAAATGTCGAAGTTGACATTGCTGTTTTTGGTAGTAAAGCGCTTTCAACGTTTAGACGTTTCGGTGTTGTTGCGGAAGCAACAGGGCTTGGCGATAAGCCAGGTGTCAGTGACATGGTTGGCACAATCAAAGTTATGCTTGATGCTTACGAAGAGGGGCGTATTGATCGTTTATTTCTAGTCGAAAATGAGTTTGTTAATAGCATGACACAAACCCCTCGTGTTACACAGATGATTCCAATCGTAGCGGCAGAAATGGAAGAAATTGAATACCACTGGGACTATATCTACGAGCCTGAGTCAAAAGAAGTGATTGATGTTTTGATGGATCGTTATATTGAATCATTGGTATATCAAGGGGTCGTTGAAAACATCGCCTGTGAAATGTCTGCGCGAATGGTTGCAATGAAAAGCGCAACCGATAACGCAGGCGACATGATTGATAAGCTGAAGTTGAAATACAACAAAGCACGTCAAGCAGCAATAACACAAGAAATTTCAGAAATTGTTTCAGGTGCAGCAGCAGTTGCATAAGCTCTTTGATAGTTTTCATTATTAAAAAGCACTAAACAATTTAGTAAACAAAAATTTAATTTAAGGTAGAGGTACTAACACAATGAGTACTGGAAGAGTTGTTCAAGTTATCGGTCCTGTTGTTGATGTGGAATTCCCACGTGATGCAGTTCCATCAGTATATAACGCTTTAACCGTTACAGAACACAACGGTTTGACGCTAGAAGTTCAAGGTCAATTAGGTGACGGTATTGTTCGTACCATCGCGATGGGTGAGGCTGAAGGTCTTAAACGTGGCATGGAGACTGTAAATACAGGTGAACCAATTAAGGTGCCAGTTGGTGAAGCGACGCTAGGTCGTATCATGAATGTGTTGGGTGAGCCAGTTGATATGGCAGGTGATGTTAAGGCTGAAAAGCATATGCCTATTCACCGTGATCCTCCGAGTTACGAAGAGCTTTCTTCAACGCTGGATATACTTGAAACAGGTATTAAAGTTATCGATTTGGTAATGCCAATCGCAAAAGGTGGAAAAATTGGTTTATTTGGTGGTGCGGGTGTTGGTAAAACCGTAACACTGATGGAGCTAATCAATAACATCGCGAAAGAGCACAGTGGATTATCTGTGTTTGCGGGTGTTGGTGAACGAACTCGCGAAGGAAACGACTTCTACTACGAAATGGAAGAAGGTGGTGTACTTGATAAAGTAGCACTAGTCTACGGTCAAATGAATGAGCCTCCAGGGGCACGTCTTCGTGTTGCTTTGACAGGTTTAACCATGGCTGAGCATTTCCGTGACGAAGGTCGTGATGTATTGATGTTTATCGATAATATATATCGTTACACGCTAGCAGGTACTGAGGTGTCAGCACTGCTAGGTCGTATGCCATCAGCGGTTGGTTATCAGCCTACATTGGCAGAAGAAATGGGTGCGCTTCAAGAGCGCATCACTTCAACTAAGCAAGGCTCTATCACATCATTTCAGGCAGTATATGTACCTGCGGATGACTTGACGGATCCATCTCCAGCGACAACCTTTGCTCATTTAGATGCTACATTAGTTCTCTCTCGTAACATTGCAGAGCTTGGTATTTACCCAGCAGTTGATCCTTTGGATTCATCATCACGTCAGTTAGACCCATTGGTTATAGGCGAAGAGCATTACGGTATTGCTCGTGGTGTTCAGGGTGTATTGCAGCGCTATAAAGAACTACAAGATATAATCGCGATACTAGGTATGGATGAATTATCAGAAGATGATAAACAAACCGTTGCACGCGCACGTCGTATTCAGCGTTTCTTATCTCAGCCATTCCATGTTGCTGAAATATTTACAGGAGCACCGGGTAAATACGTTTCTCTTGCGGATACACTTTCTGGCTTTAAGGCTATTCTTGCAGGTGAGTATGATCATCTTCCAGAGCAAGCTTTCTATATGGTTGGTGGTATTGAAGAAGCTATAGAAAAAGGCAGTAAAGACGCTTAAGTCGTCTTTCTGTTTTATAAATAGAATACAGGAAATATAAGTATGGCTACGACAATGCAATTAGATGTGGTAAGTGCTGAAGAGTCACTATTTTCAGGTGCTGTACAAGAGTTGATAGCACCGGGTTCTATGGGTGATTTAGGTATTATGCCGCGCCATTCTCAGTTGATTACGACTTTGAAAGCAGGTGAGTTAAAGTATAAAACAGACGACGGTGAGGTTTCATTATTTGTTGCCGGTGGTGTTATGGAGGTTCAGCCTTCAATGGTTACTATTTTGGCTGATACTGCAGTAAGGTCAGAAGATCTTGATGAGCAAACTGCAAAAGATGCGCAAAAGCGTGCAGAAAATGCTTTAGAAGGAAAAGACCCTGAAGATTTGGATTATGAAGCTATCAAAGCAGAGCTTGATGCGGCAAAAGCACAAATTGAGATGATTCATCGCATTGGAAATACATTAAGATAGTCCTTTTTTAAAAGAAATTAGTAGAAAAAATGGCGGCTTTATCGCTTTAAATCAACCGCTTATGTGTTTTTGATGTAAAAAAAATACAATAATTGTTGTTTTTTTACCATTTTTTTTTGAATAAGGTTTAATTTAAGACTATACTCGGTCTGCGAATAAACATTAATATACAGATCGTTTGTTCACAAATGGTCATTTAAAATTTTATAACTAACAAGTAGTAAAGGATGCATACTATGAAGATAACAAATAAACTTTCTATTGCAGCACTAGTGTTAACTGGCGCATTTGCAACAGGTTGTTCACAACAGCAAGTTGCTGGTGATTCAGGCGCTTCACAATCAGCAGGTTCTCAGCAAGTTGCTGGCGGTTCACAAGCTTCTGGTGGTTCACAGCAGTCAGCTGGTGGTTCACAGGTTCAGAATGATGGCGGTTCACAGCAAGCTGGCTCACAGCAGCAAGTTGAGACTCCAACTCCAGTAGTTGTTGAAACACCACCACCAGCAGCTCAACCACCAGTAGCTCCACCACCGCGTGTAGCTCCACCTAAGCGTTACCAAAACCCTTGGGCTCATTACCATGCAGAAGCTCCAGCGTGTGCTAAGACTAAGAGACACTCTCACAAGTACAAGAAGACAGGTGCTCCACATCGTCACAGCTACGGTTGCCAGCCACGTCGTGTAATGCATAAAGCTCAACCACCACAGGTTGATGTATTTGCTCTACAACGTAAGTTGAAAGCGAAAGGTTACTATAAAGGACCTATCGATGGAGTAGTTGGTGCAGGTACTCGTTCGGCACTTAAGCGTTTCATGCAGCGATAAGCTAAAAAGCAGATCGTTTTACTCTGATTTATCAGAGCTAAGAATGGGACTGGGGTTTTGCCTCAGTCCCATTTTTTTTGCATTTTTTTTGAATCTAATGCAGTGAAAATATCGTATACTACTTAGTATAATAATTTCTGATGCTATTAAAAAGCACGTACATATTAGGGTGATTAGGGTCGTAAGATCGTAATGAAAAGGACTTTATGAAAAAAATTATTAGCTTTTACTTCAAGGGTGTTATTTCGCTCTTTTTTATTATTTATTGTTCAAGCTCCTATGCCATGGTTTGGAAGTCAGAAAATACATGGAATGATGTTTGGGAAAAACGTTATCAGCATTGGGTGAAAAATAATTGGACTGAAGAGTTCTTTATGAATGAAAAGAAGCCCATGTATTATAAGTTTTCTCATGATTGTGCTGATGCCACTTATGCAATGCGCCTTGTCTTTTCATACGAGTATAAACTGCCCTTTGTCATTCATAATCCAAGTAAACGTGGTAAAACAATCAGTAATGGTATGACGGGTTGGGATAAATATTCGGAGTCAAAACGTGTCCGTAAGTTTATGGATTATGTTGCCAATATGACCAGCACAAGGTCACTAGCAAATGATACCTACCCAATAGCACTGAATGATATTAAGCCAGGTGATATTTATGCCGCACCTGATGTTCATTCTTATCAAATTGTAAATATTACAGATACAGGGGTTGCTGAGGTAATGTCCTCAACAACACCGAAGGCCCCAAGGTTTTTAGATAGAATTCCATCTTTTCCTTTTTATGTCCCAGAAGATTATAAAAGAAAAAGGGATGGTTATCGTCGCTTTATACAACCTCAAAATATCCGAAAGTCATTGAAGAGGCAGCCAGGTTATAGCGATGAACAGTTTAAACTTGCCAAGTTAGTTAAATATGACTATGTTCGTTTTACTAATATCATTGCGAGCGCACTAGGCAAAAGAAAAGAAGAGGCTGATGCAAAAACGCTTCGGCTTTTAATAGCAATGTGTATGTATGCCAATGATCGTAGTGTTTATGTTTATGAGGCGCTCTACAAACGTCAAGAGATGAAGAAAAAAGGGCGCAAGTGTATGACGCGTACCGAATATAACAACTATTCAACCCCCTCGCGTGACCGACGATTAAAAGCCTTTTTTAATGCAGTCAAAAATCATTATGAACGAAATAGTAAATACAAGCATTGGACACAGCCTCAACGTTGGGCTAAAGCTCTGTTTTCTCCTGCAGAACCACCTCCAGCTGAGGTTAAAGAGTTGAATAGATTCTGCTTGGTACAGATGAGCTTGGGAGAAAAATACTTTATCCCACTTAGAGAACTACGACGAAACCTTGCATCTGGAAAAGTAATTTCAGATCCTAATGCTCCATTAGAATATCGTTGGGGTGCTCAAACTAGTCCTTATAAAGCGCGTTGTAAAACCTATTAATATATATACAGCACACCCCCCTAGTTTTACATGTCATGTAAAACTAGGGGGGTGTGCTGTATAATTAATTTATTTGTCTTTGGTATGCCACGTTTTATCTGTTCTCTTGAGTTGCAAGTTGCAAGTTGCATAAATTGCTTATAATTTACCCACCTCTATAATAAAAACATTCTGATAACATAAATATACGATTCAGGCTTATGAACATATTTCCCATAATTCTTGCAGCGGGTAAAGGCACTCGCATGAATTCATCACTTCCAAAGGTACTACACCTTATTGGTGGTAAGCCAATGCTTCAACATGTTGTTAATAGTTGTTTGCAACTCAGTGTTACAGAAATGGCTATTGTATACGGGCATGGCGGCGAGCTGGTTCGCAATACGGTCAGTAATAAAAATATCCATTGGGCATTACAAGAAGACCAGAAAGGTACAGGTCATGCTGTGGCACAAGCCGAATCTTTAATTGATGATGATTCGACGGTCATTATTGCTTATGGGGATGTGCCTTTAATTCAGGCAGATACGCTTAGCTTACTTGCGGAAAACCTTGATAACTCAACGCTTAGTGTGCTAACCACTCATCTTGATGATCCTTTTGGTTATGGGCGAATTGTGCGTAATGGTGATGGGAAAATATTAAGTATTGTAGAAGAGAAAGATGCGACAGATGAACAGCGCAAAATTACTGAAGTGAATACAGGCTTCATTGCAGCAAAAGGTTCTGATTTAAAGCGCTGGTTGAAGCAGCTTAAACCCAACAATTCACAAGGTGAATATTATTTAACTGATTGTATCGCTTTAGCAGTGAGTGAAGGTGGTACAGTAGAAGCCGCCGTGTGTAATAATCCCTTAGAAGTGCAGGGCGTCAATAATCGTATTCAACAAGCAGAATTAGAAAGAGCTTATCAAGTGATAAAAGCAAATGAGCTTATGTTAGCGGGTGTGACGTTACTTGACCCTGCAAGGATTGATATTCGTGGCACAGTAACCGCGGGTAAAGACGTTAGTATTGATGTGAATACTGTTTTTATAGGCGATGTGGTATTAGGCGACAATGTAACGATTGAATCCGCTTGTGTGATTAAAGATAGCCAAATCGCTAGAAATACGATTATCAAAGCTCATTCAAATATAGACTCATCAATTATTGGTGAGTCTTGCGATATTGGCCCTTTTGCCAGAATTCGTCCTGAGACAGTTTTAAAAGCCAATGCAAAAATTGGAAACTTTGTAGAAACCAAAAAATCAACCATTGGTGTTGGCAGTAAAGTTAGTCATCTTAGCTATATTGGTGATACCCAAATGGGTGAAAATGTAAATATTGGTGCTGGAACGATTACTTGCAATTACGATGGCGCGAATAAATTTCAAACTATTATTGGTGATAATGTTTTTGTGGGATCTGATACACAATTAGTAGCGCCAGTGAATCTTGCAAAAGGCACTGTTATTGGTGCAGGTTCGACCATTACAAAAGACACTCCTGAAGGTGAGTTGACTCTTTCACGATCCAAACAAGTTACTATAAAAGGTTGGAAGCGACCTCAAAAGGCTAAAAAAAATGATAAGGAGAACAGCTAATGTGTGGAATAGTCGGAGCAATTGCTCAACGTCCTGTTACCGAAATTCTGTTAGAAGGTTTACGTAGATTAGAATACCGTGGCTATGATTCTGCAGGTGTCGCACTGCTGGATGAAGATAGTAAATTACAACGTGTGCGTTCATTAGGGCGTGTAGCAGAGCTAGAAAAGAAGCTAGAGCAATCTCCGCAGTACGGCGTAGTAGGTATATCCCACACACGCTGGGCAACCCATGGTGAACCAGCCGAGCGCAATGCGCATCCACACTTAAGTAACAACCGCGTTGCGGTTGTTCATAATGGCATTATTGAAAACTATCAAGAGCTACGCAAGGCGCTAACCGCTAAAGGTTATGAGTTTACCTCTGAAACGGATACGGAAGTAATTGTGCATCTCATTGAGTCAAACCTAGTTGATGGTGTTAGTTTGTTGGATGCGGTTAAGCAGTCAATCAGCCAGTTAACAGGCGCATTTGCTTTGGGTGTGATTTCTACAGAAGAACCAGACGTATTAATTGGTGCGCGACTAGGTAGCCCACTGGTTATTGGAGTGGGTCTAGGTGAGAATTTTTTAGGCTCAGATGTTCAAGCTATTTTGCCCGTAACTAGCAAATTTATTTTCTTAGAAAATGGTGATGTGGCGACAATTCAACGTCACCAAATTACCATTGAAGATGAGAATGGCAAAACGGTTGAACGTGAAGTTAAGCAATCGCAAGCTTGTTCACTCGAGTCGGACCTTGGTGAATATCGCCATTACATGCTCAAAGAGATATACGAGCAACCACAGGCAGTACAAAAAACCTTAGAAGGACGTTTAGGGCGCGACGATATTAAGCAATGTATACGCGGTGAGAATGTTTTAGAAACGTTAGCACAAGTGAAAGAGGTTCAAATCGTTGCCTGTGGAACCAGCTATCATGCCGGTTTGATAGCACGCTATTGGATGGAAAGCATGACTGATATTCCATGTCATGTTGAAGTTGCCAGTGAATATCGCTATCGCCGTCAAGCACCCAGAAAAGATGTGCTATTTGTAACATTGTCGCAATCAGGTGAAACAGCAGACACTTTAGCGGCACTGGATAAAGTGAAAGGTCTAGGCTGTCTAGCAAGCCTAAGTATTTGTAATGTAGATGAAAGCTCGTTAGTTAGAGAGTCAGATTTTTCATTATTAACCATCGCGGGCCCTGAAATTGGCGTTGCATCAACTAAAGCATTTACAACACAGCTGGTTGTTTTACAGTTGCTAATTGGTTTGCTGATGCAAGCTAAGGGTGATAAAACTGAAAAGGTTGCGGAGTTAGTGACTAATTTAAAGAAGTTACCTGCATTGTTGGAACAGTCTTTGGAGCATGACAATGCTATTGAAGAAATGGCAGAACAGTTTATTGATAAGAATAATGCATTATTCCTCGGGCGTGGTGATCAGTACCCTGTAGCAATGGAAGGCGCACTAAAGCTCAAAGAAATATCTTATATTCATGCCGAAGCTTATCCAGCGGGTGAATTAAAGCATGGTCCATTGGCATTGGTTGATAGTGAAATGCCGATTGTTGCTGTTGCGCCAAACACGCGTTTATTAGAGAAATTAAAATCAAACTTAGAAGAGGTAAGATCACGTGGCGGTGTCTTGTATCTATTTGCCGATAAGTCAGCAGGAATTACACAACAAGATAATATTCACGTGATTGAAATGGAACAAGTCCCTGAAAGTATAGCGCCGATTATTTATACCATTCCTTTGCAACTATTGTCATACCATGTGGCAGTATTTAAAGGAACAGATGTGGATAAGCCACGCAACTTGGCAAAAAGTGTCACGGTTGAATAACCGATTCTTCATGATGCTTACTTAGTCGTGTAAACTAGGGGGGGAGTGTACTTTGTGTGTCATTATTAAGATCTTCGTATATTAATAATTAACAGCTTTGAATAATGAAAATAGCTGAAAGAATATATATTTTCTAATATAATTCTGCGCCATAAACACACACTGTTCTGTCGATGTTTTGAACGATAATACGTGAGAAGATAAATCTAATGGCAAATGCACTGACTTCAATCGTTGGCGATTGGAAAGAACGTTTCACCCCCTTTCTTGCTTGGATTGGTGAATTAAAAGATGGTAACACCTTAAAAGCTGATGCAATAGCGGGTTTAACTGTTGCATTAGTGCTTGTTCCTCAATCGATGGCTTATGCACAACTAGCGGGTTTGCCACCTTATGTGGGTTTATACGCTTCTTTTCTCCCAGTTATTATTGCTGCCATTTTTGGATCGTCTCGCCAGCTTGCGACAGGCCCTGTAGCCATTGTTTCGTTATTAACGGCAGCGGCGTTAGAACCACTTGCGATAGCGAGCCCTGAAGGTTATATGGCTTATGCGGCTATTCTGGCCTTTATGGTGGGTATATTTCAGCTATCACTGGGCTTATTACGCTTAGGCGTGCTGGTTGATTTTCTTTCTCATCCTGTTGTTGTAGGCTTTACTAATGCGGCTGCTATTATTATTGCTAGCTCACAGGTTGGAAAAATATTTGGTATTGCTACGCGTAAAGGTGAACATCACTATGAGACGGTTTGGCATATCATCCAAGACTTGCCACAAACTCACTTTATTACCTTGGGGATGGGAATTCTTTCGATTTTCTTATTGATAGCTATCAAGAAATTCACGCCTAAATTACCCAATGTTTTAATTACGGTCGTGATCTGTACTTTGCTTGCCTATTTCTTTGGATACGAGACTCAAGGTGGTGGTGTTGTAGGTATTGTTCCTAGCGGCTTACCAGGTTTTAAAGTCCCTGAAGTTGAATTTAATCAAATTGTTCACTTGATGATGTCGGCATTGGTGATTGGTGTTTTGGGTTTTGTTGAAGCAATTTCGGTAGCGAAGGCAATTTCATCTGAAACGCGACAGCGACTTTCTGCTAACCAAGAGCTGGTTGGGCAAGGTTTGGCTAACTTGGTTTCATCGTTATTCCAAGGTTATGCAGTTTCTGGCTCATTTTCGCGCTCAGCAGTAAACTTTTCTGCTGATGCAAGAACAGGCCTGTCATCTGTTATAACGGGCATATTAGTTGCAATTACTCTGTTGTTCCTAACGCCGCTTCTTTACCATTTACCGCAAGCAACACTAGCCGCTGTTATTATGGTCGCAGTATTTAATCTTATTAAAATTAAACCTATTGTGCATGCGTGGAAAGTTCACAGACATGATGGCTTTGTTGCAGTTGCAGTATTTGTTACAACACTATTCTTTGCGCCACATTTAGAGAAAGGCATTATTGTAGGTGTGTTGCTGTCACTAGGTTTATTCCTTTACCGTACTATGAGCCCGCACTTTGTTGAGGTTTGTCGCCATGAAGATGGTACATTGCGTGATGCCGATTTATTCGATTTAAAAACCAGCGATACCGTATCAATTTTTCGTTATGACGGTGACTTATACTTTGGTAATGCAGGGTACCTTGAAGGTAAGGTTTTAAATAGCATGGCTGAAAAACCTGATCTTAAAGTCATGGTTTTAGATTTTGAATCGGTTGATCTTGTTGATTCTACGGGTGAAGAAACGCTTGGGCGTATTTGCGAGCGCTTGGATGCAGCAGGGATTGAGCTTTATATCGCGCGCGCTAAAAAGCCGATGTTAGATGCTTTCAAGCGTTCTGGTTTATTGGATAAGATAGGGGAAGATCGTTTCTTCCGTGAGCGCACTCAGGCCATTCGTCATGCGAAAGAAATGATGGGTGATGAGATTGACGTCGAATCTATCTTAAAGCCAATTCATACTTAAGCAGGAGTTAGATTAAGCCCAGTATTCAATAAAAAAGCCCTGTTAAAAAGGGCTTTTTTATTGTTCAAAACTATTATTGTGCTACATTCATCTTATGACAATTAATATATTATATTTCGCCAGTTTGCGAGAAAAAATAGGGTGCGGTAGTGATACTCTAGATTTATCTGAATCTTTATCAGTAGCACAAGTTTGGCAGCAAGCTACAGGTCAGGAAAGCTTTCCAAATGACGTACTTGTGGCGCTTAATCAAGAATATACTGATGCTGATGCTATGGTGAGCGATGGCGATGAGATAGCGTTTTTCCCTCCTGTAACGGGTGGCTAATAGAGGTGCCCTTATGAGTACACCACGTAAAATAGAAGTACTTGAATCTATATTTGACCCATGGAAGCTACAGCAGGACTATCAAGCTCACAGTATGCAAGGTAAGACTGATTATGGCGCTACGGCGAGCTTTATCGGTACGATGCGTGATTTTAATGAAGGTGATGATGTGACCAGTATGACGTTGGAGCATTACCCTAAAATGACCGAGAAACAGCTCAATGAGATTATCGATGAGGCTTCAAATAAATGGTCGTTGCTGAATGTTTTAGTTGTGCATCGTGTAGGTAAGATATTACCTGCAGAACCGATTGTGTTAGTTACCGTATGGTCATCGCATCGCGTTGATGCCTTTGAAGCTTGTCGCGTTATAATGGAAGACCTAAAGCACAAAGCGCCTTTTTGGAAGCAGGAAACTTTAAAAGAAGGTAGTTCGCGCTGGGTTGAGGAGAATACGGTAGGTTATTGATATAATCCAACCTCGTCATTCCCGCTAAATTTGCGAGAATGAAACATCATGTAAAAGTGGGGGGGTGTACTTCCTAATACTATTAATTTACTGAAACAAATACCCAACAATCGTTAATACAATTGTATACGGCAATGCCATTATCACCATTTTCATATATCCCAATCGAATCGCTGGTGCAAGCGCAGATGTTAACAAGAAAAGAAAAGCAGCTTGTCCGTTAGGAGTCGCAACACTGGGTAGGTTTGTGCCTGTATTGATTGCAATCGCTAATGTCTCAAAATGCTCACGTGAGATTGTGCCTGCATCAAATGCTGCTTTTACTTCGTTGATATAAACAGTCGCAACAAACACATTATCACTGATGGCAGACAGTATTCCGTTAGCAAGGAAGAATGCTTGGGGTTGTTGATCTATAGGTAATGCAAGTACCCAATTTATAACAGGTGTGAACAGATGTTGATCGTGAATCATGCCAACGATAACAAAGAAAATAACCAATAATGATACGAAGGGTAGTGATTCTTCAAAAGCGTGACCAATACGTGCTTCATCGGTGATGCCTGTAAAGGCTGTTACTACTACTAATAACATCAAGCCTATTAGACCCACTTCCATGATATGGAATGCCAAGCCGAAAATTAGCATAACGGCACAGATGCCTTGCACAACTAGAGCATACTTTTCTTTATCGGTGCGCTCTGCGTCTTGTTTCTCGATATAACCTTTTAAGATGCCTCTAACATGGGGTTGTAGTTTTGCACCGTAGCCAAATGTTTTGGTCACTTCTACGGCGATAACCACTAATAATCCTGCAATTAGTGTTGGTATGGTTACGTGCGCCATCTGCACCGCAAACTCAACAAAACTCCATCCTAGTTTTTCACCAATTAGTAGATTTTGTGGTTCACCTACTAATGTCATTACGCCACCCAACGCCGTCCCCACTGCACCGTGCATAACTAGTGAGCGTAAGAATGAACGAAACTCTTCTAAAGAATCGCCCCCCATTTCTTTACGGTCAAAGGTTTCATTTTCGTTAAAGTCCACACCCACAGAGGAATGTACTTTTTCATACACGCCATACAGCGCGACAAATACTGAAATCAATACCGCTGTTACCGTTAAAGCATCAAGAAAGGCAGATAAGAACGCCGCCGAAAAAGAAAACATCAATGAAAGAGCAATTTTATTTTCAATTTTTAATAAAATTTTACCAAAGATAAAGATCAACAAAGGTTGCATGAAGTAAATAAAGCTAACCATAAAGACTAGTAATAAAATAACGCCAAGATTTTGTTGGATTTCATGCCAAACGGTTTGGGGGGTGGTTAGCCCCAATAGCAATGTTCCTATAGCGAGTAGCCCTCCAGACTGGAGCGGGTAACATTTTAATGCCATCGCTAATGATAGGATAAACATAGCAATAAATGCCCATCCCACAACGGTGTGTCCGCTATCACCCAATAGCAACATAGCAGGATAGCTCAAAGCCAAGAAAGCGATGATGGTTATTTTAAACCAGTTAGGGCTTCCGCCAAGAAAGCTGTTAAATGCTATTTTAAGCATGCAAATTTATCTCCAAAAAGGGGTTGGGTAATGTAATATTTTAGAAAGGGTAGTAGAACAGAATTAAGCGTCTTCTACCACCCAATCGCCCGATTTACCGCCACTTTTTTTCAATAAACGCACGCCGTCAATAGTCATTCCGCGATCAACCGCTTTGCACATATCATAAACGGTTAATAAGGCGACTTGTGTTGCGTTGAGTGCTTCCATCTCCACACCTGTTTGTCCACTCACTTCAACGGTCGATTGGCAATAAACAGCGGGTGGGCTGTCTTCGGTTTTGAGTTGAATATCAACATGAGTAATCGCCAAGGGGTGGCAGAGTGGGATTAGTTCGGCGGTTTTCTTCGTCGCCATAATGCCAGCAATACGTGCAATGCCTAATACATCGCCCTTTTTATTGTCGCCATCTATAACTTTTTGCAGAGTTGTGGCTTCCATAAAAATACGTCCTTCGGTGACAGCAACACGTTTAGTGATGGCTTTGTTGCCAACATCTACCATGTGAGCGTCGCCCTGTTGATTGAAGTGAGTCAAGTTGGTGTTATCACTAATGGCTTCTGTCATCTTGGTTCTCAATGTTTGTGGAAAGGGTTTGTCTTGGCTGTGCTAAAATAATACTTTATTCTAGCGTAGTTTTATTCATGGGGTTGTTTTTAAAATCTGCTTGTGTGCTTTGTGGTGACTCAGTGGTGAAGACCATTTCGCTGTGTGAGCCATGCAGACAAGATTTTCCTATCTTGGAGAATGCCTGCCAGCAATGCGGCTTGCCATTGGAGTTAGCCAATGAGGACCATTCCATTTGTGGTCAATGCTTTAAAAGCCCAACAGCCGTTGATTACACCTTATGTTTGTATCACTACGAAATCCCATTGGATTACCTAATCACTGAGCTTAAATACAATCAAAAATTAGCTCATGCAGCAATTTTAGCGGAGTTGTTTTTGGCGCGACTATCAGAAGAGTCTGCTGAAAATCTGCCTGATGTAATATTGCCAGTACCCTTGCATAAGAATAGATTAATAAAGCGTGGCTTTAACCAATCACTTGAAATTGCACGCCCTATTGCTAAGCAACTGGATATACCGATTGGGTTAGATTTGGTTAGGCGAAAAAGACAAACACGTACACAGACAGATTTGACAGCGGTGGAGCGAAAGAAAAATATTCGTGGCTGTTTTGAAATAATAAAAAAAGAAAGCCTGTCAGGCTATGATCATATTGTTATTGTTGACGATGTGGTAACGACGGGTTCTACCGCCAATGAACTAGCCATTTTGTTGAAGAAGTTAGGGGTGAAAAAAGTAGGAGTATGGTCTATCGCTAGAGCAGTTATCAAATAAACTCTTCATCATGTAAAACTAGGGGGGTGTGTTTTTGTTTAATATGTAAAGAATACTGCTTATAGCAATAGCCCCTAAAGCACCATATAAATGCGCATGTACAGCGACAGGAATGCCGATCAACTCAGCGCTTGAGGGGCTTCCGCCGTTTAATAAATCCCAAATGATTTTAGCAATAATCACGATAGCTACAGCAATGCCTGCCAGATAATCTTTTTTAAATATTGCGGTTGATGCACCTACCAAAAATAAACCATAAAGGATGCCTGAAAACCCGTAGTATTTTTGTAAGTTAAGGTCAAAGAAATATAGGCCAAATCCTACGGATAAACTAAGTAATAAAATGCTCGCAAAAAAAGTCTTCAAGGGCAAACTGTCGATAAATAAAAAGCCAAAAACCCATAGTCCAGCAAGGTTCATAAAGAGGTGAGGGTAGTTTGAATGAACAAAGTTTCCGCTAATAATCCGCCACCATTGTCCTGTATTTATATTCTCACGATAAAAAACTAAATCGCTTTGGAAAAATTGAAAAACAATGATGATGATAGAAAATGCAAGTATATTTAATATAAGTGGTTTCAATGGTTTGGTTATCATGGGCTAACTATGGCAGAATAGCACTATCAAAACTATTTTTAATATGGGTAATATAAATGAGTAAAGCAAAAAACAGGATGGTTCTTGTGAAAAAGAGTAAAAACAAAGGTTTTACATTGTTAGAAGTTATGGTTGTGGTTGTTATTATTGCAATTATGGCAGCAGCGATAGGGCCATCATTGCTTGGCAATATAGAGAAGGCGAGTATTTCACGTGCAGGTACCGATATTAAAAGTATTGAATCTATGTTGGAACTTTATAAAGCAGAAAACTATGCTTATCCAACGACAGATCAAGGTTTGGAAGCATTAGTGAGTAAGCCTTCTGGTGATCCAGCACCAAAAAACTGGAGGCAGTACATGAAGAAAACACCTGTTGATCCTTGGAAAAACCCTTACAAATACCTAAGCCCAGGTTCGCACGGTGATATTGATATTTATTCATTTGGGCCTGACGGTATTCAAAGTGAAGATGATGTAGGTAGTTGGAACTTAGATAATTAGATTGCTAACAATCTAAATGTTTGAGTATTAAGCCAATGAAAAATAAACAACAGGGCTTTACACTGATCGAAATAATGGTCGTGGTTGTTATTGCGGCAATATTGATGGGAGCGGTTGTTATATCGTTTCCAGATAGCACCAATGATCGATTAAAAGAGCAGAGTTCTCGTTTTAGTGCGCTTATGTCTCTCGCGCAAGATGAGGCGATCTTACAATCCCGAGATTTTGGCTTATCAATAAGTGATGCAGGTTACTCGTTTCATCGTTGGTCGGGAACGGCTTGGGAGTCTTATTCAGATAAGCCTTTTACAAGTCGTAAAATAACAGAAGATATTCAAGCGGAAGTGGTTTTAGAAGGCGTAAAAATTAAGCTTTTGAAGCCTGAAAAAATAAAAAAACCTCAAATTGTTATATTTTCAAGCGGTGAAATGACATCGTTTGTTTATATTTTAACCAATCAGGATAAAAGTACCGCGACAATCAAGTTTGATGGGGCGGGAAACTTAGAGCAAGTGTTTAAATTTAATGATGAATAGAAAAACATCTGGCTTTACGTTGCTTGAAGTGATGATAGCTTTGTTTGTTGTTGCTATTGCGTTAGGCGGGGCGATAAAAGTGATGGGTAATGCAGCTCAGAATACATCTCGCTTATCTAATAAAACTTTTGCTCAATGGGTGGCTCTTAATCAAATCGCAAAACTAAATATTGAAAAAGCATGGCCAAAATTGGGTGAAGCCAAAGGTAATAGCGAGATGGCTAGCCAAGAATGGAAGTGGGTACAAAAAATAATAAAAACAGAAGATAAAAGGATTAAACGAGTAGAAATTTCTGTGAGTCCTGTAAATGATTCTGACTCTAATCCTTATGCAACGGTTGTTGGGTTTTTGGCTCAACCATGATGCTTGCACAAAAAAAACAATTAAATTCTTTAAATCAAGGGTTTACTCTGCTTGAGCTGTTGGTGGCAATGGTGATTTTTTCTTTTATGTCTATTATGGCTTATACGACATTAGCTAATGTGTTTAAAAGTAATGAGGTAATTACAGCCCAAGAAGAAAAGTTAAAAAAGCTACAGCGTAGCATGATGTTTATTGAACGTGATATGCGTCAGTTGATCTTGCGACCTAGAAGCTCAGGTTATGGCAAGCCGTCGCCTGCATTGGACTCGGGCTTGGGTTCTGAAGGAATAATAGAATTTACACGAGCAGGAAACTCTAATCCAACAGATCTCGTTCGTAGCTCGTTACAACGAGTGAGATATGATGTTCAAGATAAAAAGCTTATCAGGATGAGTTGGAACATGGTTGACCATATTGATGCGAAGCCAATTGCAATGTCTTTACTGGAAGGAATTGAGTCATTGTCGTTTAAATTTTTAAATAATAAAAATAGCTGGAAAGAGAATTGGAATTCTGCAAAAGAAATTCCTAAAGCGGTGGAGTTAACACTGGAACATAAGGACTGGGGAAAAATTGTTCGTTTGTTTTTTATTCAGTGATATTTGTGTATTCGATGATTATTCAAATGTATTAATGGTTGGTATTTTGGCTTTAAAGGCCGTATTTTAACTGGAATTACTCTTCTTAAAAAGCTATAGTCAGAGGTTGCTAAGTATGGCGGTTTTATCGGCTCCCTCAAGTTGAAACATATCGCTTTTATAATCGGGTGGTACTTCTTTTAGTAGTCCTAAATATACTGTCAGGAGCCGGTGTGATTCAAAAAAGGAAAACTATAATGTTGAAATGCAAACATCTAAAAGTGCTTGTTGTTAATTCGTGTTTGTTGCTGTCGTTGCTTGTGCTAATACCAATAAATGCTGCTGATATTGTGACGGTTAATAGTTCGCAGTCTAGCTTTCAGACTGTATTGGGAAGCACCGTTGTTCCTTATAAAGAAATTACCGTAACGGCTCAAATGCCCGGAAAAATAACAGCACTAATGGGTGATGTAGGGTCAAAGTTTAAGAAAGATGATGTATTGGTAAAAATTGATGATGCGCAGCTTCTAGCAAAGAGAAATACACTTTGGACGCAGGTAACATCCGCTCAAGCAGCACTTAAAAATTCACAAGCACAGTATCGTCGCGAAGTTGTTTCGCCGCGTAGCAAAGATATTTCAGGTATGCCAGGTATGGGTATGCCCTCAATGATGGATATTTATTTTACTAGACCTATGTATGGGATGATGGGTGAAACAAACACAGGTTATAACCGTTATTCTGATTTACTTAGCCGTGCTACTGGTGTCTCACAAGCGGAAAGCCAAGTGATGATGGTGTGGTCGCAACTTAATGAATTGAATACGAAAATAAAAGATACGATTTCAGTCGCGCCTTTTGAAGGTATTATCATGGCAAAGATGGTTGAAGAAGGTGATGCTGTTCAGCCGGGTCAGCCACTGATGAAATATGGTTTTGTTAAGTATTTACGCTTGAAGGCTGATGTGCCTTCTATGTTGGTAGCAAGTTTAAGAAAAGGTATGAGCGTCCCTGTTCGTATTGGCAGTAGTAAACCAGCAATAATATGTAACTCTTCTACGAATAGTTCTGACGGGCTATGTGCTCGTGTTTCTCAAATATACCCAGTGGCTGATCCTTCTAGGCATACGGTTGTTGTGAAATTTGATTTGCCTGTAGGTGTATTAGCTTCACCAGGTATGTATGCTGAGGTATATTTGCCTGATTCATCTTCAGGTGGCAATATGGTTATTACTATTCCAAAGACGGCTTTGATTGCTGGGCGTAGTTTGCCTACAGTTTTGGTCGCAGATGAATCAAAGAAAACATCTTCTTTGCGTTTGATTCGTACTGGTGCAACACAAGGTGATGGTACTACAATTTCTGTTGTGTCTGGGCTAAAAGCAGGAGAAAGAATAATTAATAATCCCCCAGTAGGGGCTTCGAGAGGTTGGTATCCAGGGTCTTAGTCTGAGTGCTTCCTTTAAACTAACTGACTTGAAGATAATCTTATGACTGACCAGAATACATCGAAAGAGAATGAAGAAAAAAATAACTTAGGCCTAGCAGGTAGTGTGGCCAAGATGTTTATCACTTCCCCGCTAGCTTTGCTTTTGTTGATAGCATTTCTTGCATTAGGCTTATTGGGTATGCAGATGACACCTCGCCAAGAGGATCCTCAAATATCTGTTCCTATGGTAGATATTTTTGTAAGTTACCCTGGTGCGACAGCTACTGAGGTAGAGAGTCAGGTAGCTAGGCCGCTTGAAGGTATTATGTCTGAGATTACGGGTGTAAAGCATGTTTACTCTGCTTCATCTCGTGGGCAGGCGATGGTTACCGTGCAATTCAAAGTGGGTGAAAATTTTGAATCATCAATCGTAAAATTAAATGACAAGCTGGCTTCTAATAAGAATAGGATGCCACAAGGAATTGCAGGCTTTTTAGTAAAGCCAGTAGGTGTGGATGATGTTCCTGTTGTGTCTATAACTTTGTGGTCAAATAATGTTGACGATGCTTCACTGAAATTGGTTGCACTTGATCTCCTGCAAAAGCTTCGAGAGGTGCCTAATGCTAGCCAGAGTTTTGTTGTTGATGGTAGAACTGATCAACTCTTACTTGAAGTGTTGCCAGAGCGTTTAGCTACATACGGGGTATCACTTGGACAGGTTGCCAATACGATTCGTATGGCAAACTCTGAGCGAAATGCAGGTTCAGTTGAGCCGGGTGATAAATTTCTAAAAGTAATAACAGGTTCTTTTTTAAAGTCTGCGGAAGATATTAAGCGTTTGATGGTGGCAGTAATAGATGGCCGACCTGTTTATGTGCGAGATGTAGCCACAGTTTCCGCGGGGCCTAGTGAAGCAACTAAAGTGGTTGGATACTACACAGGTAAGGCAGGCAAGAAGGATGGTGTTGAACTTGCTAATGGTGCGCCAGCAGTTACTATCGCAATCGCAAAAAAGCATGGTTCAAATGGAGTAAAAGTTGCAGAAGCAGTTTTGGCAAGAGTTGAGCATTTTAAGGGGCGTTTGATACCCGACAATGTACACGTAGAAATCACCCGAAACTATGGCGCATCAGCTAAGGCAAAAGTAAATGAACTTTTGTTTAAATTGGGCGAAGCTACATTGATGGTTACCATATTGGTGTTGTTTTTCTTGGGTTGGAGGGCATCTTTAGTCACATTTATTATTATTCCTGTTGTTATAACCGTAACCGTGTTTTCTGCTTGGCTATTAGGTTTAACCATTGATCGAGTTAGCTTGTTTGCACTGATATTCTCCATCGGTATTTTGGTCGATGATGCCATAGTGGTAGTGGAAAATATTTATCGGCGATGGCTAATGTCAGGAAATCTAGATGTGGATGTGGCTGTTGATGCTGTTCGAGAAGTGGGAAATCCAACTATACTGGCAACTTTTACCGTTATTGCTGCATTGCTTCCAATGGGTTTTGTTAGTGGAATGATGGGGCCTTATATGTCACCAATTCCTATATTAGGCTCGGTGGCAATGATATTTTCACTTTTTGCTGCATTTGCATTTACGCCATGGTTAACCAATAAATTAAAGCCAAGCTTGGGCCAGTTGGATAAAATGGAGAAGAAAGAGCATCGCCAAGCGGCAATGCTAGAAAAATTTTTTAGAGGAATAATTGTTCCTCTTATTCAGGATAGGAAAAAAGGAAAATTGTTAATTTATGCCTTGGTGGGGGTGTTACTTTTAACCTTGGTATTGTTTTACACCAAAGGCGTAAAAGTAAAAATGTTACCTTTGGATAACAAGCCAGAATTTAATATTGTTGTTAACTTCCCAGAAGGTACAGCTCTTCCTATTACGGCTAACTTAATAAACCAGATAGCGACAAAGATGCAAGCAGTTGAAGAGGTAACTGCTGTTCAGACTTATGCAGGTACAGCATCACCCTTTAATTTTAATGGCTTGGTTCGTCACTACTACTTACGTAAAAGCCCATGGCAGGGAGATGTACAGGTTCAATTAACAGATAAGCATGACCGTGATAGATCAAGTCATGAAATTGCAGATGAAGCGCGTACAATGCTAACACCAATTGCGAAAGCATTAGGTGCTAAGATACAAGTGGTTGAGATGCCTCCAGGGCCCCCTGTTTTACAATCGGTGGTTGCTGAAATATATGGGCCAAGTGCTGAAACACGTAGGCAAGTTGCAAGGGATATAACTAAAGCATTTGAGGAGGCGCCTAATTTAGGTGATGTGGATAATTTCTTGGAAGATCCTCATGATATTTTGCGCTTCAAAGTAGATGCAGCTAAAGCACAACGAAACGGTATTACTGTAGAAGATATTAATACTACATTGGAAATGGCAATGGGTGGCTTTATTTTGGGTGATATCAAAAGAAATGCACTAATTAATCCAACACCGATTGTTATGCAAGTGCCTTTAAGTGCGCGTTCACAAATTAATCGTTTGATACAATTACCTGTGACTAATCGCATGGGTAAAACCCTCCCGCTGGCAGAATTAGGAAGATTTGTGAAAGAAAAAGCAGATGAGCCTATTTATCATAAAGACTTACGAGCAGTGGAATTTGTTACAGCGGAAACAGTAGGTGATTTGGCGGCACCTGTTTATGGTATGTTTCAGGTGCAAGATATATTGGCAAAAGCTAATGATGGCAAGGGCTATAAAGCACCAGATGGAACGGTTGTTACGGGTGGTGCTTGGTTTGGTCGAGAAGATACTGCCGAGAAAACTAATTTTGAGTGGGGCGGTGAGTGGACTGTTACTTTTGAAACATTCCGTGATATGGGTATTGCCTTTATGGCAGCATTGGTATTGATTTATATGCTTATTGTAGGTTTGTTTGGAAACTTTATTTTACCAGCAATTGTTATTGCACCTATACCTTTAACATTAATAGGTATTATTCCTGGTCATTGGCTTTGGGGGGCAGATTTTACAGCAACCTCGATGATTGGTTTTATAGCCTTGGCGGGTATTGTGGTAAGAAACTCAATATTGCTGGTTGACTTCACCAAAAATGCGGTATTGCAACAGGGTATGAGTGTTGTTGATGCAGCAATACATTCATGTGAGGCAAGAACACGCCCTATTGCTATTACGGCCTTTGCATTAATTGGAGGTTCGTTGGTTATTATTACCGATCCTATATTTAAAGGAATGGCGGTATCATTGGTGTTTGGTGGATTGATTTCAACATTACTTACTTTGATTGTAATTCCTCTCGGTTGTATTAGTGCTGGGAGGGCATTGTGTATTGATGGTGATGGAAACTCTATTGTTCCTCCTGATTTTAACCCTGATAACAAGCCGGCCTCAGATGTGATTGATAGTAGCGATGATGATTCTGATAGCTCATCTTTTGATACACTTAAAAGTATTTTCTCAACAGTGTTTGGTGTTGTGATTACGGTTTCAGGTTTATTGGTTTCAGGCGTAAAAGGATTAATGGGGTGGGCTTTCAATAGAGGTAGTAAAGATGATGATGATTGGACGCCATCTCCTCCTAAGCCATCTAAAAAGTCAAGTAAAGTAGAGAAGGAAGAGTGGGTGCCATCACCGCGAAAACCTAGAAAAGCACAAAAAGAAATAGAATCTGCAATAGAAAAATCAGAAGCAATTACTAAGTTGAAAACCACAGCTAAACCAAAGGCAACAGCTAAACCAAAAGCAATACAGGCTGATGTAAAGCAGACTAATAAGCCTAAATCAAAGCGTAGAGGTATACGCTTGAAGAAAGATATATAACGGGTGATTTAAATGAGTACATTGCATAAAGGCACACTAACCGTCGTTGTGGCAACAGTGATCGCATCGGGAATGATTTTATTATCAGAAAGCAGTATTGCTGAAATTAAAAAGGATGCAATGCTTGCTCCTCCTCCTCCAGGACCTTTTTTGAATGAAGAACTGTCGGCAAGTTATCAACAAAAAAAGTCACCGATAGCTCCTAAAGCTCCAACGCAAGCTGCTCATAAAGTACAGACGCCTACGAGTCCAGTGGACTCTTTGACTTTGAAAGCCAGACCTGTGCAACCTAAAAATAATGTAGGAGCTAAGGCAGAATTGAAACCTCCTGTAGCCCCGTTATTATCCCGATTAAAACCTTCATTTGGGAATATGGAACAACCTGTTACGCCAAAGCTGATCCAAAAAACACATATGCCTCCATCAGGAGGAGAGATCCCAAGTTTAAATAAAAGTATGCCTTTCTCTTCTCAGTATAATGGTCAGATACCAGCGATGAGTTCTCCAAATATCCCTATTTGGTCGCAAAAAGGACAAGGTGCCGATTTAAGGTTTAATAATTTAAGAGTCGCCCCAAATAATAATGAAGCAGTGATGAGTAACAATAATTTTGGTTGGAGTTATCCTGTGCCGCAGTATATGTATGTACCTGTACCCATGATGCCATCAAATATTGTTGTTCCTCAAATGCCAGTTTTTAATAGAGTTCCTACTCCAATGCCAAACTACTGGGTATCTACACCTGCTAATAAGCCTTTGACACAAAAAAACTTACCTAAAAAGGATAATAATTAATGATAACTGTAGTGGGTAATCTAAAAGGAGGCACGGGGAAAAGCACGGTGGCTTTTAATCTATCAATTTGGGTAGCGACAAGACGAAATGTTCATGTTTCTATTTATGATCTCGATCCTCAAGCTACGATAACCGATGCGTTGGAAATAAGAACAGAAGATGGATATGTGCCAGCATTAGAGCCCCAGCATTTTGTTAGTCAGTTAGGTAGTGAAGGAAAGCATACAGAAGTTATTGTTGATATAGGTCTTTCAGATGGAGAGGCCATGAATGCGGCGATTCAAAGAGCTGACCGTATTTTGATACCTGTTGCGCCAAGTCAGGCCGATGTTTGGTCAACTCAGCGTTTTTTGAAACTAATTGCCAAGGTACGAAAGAGTGGCGCTAAGCCTGAAATAATTGGTTTTATGAATCGTTCTGATACACATATAGCTGTGCGTGAGACGGATGATGCCTTTGAAGCATTAGATGGTTTAGATGGAATTAACATGCTGAAACAAAGACTTTATCAACGAACAGCCTATAGACGTTCTTTCAGTGAAGGAATGGCTGTATTTGAAATGGATCCTCGATCAAAAGCTGCCACTGAGCTGGAAGAACTAGGCCAAGCATTATATTAATCTATAGTTATTTAAATATTGTATATAATATGCAGTAATAAGTATTTAGTTTAAAAAGGGAGTTTTGAATGTACATTGTTCGATGGTTAATGGGTCATCCTATTATTGCAACATGGGTATTAGGTGGAATAGCTATATTGCTGACCTTTGGTTCGGGTAGTCAGAAAGGTGATGCTACCACGGTAAAAAAAGATAGCTCTGTAAATGAAGTTTTTGAAGAAGTTAAAGCAGATATAAATAATAAGCTAACGGATGGGAAAATAATTTCTAAACCTGTAGTTAAAACATCTATAACAGGAAATCAAGACCAGGTTGCTACATCTATAGACTCAAAGAGTGGAAAGAAAGAAGGAATTGAATATGATGATAAAGCCAAAATTTCATCTAAAAAACCTCCTTTTAGTGAGTTTTCAGAGGCTGATGATGCGAAAATACAAGAGCCTAAGTCAGATAAAGGTAGCGTCTTAAATTCAACTTCAACAGCTGATCTTGGGCAATCAACAACAGAAGAAATGCTACTGATGGCGAGAGAAGCTTATTGGAATAATGGTTTGGATGAAGCTGCTCAGATTTATGAAAAGTTAATTGAAGTGGAGCCTAAAGTACTTGAGCACCGAGGTGAGTTAGGTAATGTTTATTGGAGACAAGGATATCCTAAAAAAGCGGCTGAACTTTATTCGGAGATAGCGATACCAATGATAGAGCAAGGTGGTAAAGAGAGAGTGGCCAATATGGTTGGGTTTATTGGTTTATTCTATCCCGATAGAGCAGCAAAAATACATAAGCAGATTCAGTTAAAAAAGTAACTGATATTAGTACAATGAGTGCTTTGCACGAGAGTATGGCGAGAGAAAAATAGCGTAATCCTTCGGTTATTAAGAAAAAATTGAAGTATTAAAGTATGTTATATCCGTTATGTTTCTCTCGTGTAAAGCTCTCACAACATTGAAAGGTATATAAAATGGCTAAGAGCGAACTACATCGAGATTATATTCTTGAGTTAGAAAGCGAACTTCAAGAGTTTGAGAAAAAGGCGGATGCATCGACAAAAAGAATGCAGATGTTGGTGTACCCCGCAATGGTTGCTTTTTTTATTCTTGCGGCTTTTGGTTTCTACCTCATATTCTCATTAACTTCAGATGTTCGTCGAATGGCTGATACATTTGTAGGAATGAGTGGTTCAATTGAAACAAATATGGATACTATTGCAGGCACTATGAATCATATGTCTGGAACGATGGATAGTCTAAGTAGCTCAACAGCAAATATGACAAGTGATATAGGCAAGATGACAAATACTACATCAGAAATGTCGGATTCTATTACTGGAATGAAACCAGCTATTTATGATATGGCTGCTTCAACAAACAATATGCAGCGTGATTTTTGGAGTATGAATAAGAATATTTCTACGCCACTTAGCTTTATGAATAGTTTTTTACCTTGGAAGGATGATCAGAGTATGCCTTTTCAGGGGTCGAGAGCACCCCTTCCTCGTTCGCAATTCTCTCCACCAGTGTACCAACAAGAGTATCAACAGCCGGGTTATGGAAATATGAACATGCCGATACAGGCACCAATACCTAACTATATTCCTATTCCATTGGATATTCCTGTGCAGCCATTAGCGACCGATGGCGGGCAAGGTTCAGTTGTTGATTCATTAAACCCAATTTCAACGGGTACGGCTTCATTAAATTAATTTGTGAGCTAATACAAAAGCAATACTCCCAGACTAAAATAGATAAAGAGGTTCCGTAATGAATTCTGCTAATAGAATGCAAAATCGTTTAGAGCGATTGCAGGAACATCTTGAAAGAGAAAACCCTATACTGGTCTCTGTTGTAGGTCGTTACCGTCAGCTTGATAAAGTGTCACAAAAAATGGGCTTGTTGGATGGTGATGCATCTTATGCCACTCAAATATCATGGTGGCCATTGGTTTCTGTTTTAGGCACTTTCTCAGCAGGTAAATCTAGTTTTATAAATTCCTACCTTGGCTTGGATGTGCAAAATACAGGAAACCAAGCAGTAGATGATCGTTTTACGGTGATGACTTACAGTAGTGATTCAGAAACACGCACATTGCCTGGTATTGCTTTGGATGGAGACCCACGTTTTCCCTTCTATCAAATCAGTGAGGATATTGAGAACGTTACACAAGGCGAAGGCTCCCGTATAGATAACTATCTGCAAATGAAAGCCGTGCCGAGTGAGCAACTACGCGGAAAAATTATTATAGACTCCCCTGGCTTTGATGCGGATGAGCAACGAAAAGCTACGCTAAAAATCACTGACCATATCATTGATCTATCCGATTTAGTCTTGGTTTTATTTGATGCAAGACACCCTGAACCAGGTGCGATGCAAGATACGCTTGAGCACTTGGTAAAAGGCTCTCAAAAACGCAATGACAGCAGTAAGTTTTTGTTTATTCTTAATCAAATAGATACTTCGGCACAAGATGACAATATGGAAGATATTGTTGCAGCGTGGCAAAAATCACTGGTACAAAGTGGACTAAGTTCAGGTAGATTTCACGTGATCTTTAATGAAGATTTAGCTGTGCCAGTAGAAAACCAATCAGTCTGGGATCGTTATGTCAGCAAGAGAAATAATGATTATGCTGAAATCACAAAACGCATGGAAGGTATTAATATCGAGCGTGTCTACCGCATCATTGGAAGCATGGAGTCACTTTCAAATCAGATAGAGCAACAAGCAGTTCCACAAATCCAAATGGCAATGAAGCGCTGGAAGAAGCGCGTCATCATTACGGATTTAGTTATATTCATTCCTTTAATTGTAGGCTTGATTGTTTTAAGTGTAATCGCAGGATATTGGCAAGGCTTTACATTTAATCCCCCTTGGCTGGGAGTATTTCAGCAAAACAAATGGCTTGGCTTAGCTGCTATAGGGGGAGCTGCTTTATTTGCTTATTTGCTTCATCAATTGATACGCAGTAAATTAGTTAATGGTGTTGCTAAAAAGCTTAGCACCGATGACCCATATGGAAATATCTCAAGTGCTTTTAGAAAACACACACGTTGGTGGCGAAGCATTTTTAGAAAGAATCCAGTTGGCTGGAGTAATAGAACCCAGCGAAAAATGGATGGCATACGCAGTGATATTGATGAATTTGTACAGACGTTGAATGATCGTTATACAAGCCCAGCAGGGCATGATGATTAAATAGTTTCTTTAAAGCAGGCTTTCATAAATAAGCCATGTAAAAGTGGGGGGGTGTGCTTTATAGCACTACTGTCCCGTTAACTTCATAACATCACCATTTGATTAAAGTCATGTTGTTTTCTATTGGGTGGATCACCTCGAAGAAGTGCCATAAGGTCGCGCTTCTCAAACAAATTAAGCTGTAACAATCG